>JAEUKV010000279.1 GCA_016794165.1 Rhodospirillaceae bacterium
CTGGGGCTGTCGCTCTGATGCACCATCTCGATGCCGCGCGCATTCACGCGATCGCCGATTATCCGAGCCTGGTCGCGGCGTTGAAGCAGATGAATCGCGAAGGCGTCGACGCAGTCGATCGGACGCTGCTCAGCGAAATCCGGGCGAACGGCACGCAGAACGACTGGCTGATGCTGCCGGCCTGGCGCTACGGCAAGAACTTCGGCATCAAGCTGGTGAGTGTGTTTCCGGAGAATCCGGCACGCGGCCTGCCGGCCGTCCAGGGTGTCTATGCGCTGTTCGACGGGAAAGACGGTGCCGCCATCGCCACGCTGGACGGCGCCGCCCTCACCCTGGTGAAGACGGCTGCCAATTCCGCCATGGCCGCCGACCTGCTCGCCCGGACCGATGCTACGACCCTGGTGATGGTGGGCGGCGGCGCGCTCGCACCGCATCTCATCGAAGCGCATTGCGCCATGCGGCCGATCACCCGCGTGCTGTGGTGGAATCGCCGCCCCGAGGTGCTGGCCGAGCCGGCCGCGCGTTTGCGCGACGCGGGCCTCGCTGTCGACACCGTCAAGGATCTGGCCGCGGCCGTGGCGGCGGCCGACATCGTCTCGACGGCGACCCGCGCCACAACACCGCTCGTCAAGGGTGCCTGGCTGAAACCGGGATGCCACCTAGACCTTGTCGGCGGCTATCTTCCCGAGATGCGCGAGGCAGATGATGACGCCTTTCGCGCTGCGACAAAGCACTATGTCGATGCCCGCCTCACCACGATCGGGGTCGCCGGCGATGTCTGTGGCCCCATTCGAGACGGCCTCGCCGTGGGCGAGGATTTCACCGATATGTTCGACCTCAACCGGGGAAATCGTCCCGGTCGCGAAAATGACAGCGAAATAACGTGGTTTAAATCCGGCGGCGGCGGCCACGAGGATCTGGCCGTGGCGCAGTATCTTTTCCAGCGCCACAGGAGCTGACCGAAGCACCCGACCGGCCCCGATGGCGCTGCCGGAAGCACTGGCGTCGCTATCGGGGCATTCTTGGTGTTACTGACGGTTATGACGATATTCGATATTGGTGGCTGGCAAGCCCGCCCATTTGTGCTTTAGTGACGATCAAGAGCCCACTCACCCGGCAACGACCGGGACCGGCCAGGCCGGAAACGAGGGCTCGGGGATGGCTGAGGGGACATGCTGGCTTTTCTATTCAAGCGAATCGCTTTGCTTGCCTTCACGATGCTGGCGGTATCACTGCTGGTGTTTCTGGCATTCGAGTTCACGCCGGGGCAGGTCGCACGCAAGGTCCTGGGGCCGTTCGCGACCCAGGATCAGGTCGACCGGCTGACCGAGGAACTGGGCCTCAACCGCCCGGTGATCGAGCGCTATTTCGACTGGCTCACCAACACGCTGCAGGGCGATCTCGGTTTCTCGACGCTCTACAAGCAGCCGGTCAACGACATCATCTGGGACCGGCTCGGCAATACGCTGCTGCTGGCTGGCGTCGCCTTCGCCGTGATCGTGCCGCTCTCGATCATCCTCGGCATCGCTGCCGGCATGAAGGAAGGCTCGATCCTCGACCGGTCGATCTCGGTTTCCAGCATCGTCACCACCTCGGTGCCGGAATTCGCCTCGGGCGTCTTCCTGGCGACTATCTTCGTTATCTGGCTCGGCATCCTGCCGGGGACGGCGCCCCTGGATGCCGGTGCCGGCTGGCCGATCTGGCAGCAGCTGATCCTGCCGGTGATGGTGATGGTGCTATACGACCTCGGCTATGTGGTGCGCATGGTACGTGCCTCGATGGTCGAGGTGATGACCAGGCCCTATATCCGCACGGCGATTCTCAAGGGCCTCAGTTTCCGCGACGTGATCCTGAAGCACGCCCTCCGCAACGCCATGATCGCGCCCTTCACCGTGATCCTGCTGCAGATCAACTATCTGATCACCGGCGTGGTGGTGGTCGAGGCGGTGTTCGCCTACCCGGGATTCGGGCGCATGTTGCTGGAGGCCGCGCTGTCCCAGGACGTCGCCACGGTCGAAGCCGCGGCATTGTTCGCCGTCTTCGTCTCGGTCTCAACGCAGATCGCGGGCGATCTCGGCTACATGATGCTCAACCCCCGCATTCGCTTCAGCTAAGAGAGAGCGCAGGCATGTCAAACGACGGCGTCATCGCCCTCGCATGGAACCGGATCCGGTTGCTGAAGGAGTCCCCGGTCGGAATGGTCGGGGCGTTTTTGGTGCTGTTCTGGATCTTCGTCGCCATCTTCGCGCCCCTGATTGCACCTTACGATCCGAATGCCAACAACATGGATGCGCTGATTGACCCGACGCCGAGCGCGGTCAACTGGCTGGGTGCCGACAACTCCGGCCGCGATATCCTTTCCCGTATCATCTGGGGCTCGCGGACCGTGCTCATCGTGGCGCCCATCGCCGTGATCTGCGCCTATATCATCGGTTGTCTACTGGGCCTGATGGCCGGCTATTACCGCGGCTGGGTCGACCAGGTGATCAACCGCATCGCCGATATCCTACTCTCCTTCCCCGCGATCGTGCTCTACATCATCGTCATCATGAAACTGGGCCCTTCGGCGATCAACGTCATCATGGCGGTGATCTTCGTGGCGACACCACAAATCACCCGCATCGTGCGCGGCATGACGCTGGAACTCCGGGAGCGCGATTACGTCGCCGCCGCCAAGATGCGCGGCGAAACCGCCCTCTACATCATGCTGGTCGAGATCCTGCCCAATGCGCGCGGGCCGCTGATTGTCGATGCCTGCCTCCGGCTCGGCTACACCACGATCGCCATCGGCGTGCTCGGTTTCCTCGGGCTCGGCCTGCCGCCGCCCGATCCGGATTGGGGCGGCATGGTCAAGGAAACCTACGCCATGATGACGATCTACCCGCACATGTCGCTGTTCCCGGCGGCGGCGATTACATCGCTGGTCGTGGGTTTCAGCCTGCTCGCCGACGGCATGCGCGAGATCAGCCTGCGGGATTGATGGACGGAAAGGGACGGCCAAGATGAGCACCAACGCCGCGACATTGGATCGCCCGTCCGACCAGGCACCCGGCGCCCGCAAGCCGATCCTGGAACTGCGCAACGTTTCGATTTCCTATTTCGTGCGCGCCGGCGAATTGAAGGTGGTGCCGGACATCAGCCTCACCCTCTACGAAGGCGAGGCGCTGGGCCTGGTGGGTGAATCAGGTTGCGGCAAGTCGACGGTAGCCTTTGCCATCATGAAGTACCTGGGCGGCGCCGGGCGCCTGACTGGCGGGCAGATCCTGTTCGAAGGTCGCGACATGACCAAGATGTCGGACGAGGAACTGAGGAAGATCCGCGGCGGTCGCATGGCCATGGTCTATCAGGACCCGATGAGCAGCCTCAATCCCGTCATTCCAATCGGCAAGCAGTTGATGGAAGTGCCGATCATCCATTCCGGCGTGGGAACGGCGGAGGCCGAGAAACGCGCCGTGCAGATGTTGCGCGAGGTCAACCTGCCTGACCCGGAATCGATGATGACGCGCTATCCGCACCAGCTCTCGGGCGGCCAGCAACAGCGCGTGGTGATCGCCATGGCGCTGATGGCGGAGCCCTCGCTTCTGGTAATGGACGAGCCCACCACGGGTCTCGACGTGACCGTCGAGGCGGCCGTGCTCGACCTCGTGGCGCAGCTCCGCAAGAAGCACAACAGCGCCATCGTCTTCATCAGCCACAATCTCGGCACCGTGGTGCGGATCTGCGACCGCATCGGCGTGATGTATGCCGGGGAACTGGTCGAGGAAGGCCCCATTGGCGAGGTGTTCCGCGACCCGCGCCATCCCTATACCCGCGGCCTCCTCAACTGCATACCGACCCTCAATGCCGACAAGCGCAGCCGCCCCTTGAGCGCCATTCCGGGCCAGGTGCCGCCGATCCTCAATCGCCCCAAGGGCTGCATCTTCGCCCCGCGCTGCCCCGATGCCGCCGGCGAGCGCTGTACGGCGGCGGCGATTCCGACCACGATCTACGGCGAGAGCGGGCATCACCGCGTGAAATGCGTGCGGGTGCGCGAATTGGCGAAACACGCCCGCCCGGAAACCGGCGTGGTGGCCGATGGCGAGGCTGCGGTCACCCACGAGGATCTCCTTACCCTGGTCGGCCTGAAGAAAACCTATCGCCAGTCGATCGGCATGTTCGGCGGCGAAGGCTATGACGTGCACGCGGTCGACGATATCGATCTCGCAGCGCGGCAATCCGAGACGCTGGCCATCGTCGGCGAATCCGGATGCGGCAAGTCCACCCTCGCCAAGGTGCTGACCGGTATCGAACTGGCAACCGGCGGCCAGGTCCTGCTGGCCGGCAAGGAGATCGGCCGCACCGCCATCGAAAATCGCGACAGTGCCACCAAGCGCGCCGTGCAGATGGTGTTCCAGAACCCCGACAGCACCCTCAACCCCAGCCACAGCGTCGGCTATGTCATGGAGCGGGCGCTTGCCAAGTTGACCGGCGTCGGCGGGCGCAAGGCCAAGGACGCGGTCCTCAACCTGCTGAAGACCGTCAACCTGCCGCTCGAATTCGCAAACCGCATGCCGCGCCAGCTTTCCGGTGGACAGAAGCAGCGCGTCGCCATCGCCCGGGCGCTGGCCGGGGAGCCGGACCTGATCCTCGCCGACGAACCGGTCTCGGCCCTCGATGTCTCGGTCCAGGCCGCCATCATCAACCTACTGGTGGACATCCAGAAGAAGCGCGGCTCGACCCTGCTGTTCATCAGCCACGACCTCTCGGTCGTGCGTTACCTCGCCGATCATGTGGCGGTGATGTATCTTGGCCAGGTGATGGAATTCGGCAATGTGACCGACGTCTTCGCCCCGCCCTATCACCCGTACACGGAAGCCCTGATGTCTGCGGTGCCGATCGCGGATCCTGACGTCAAGCAGCGCCGTATCATCCTCGAGGGCAACATCCCCAGCCCGCAAAACCGGCCCGCCGGCTGCCCCTTCGCCACCCGCTGCCCGCGCAAGGTGGGGGCCATCTGCGACGACACGCCGCCGCCGGTCCAGATCAGCGATGCCGGCCACCGCATCGCCTGTCACATCCCGATCGCCGAACTGGCCACCGCCACGCAGGTTGTGTTTTAGAGGTTCCCCTCACCCCAACCCATCTGTTCAGGGGGTAAGGGGCCTTCCGCTTACGCGCCGCCCTCTTCCGCGAGACTGAGCAGGCTGGCATTGCCGCCAGCCGCGGTCGTGTCGACGGTGAGGGTGCGCTCGGTGGCAAAGCGGTGGAGATAGCGTGGACCGCCGGCCTTGGGGCCGGTGCCGGAGAGGCCCTCCCCGCCGAAGGGCTGCACGCCCACAACGGCGCCGATCATGTTGCGGTTGACATAGGCATTGCCGACCCGGAGCCGCTCGGCGATGTAGCCGACCTTGCCGTCGATGCGGGAATGGATGCCGAGGGTGAGGCCGTAGCCGGTGTCGTTGATCGCCCGCAGCACGTCATCCAGACGATCAGCGGCGTAGTGCACGATATGGAGAACCGGACCGAAGACCTCTTTTTCCAGGCGATTGAGCCCGTCGATGCGATAGGCGACCGGCGCGAAGAAATGACCGTGACCGCAATCGGCGCCGAGCCTGCTCCTGTAGACCAGCTTGCCCTCGCGTTCCATGCGCTGGGCATGGCCCTCCAGCGTCGCCTTTGCGTCCGCATCGATCACCGGACCGACATCGGTGGCAAGGTCGGCCGGGTCGCCGATCTTCAGCTCCATCATGGCACCCGCCAGCATCTCTTCCAGCTTCGCGCCGATATCCTGCTGCACGAAGAGAACGCGGAGCGCCGAGCAGCGCTGCCCGGCACTCTGGAAGGACGAGATCAATACATCGCGCACGACCTGCTCCGGGAGGGCGGTTGAATCGACGATCATCGCGTTCTGCCCGCCGGTCTCGGCGATGAGCGGCACGATCGGGCCGTCCTTGGCAGCCAGCGTGCGGTTGATAAGGCGCGCGGTCTCGGTCGAGCCAGTGAAGGCAATGCCCGCCACGCGCGGATCGCGCGTCAGCGGTGCCCCCACCGTCGGGCCGTCGCCCGGCAGCAGGTGCAACACGTCGCCTGGCACGCCGGCCTGATGCAGCAGCCTGACCGCAAGTGCGGCA
The DNA here is from genome assembly GCA_016794165.1 of Rhodospirillaceae bacterium. GTDB lineage: Bacteria > Pseudomonadota > Alphaproteobacteria > Dongiales > Dongiaceae > Dongia. The sequence goes on from JAEUKV010000279.1 coordinate 6,111, forward strand.
ATGAGGGGCGTCTGCTCGGCGGGCTTCGCGATCACGCAATTGCCGGCGACCAGAGCCGCGCTCACCTGGCCCATGAAGATGGCGAGCGGGAAGTTCCAGGGCGAGATGCAGACAAAGGTACCGCGACCATGGAGATAGAGCTGGTTGCGCTCGCCGGTCGGCCCCGGCAGGTTGAGGGGTGCTGCGAAATCGGCGCGGGCGCGCGCCGCGTAATAGCGACAGAAATCCACTGCCTCGCGCAGCTCGGCCACCGCATCGGCGATGGTCTTGCCGGCCTCTCGGATGCAAAGGGCGATGATCTCGGCGCGGCGCGCTTCCATCAAATCGGCGGTGCGGTCGAGACAGGCGGCACGGGCCTCGGCATGCGCGCCGGACCAATCGCCGAAGGCGCGGCCGGCTCGGGCCAGCGCATCCTCGACATCGGCGGGCGTCGCCGTGACCGCACGTCCCACCTCGCTGCGCGTATCGGCGGGATTGACCACGGCGGTGGCCGCGCCGGTGCGCTCGACCCCGCCGACAATCGGCCCGGCACTTGCCGGCAGTGCGGCGGCGGCGCCCAGATCGGCTGCCAGGCTCTGCATCACCTCCGGGTCCGAGAGGTCGATGCCGGCCGAATTGCGCCGCTCATTGCCGAACATGTGGCTGGGCTGCGGAATGCCCGGATGCGGCTTCGACTTGAGGGCGCGGACCTGCTGGATCGGATCGGCAACGATGGCATCCAGCGGCGCCTTCTCGTCGACGATGCGGTTGACGAAGGAGGTGTTGGCGCCATTCTCCAGCAGGCGCCGCACCAGATAGGCGAGCAAATCCTCATGGCTGCCGACCGGCGCGTAAATGCGGCAGGGAATCCCCATGGCATCCTGCGGCGTCACCTGTTCATAGAGCGGCTCGCCCATGCCATGCAGCCGCTGGAACTCCAGCTTTTCGCGCGCCGCCGCCTCGCCGCCAGCCATCTCGATCACGGCGGCGAGAGTCTGGGCGTTGTGCGTGGCGAACATGGGGAAGAAGGCCTGGGCATCAGACAAGAGCCGCCGTGCGCAGGCGAGGTAGGAAACATCGGTCGAGGCCTTGCGGGTGAAGACAGGATAGTTGGCAAGGCCGCGTTCCTGACTCCATTTCACTTCGCTGTCCCAATAGGCGCCCTTGACCAGGCGTACCATCAGGCGGCGTCGGTGACGGCGCGCGCAATCCGCCAGCCAGTCAATGAGCGGCAGGCAGCGTTTCTGATAGGCCTGGATGGCAAGGCCGAGCCCGTCCCAATCCCTGAGAGCGGCATCGCCCGCCACCGCATCGAGAATATCGAGAGAGAGATCGAGGCGGTCCGCCTCCTCGGCGTCGATGGTGCAACCGATCCCCGCCTGCTTCGCCGCCTGCGCCAGGGCCCGCACCCGGGGCACCAGTTCGCCCATCACCCGCTCGCTCTGGGCGAACTCATAGCGCGGATGCAGGGCCGAAAGCTTGATCGAGATGCCGGGGCCGGCAATCGGGCCCCTGCCACGCGCCGCCTTGCCGATCGCCTTGATCGCATCGACATAAGCAGCGAAATAGCGTTCGGCGTCGGCCATGGTGCGTGCGGCCTCGCCCAGCATGTCGTAGGAATAGCGATAGCCGCGCTTTTCAGCGCCCTCTGCCCGCTCCAGCGCCTCGCCGATATTGCGTCCCATGACGAACTGCCGCCCCAGAATCTTCATCGCCTGGGTCACCGCCTGGCGGATCACCGGCTCGCCGCTGCGCGTGACCAGGCGCTTGAGCACGCCTTTCAAGTCGCTGCTGGTCTGGTCGAGTTGCATGATGCGCCCGGTCAGCATCAACGCCCAGGTCGAGGCGTTGACGAACATGGAATCCGATTCCCCCAGATGGGCGGCGAAATCGGCGTCCCGCAACTTGTCGCGGATGAGCTGGTTGGCGGTCTCGCCGTCGGGGATGCGCAGGAGGGCCTCGGCGAGGCACATCAGCACCACGCCCTCCTTGGAGGACAGCTCATAGGCATGCATGAAGGCATCGATGCCGCCCTGGCCGACCCGGTTGCGGCGAACCTCCTCTACCAGGGCGCGGGCGCGGGCGGCGATCCGGTCCTGCATCTCGGCCGGCAGTTCGGCCTGACCCAGGAGCATTTCGACGATGGCGGTTTCGTCCGCACGGTAATGCGCCCGCAGGCGCCGGCGCAGCGGTGTGGGTTCGCTGGCCGCGGGGGTGGTGGCTGAGGTGCTGAGGATCATGGTCATAGCGGATCGCAAGCCCTGTTGGTTGGCGGGGTTGACCGGGAATCGACGGGCGCAGTCTAATCTCAACCGCGCCGGATGGCAGCATCGCCGTGGCGGCGGCGCCATTGGAGGGCGGGGGAAGAGGGACGGCATGTTTGACGGCTTCAACCGCTGGCAGATCCAGCTCGGCGACATCAGCTTCAAGGTGATCAAGGGCGGCCAGGGACCGGCCGTGGTGCTGCTGCACGGTTATCCCCAGAGCCACCTGATCTGGCGGCACCTGGCCCCGGTCCTGGCCGAATCCATGGCGGTGGTCTGCCTCGATCTCAAGGGCTATGGCGACAGCGCCGCCCCCACCCCGCTGCCCGATTCCAGCAACTATGCCAAGCGCCAGCTGGCTCATGAAGTGGTCGGCATCATGCGCATGTTGGGCCACGAGACCTTCTCCGTGGTCGGTCATGACCGGGGGGCAAGGGTCGGCTACCGGCTGGCGCTCGACCATCCCGATCGGGTCCAGAAGCTGGTATCGCTCGATATCGTGCCCACCGCGACCTATTGGGATCTCGCCGACAAGGATTTTTCCCTGGGCACGTTCCATTGGGGCTTCCTCGCCCAGCCCGGTGGGCTGCCGGAGCGCATGATCGGCGCCGATCCGGATTTCTGGCTGGACTGGATCTTGCGGCACTGGGCCGGAGACATGGCCGCCTTTCCCGCTGAGATTCTCGCCGAGTACCGCCGCTGCTTCCGCCGGCCCGAGGTCATCGCTGCCAGTTGCGCCGACTATCGCGCTGGCGCCACCATCGACGACGCTCATGACAGGGACGATATGAAGCGCGGCCGCCGCATCGGCTGTCCGGCCCTGGCTCTCTATTCCGGCACATTCGTCGACGACCGGCGCAACCCGGCGAAGCTTTGGCAGCAATGGGTCAGGAAGCCGATCGTGGAACGCGTCGCCTGCGGCCATTTCATCCCCGAAGAGATGCCTGACCAATTGGCCGCCCGGTTGTTCCAGTTTTTCGCCGAATAGGCTGCGCTTAGCAGCCCTTCTGGTCCGCGAGTTCAATCAGCCGCGCGTTGCGCGCCCGCAGCACATGCATTTCCTTGTTGGGCTGGTCGCGCAGATCCAGCGTCAGCATGGCTGGCGGCACCGTGATGCCGTCGATGGCTGTGAAATGCACATTGCGACGATGAATCTGGTCATCGCGATCCACCAGACGCGCGATGGCAAGATCGTTCTGCCCGGTCTCGCGCAACAGGTCCATGCAGTTCATGTCCGGATCGGTCGGACGGATCACCGACACCAGTTCGGGCTGCTCGCCACCACAGGCGCCGAGGCTCAGTGTTCCGGCCAGCAATCCTGCCAGAATTCCGGCGCGCCTCATGACCGCACCCAATGGCTGTCGCCTGGCCAGCAGGTCGGCGATTTTTCCTTCGCCAATGCAATCAGATGTCGGTTGCGCGTGGCCAGCGCAGCATGCTCGATTTCCTGTGGCGCGGTGCCATAGTCGTCACCCTCGACCGTATTGTCCACGGCAAAAAAACCAGGCGGATAGGCAAGCGAGAACACCTTGATGATGTCGTTCTCTTCCTCTGCCTGGACCTGCTCGCGCACCAGCGCCGATTGCGCGTCGTAATTCCGCGCCACTTCGGCCCTGATCTGCTCGCAGGTCATGTAGCGGTCATAGATGGTGGCTTCCTGGGGCGGATTGGCCATGCGACCGGCACAGCCGGTTACCGCCAGCGCTCCCAGGACAACACCCACGGACAGGATCGATCGCATGACATACCCCCGCTCTCGCGGCCCAAAGGCCGCGCACGGGCTATTTTACGCCATAAACTGGTTAAGACAACCTTTCCGAAGCGGCCGAGGTTGGCACAAAACCCTGTTGCCGCAAGCAATTGTCGGCGGCTTTTATGTCAACTTCACATCATCGTCCGCTAAAGCCGCCAAAACTGAGCCAGACAACTCAGCCCCGGCCAGCGGATTTCAGCCGGCGAGCTTGGCCTTCAGCCGTTCGTTCAGCATGGCCGGGTTGGCCTTGCCGCCCATGGCTTTCATCACCTGGCCGACGAAGAACCCCAGCAGCTTGTCCTTGCCACCCCGGTATTCCGCGACCTTGTCGGCATTGGCGGCCATGATCTTGTCGATCTCGGCATCGATCGCCCCGGTATCGAGGACCTGGCGGAGGCCCTTCGCCTCGACGATCTCGCCCGCCGCCCTGCCCGTCTCGAACATCTCGGCGAAGACGTCCTTGGCAATGCGGCCCGAGATCGTGTTGTCGGAGATGAGGCCGATCAGCTCGCCAATTGCCTCGGCCGAAACCGGGCTTTCAGTGACGTCCTTGCCGGCGGCATTCAGCTTGCCGAACAGTTCCGAGGTGATCCAGTTGGCAGTCAGCTTCGCATCGCGACCCTTGGCCGCCGCCTCGTAAAAGGCGGCCGATTCCCGTTCCGCCACCAGCACGCCGGCATCGTAATCCGAGAGCCCGAACTCTTTGATGAAGCGCTGGCGCTTGGCGTCGGGAAGTTCGGGCAGGCCCGCCTTCAGGCTCTCGACCCATTTCGGGTCGAGATTGAGCGGCAGCAGGTCGGGATCCGGGAAGTAGCGATAGTCGTGCGCCTCTTCCTTCGATCGCATCGAGCGGGTGACCCCCTTGCCGGGGTCCCACAGCCGCGTTTCCTGCCGGATCGAGCCGCCCTCCTCCAGGATCTCGATCTGGCGGCGCGCCTCATGCTCGATCGCGGCGGCGACATAGCGGATCGAATTGACATTCTTGATCTCGCAACGCGTGCCCAGCGCATCGCCGGGCCTGCGCACCGAAACGTTGACGTCGCAGCGCATCGAGCCTTCATCCATGTTGCCGTCGCAGGTGCCGAGATAGCGCAGGATTGAGCGCAGTTTCTTCAGATAGGCCGCCGCCTCGTCGGAGCAGCGCATGTCCGGCTCCGAGACGATTTCCATCAGCGCCACGCCGGCGCGGTTGAGGTCGACATAGGTCTTCGAGGGATGCTGGTCGTGGAGGCTCTTGCCCGCGTCCTGCTCGAGATGAAGACGCGTGATGCCGACCGCCCGGTGCTCGCCGCCGGGCAGATCGAGGATGATCGTCCCCTTGCCAACGATGGGATCGAGATACTGGCTGATCTGGTAGCCGGCCGGGAGATCGGCATAGAAGTAGTTCTTGCGGTCGAACACCGAGCGCAGGTTGATCTGGGCATTCAGCCCGAGACCTGTCTTCACCGCCTGCTCGACACATTTCTCGTTGATCACCGGCAGCATGCCGGGAAAGGCGGCGTCGACCAGGCTGACCTGCGTGTTCGGCTCGGCGCCGAAATTGGTGGCCGCACCCGAGAACAGCTTCGAGTTGGAGATGATCTGCGCGTGGACCTCAAGGCCCAGCACCACCTCCCACATGCCGGTCTTGCCCTCGATCAGGTTCTTGTCGTTGACCATTGCGGTATCGTTCATGGCATCACACTCCCGCCGGCAAAGCGGTGAAATCGGCGCAGCGCTCCAGCACGCCGGCGGTCCTGAGCAGGGTTTCCTCGTCGAAGGCGCGGCCGATCAGCTGCAGCCCCAGCGGCAGGCCCTTGGCGTCTAGCCCGGCCGGCACCGAGATGCCGGGCAGGCCCGCGAGATTGACTGTCACGGTGAAGACGTCGTTCAGGTACATCTGCACCGGGTCGTCCTCGTTCTCGTGGAAGCCGAAGGCGGCCGAGGGCGTCGAGGGGGTGAGGATCACGTCCACATCCTTGAAGGCCTCGGTGAAGTCCTTGAGGATGAGGGCGCGGACACGCTGCGCCTGCAGGTAATAGGCGTCGTAATAGCCGGCCGAGAGCACATAGGTACCGATCAGGATGCGGCGCTTCACTTCCTTGCCGAAGCCAGCGGCGCGGGTCAGTTCGTACATCTCGTCCAGGGAGTTTCCCGGCACCCGCAGGCCGAAGCGCACGCCGTCATAGCGAGCGAGGTTCGACGACGCTTCCGCCGGAGCGATGATGTAATAGGTCGGCAGTGCGTATTTGGTATGCGGCAGCGAGATTTCCTTGAGTTCCGCCCCCTGCACCTTCAGCCATTCGGCGCCCTGGGCCCAAAGGGCATCGATCTCGGCCGACATGCCATTGACGCGGTATTCCCTGGGAATGCCGATGCGCAAGCCGCGGATGTCGCCAGTGAGCGCTCTGCGGAAATCCGGCACCGCCATTTCGACCGAAGTGGAATCCTTCGGATCGTGTCCAGCCATGGCACCCAGCATGATGGCACAGTCCTCGACCGAGCGCGCGATGGGTCCCGCCTGGTCGAGCGAGGATGCAAACGCGACGATGCCCCAGCGCGAGCAGCGGCCATAGGTTGGCTTGATGCCGACCGTGCCGGTCAGCGCCGCCGGCTGCCGGATCGAGCCGCCGGTATCGGTACCGGTGGCGCCCATGGCGATGCGCGCGGCCACCGCCGCCGCGGAGCCGCCCGAGGAGCCCCCGGGCACGAGGTCGGTGTTGTCGCCTGTCCGCTTCCACGGGTTGACGACGCTGCCGTAATACGAGGTCTTGTTGCTGGACCCCATGGCAAATTCGTCGAGATTGAGCTTGCCCAGCATGACGGCGCCGGCATTGAACAGGTTCCTGGTCACCGTCGATTCATAGGTCGGCTTGAAGCCGTCGAGGATGTGCGACCCTGCGGTCGTCAGCACGCCTTCGGTGCAGAAGAGATCCTTGATGCCGAGCGGAATGCCATCGAGAGCGCCCGCCTTGCCGGCCGCACGGCGCTTGTCCGATGCGTCGGCCTGCTGCAATGCCGTTTCCGGTGTCTCGGTGATGTAGGCATTGAGCTTCTTGTGCTTCGCCATGGCGCCGAGGTGCGCCTCGCCAAGCTCGCGCGCCGAGAATTTCTTCGCGGCCAATCCGTCTAGGGCGGCGGCGATGGTGAGATGGGTGAGATCGCTCATGACCGGTGCGCCGCCTTACTCGATGACCTTGGGAACGGTGAAGAAGCCATGGGCCGGCTCCGGCGCATTGGCGAGGACCTTCTGCGGATCGCCGCCGTCATTGACGACGTCGGCGCGGCGCGGCATGTCACGCGCAAGCACGCCAGACATCGGCTGCACGCCCCGGGTGTCGACCTCGTTCAATTGCTCGATCCAGGTCATGATCCCGGAGAGTTCCTGGGCAAGGCCAGGGAGATCCGTTTCCGGTACGCGAATGCGCGCCAGGGTGGCGATGCGGGCGACGGTCTTGCTGTCCAGCGACATGGCTCTCTATCAATCCGATCTGCGAGAAAAGCGATGAAATCGGGGCGGAAACTAGCACCCGGCCCCACCCCGATCAACCGCCCCGGGACCGGGCCAGAAACACGCCATTACCCGCCCTGGAAATAGAGCCCGGCGAGATGCGCCAGGGTGTAGCAGCCAAAGGCGACCAGCAAGCCGCCGGCCACGCGGTTGAGCCAGACCAGGGTAGCGAGCGAGATCATGTGGCGAATGACGCCGACGCCAATCGACAGGGTCAGCCACCACCCCGCCGACCCCAGCAGGACACCCAGGATCAGGATCGGCACAAGTCCCATTTCCACCCGCGCCAGGCCCGGCACGCCGGCGAACACCGCCATGAAGGAGAGAATGGTGGAAGGATTGGCCAGGGTCAGCAGCAGGGTCTTGAGAAAGTCGGCCAGCAGGGTCTGCGGCACTTCCTGCTCGCTGGTGGCGATGACCGGGCGCTTCATGCCGAGATGCACCCCGAAGGCCACCAGAAAGAGGCCGCCACCCAGTTCAAACCAGACCCGTTCGGCCGCGATGAGGCCGCTCACGGCGGCGATGCCATAGATGCCGATGATGGCGAAGATCGTATCCGCCACCGCCGCGCCGAGCCCGGCGCTGAACCCGGCGAGGCGCCCCTTTTCGAGGGTGAGGCGGATGCAGAGCATGCCGATCGGCCCCACGGGGGCGGCAACGGCAAAGCCGATGCCAAGCCCCTTGGCCAGCAGGATAAGGTCGCGCAACAAGGAATCCATGATCAGCGGCCCGTGCCGTCGGCCGGTTCCCGCGCCGTCTTGACCGGCAGGGCCCGAGAATCCTTGGGACTGGAGAGGGCGATCAGGCTCTGGGTGCGACGGATACCCTCCAGCGGCTTGATATGCTCGCTGAGAAAGCTCTCGAAGGCCTGGGTCGAAGCGACGCGCACCTTCAGAAGATAGGAGAAGTCCCCGGCGATATGATGGCACTCCATGACCGCCGGTTCGGCGCGCATCGCGCTGCAGAAGGCCTGCTCGGCCGCGACACCGCCGATCTCCACCAGCACGAAGACCAGCAGATCGAGGTCGAGGGCCGCCGGATCGATCTCGGCGCTGATGCGCCGGATGACCCCCTTCGCCTTCAGGCGTTTGAGGCGATCGTTGATGGTCGAGGCCGAGAGGCCGACCCGTTCGCCCAACTCCGCATAGGGAATGTTTGCGTCCAGTTGCAGATGGCTGATTATATCGCGGTCTGTATCGTCTATCATCGGATTCTGGCCGGTGTTGTCGTTTTTTTTCGCTTCTAGTCCGGATAATAGTCGATGTCAACGTATAAAACCCGGATTTGGCGTGAGCTTGACCGGACCGGCCGCCCCCATGCGATGATGAGATGACGCATTCATGGCCAGCGACCGCCCATCAGGAGACCAGCAGGTGAACAAGCCGCTCTTCCAACACCTCAAGCAGCCGGTCCTTGCCCTGTTGCTGGCCAGTTTCCTCTTACCGGCCCTCGGCGTGTCGCGGTTGCGGGCGGAAACGCCGCTTGATTCGGTGCCCAGCATCGAGACGATGCCCGATCTGGCACCCGATGCAGTCGCCGTCACCGATCCCGAGGCCATCAAGCGAGCCCTCGATGACCTGACGATCTATGGCCGCTACTACGATGGCGAAAACTGGATCGAGTATCACCTGAAGGACGGCCGCACTGCCTACTTCACCAACGGCTGCACCTATCCCGGCACCTGGTGGATGGAAAACGGCGGGATCTGTTATGCCTATCCCAACTATCGCGACAATGCCCCGAACTGCTTCGTCATGTTCATGCGGCCCAACGGGTCGATCCAGTTTGTCGCCTTTGCCGCCGACGGTTCGCCCTACCTCGCCTCGTCTTCGGTGAAGACCGCCCTTGGCAACGATGCCCATCTCCCGGTGGGTGGCCTCAGCTCCTGCGTCGGAGTCTGAATCGGCGTTGCCGCCGCTGGCACCCGGGATTTAAAACTCAGACCCCCGCCCTGATCTCTCGTGTCGGGTTGCCGACACAATTCAATGAAAGTTGTGCGATTCCAGTTGAATTTGGATGGTTAACAGTTCGTTAATATGCTAAGTATAGCGTTAGCAATTAGGTTTTAAGTCGTACTGCGCGTAGGGTAGGCGGATGACGTGACGGGGGAAAGCACGTCTTCGGCTGTGATTTTGGGGGCGCCTTTGATTTTCGGAGCGTGGCGTTGCCACGGTACATGACGTGACCGCGCCCAAGGATGATGGGCCTGTTGCGACCGGGAACGGACCGGGAGCCGCCACTGCGGCGGCGGCCCAATCCCAATTCTCGCCACGGCGCGACGTCATCATTCTGGCGCTGGTCTGTGCTTTGGCCTGGGGCGTCCTCGCCTGGCAGTTTCGGCCCGAAGGGGGTGCCGCCATGGTCCTGGCGTCCGCCCTCGCCAGCGTCGGCACCATCGGCGGGGTCCTGCTGGCGCGCCGCACGTCGCGAGCGTCCTCTGCCCTCTACGGCGAGCCGAACGATCAGACCCTGGCTGAACTCGTCATCGACCATGCCGAAACGCCCATCGTCGTCACCGACGGAACCAACAAGGTCCTGCGCTTCAACCCGGCTGGCGCGGCCCTGTCCGGCTACACCATGGCGGAACTGAGCGATCCGGCCGTCTGGTCGAGCTTGCTGCCGCCGGAAGAACGTGCGCGCGTTCGCGCTGCGGTCGATGCGAAGTCCGACACGCCGTTTCCAAGGGTGATCGAGAACCACTGGATCACACGGTCGGGCGAGCGACGCCTGCTGCGCTGGACCAACTCCGCCCTGCGTCGTGCCGATGGCAGCATTCACGCCGTGGTGTCGGTCGGGGCCGACATCACCGATGCAAAGCAGGCCGAGACAATCGCGCGCCGCACCGAAAGCGCCCTGCGACGGGCGCATCGGATCGCGCAGCTCGGCCATTGGAACTGGACCCCCGCACCCGGGACCACAACCGCGGCTGACGACCGCGCCGGGGCCTACAGCTATTCCAGTGAGGCTGCCGACATATTCGGCATATCGGCGGAGACGCTCAACCGCGACGAGGAGAACGCCTACGCCGCCCTGATCCACCCCGATGACCGCCAGGAGGCAATGGAGGGCTATCGTGCCTTTCTTGCTGCGAGCAAGACGCATCTCACCCAGGACTATCGGCTGCGCCACGCCGACGGCTCCATACGGCACGTCCGCGTCATGTCGGAGAAGCTGTTCGACGCCGCCGGCAACATCACCGAGGTGGCCGGCATCGTCCAGGATCTGACCGAGATCCGCCGCGCCGAACTCGCCATCCGCCAGGTACAGATGATCCTGACCGCGGCCCAGAAACTGGCTGGTGTCGGCTACTGGTTCTGGGAGGGCGCGGACGGCAGCGATGTCAGCTCGGACAAGCCCATCGACGGGTTTCACTACTCAGCCGAAGCACAGGCCGTCAGCGGCCTGTCGCAGCAGCTAATGCAGACCCTGCCGACCGACGAGTTCTGCCGGCGTTTCGTTCACGAGAACGACCGTGACCGCGCCATGGACCTCTTTACCCGCTTCAGCGAGGGTCGGATCGACCAGTACACGATCGAATATGGCTACCTGCACCCAGTTCTGGGCGAACGGGTCCTGCGGTCCGTCGCCCTGCGCGAACGCGACGCCGCGGGGCACTCGCTTCATGCCACCGGCATGATCCAGGACATTACCGACCTGCGCCGCGACGAGAGCGCCCTGCGTCACCAGGAAGATCAGCTGGCAGCGGCTCATCACCTGGCGCGCCTGGGTTACTGGTCATGGCTGGGTGGCATCGATCGAACCCCGATCCGGCAAAGCACCTGGTCGAACGAGGCCGTGGCGATCACCGGCATTGACCGAGAGACCGCGGAAGCCGCCATGCTGGCCGACGACTTCGAACTGCGTTTCACGCATCCCGACGACCTGCTGCGGGTCCTGCGCGCGATCGGCGAACTGCGCGACCAGCGCATCGCCCGCTACGACCTCGACTACCGGCTGCGACGCCCCGATGGTGGCGAGATCTGGGTCCGTTCTCTGGCTGAGCTCCGCAAGGATTCAGAGGGGCGCGTGATCGGTGCCTATGGCATCCTGCAGGATATCAGCGATCGCAAGCGCGCCGAGGCAGAGCTGCGCCTGGCGCATCAGAGTCTCGCCAACGCCCAGCGCATCGCCCATGTCGGCAATTGGTCTCGCGATCTGGCCACCGGCAAGATCACCTGGTCGGACGAGGTTTATCGCATCCTCGGGCACGAACCGCGCAGCTTTCCACCGAGCCTGGATCTGTTGCTGCAGGCGGTGCATCCGGACGATCACCGCGCCCTCAATGCCGCGATCGACAAATGCCTGACGGAACGGGCTCCCTATCTCACCGATCATCGCGTTCTGCTCGCCGACGGCACCGTCCGGCACGTTCGGGAGCAGGGGGAGGTGGTACTGGACAGCGACGGAAAACCGCGGCGACTGGAAGGTGTTTTGTTGGACATCACCGAGATCAAGGCTCGCGAAAAGGCGCTCAACGAAGCCCGCCTGCGTGCCGAGACCGCCGATCGGGCCAAAACAGAGTTCCTCGGCAATATGAGCCATGAATTGCGTACGCCGCTCAATGCCGTGATCGGCTTTGCCGATGTCCTCTCCCAGCAATTGTTTGGTCCGATTCCCGATAACTATCGCGAGAGCATCGATGCGATCAGCCAAAGCGGGCGCCACCTGCTGGAGATCATCAACGACCTGCTGGAAATGTCGCGCATCGAAAGCGGTGAGCGACACCTGGCAGAACACCCGTTCGATCCGTTTCCGGCCATCGTCGATTGCTGTCGCTTGGCGCAGGCGCAGGCGCAGCGCGAGGGTATCCAGCTCACCATCGACGAGACGGGCCAGTTGCCCGTGCTGGCGGGCGAGGAGCGGGCCTTCAAGCAGGTGCTGAACAACCTCCTGTCCAACGCACTCAAATTCACCCCGCGCGGCGGCTCGGTGGCGGTAACGGCAACCGGCAACCTCAAGGACGGGTTGCTGGTGGCCGTCAGTGATACTGGGCGCGGCATCGATCCCACCGTGCTGCCGCAACTCGGCAAGCCATTTGCACAGGGTGAAGCCACCCTGTCGCGCCGCTATGGCGGCATTGGCCTCGGTCTCGCCATCAGCCGCCGCCTGATGGATCTGCATGGCGGGCGCCTGGAGATCACCAGCACCCCCGGACAGGGCAGTCGCGTGATCATGTCCTTCCCGAAGGAGCGGGTCTATTTTCCCTAGGCGGCCAGAAGCGCCTGCAACTCGGCGCCACTCAGGGTCTCCTTCTCCAGCAGTTGCTCAGCCATTGCCTCCAGCGTGGCGCGGCGCGCGCGCAGGATCTCCGAGGCGCGGGTAAAAGCCGCCTCGATCAGGTCACGGACCGCGTTGTCGATCTCGCGCGCCGTCTCCTCGCTGTAGCGTCGGGCAGTGCCGAAGGGCGGCGGCGGCACACCCAGGAAGCTCTGCGGCATCTCGTCGAGCGCCACCTGGCCGAGTGTGGCATCCATGCCGAACCGCGCCACCATGGAACGGGCGATGTCGGTCGCCTTGGCGAGATCGTCGGCGGCGCCGGTCGACAGCTCGTCGAATACCAGGCGCTCGGCGGCGCGCCCGGCCAGCAGCACGGCCATGCGATTGGCAAGTTCTTCCTTGGTCATCAGATAGCGGTCCTCGGTCGGACGCTGGATGGTATAGCCGAGCGAGCCGATGCCGCGCGGGATGATCGAAACCTTGTGGACCGTCTCGCTGCCGGGCAGTGACATCGCCACCAGGGCATGACCGCTCTCGTGATAGGCAACGACCTTGCGCTCCTTGGGGTTGAGCAGGCGGTTGCGCTTTTCGAGGCCGGCCACGATGCGTTCGATCGCGGCGGTGAAATCCTCCATGGCGACGCTGTCGGCATTGCGCCGGGTCGCCAGCAGGGTGGCTTCGTTGACCAGATTGGCAAGATCGGCACCGGTAAAACCGGGCGTGAGGGCTGCAATCTCCTCGGCCTGGACGGTCGGGTGCAGCTTCGCCTTCTTGAGGTGAACATGCAGAATCTGCACGCGCCCCACCCGGTCGGGGCGGTCGACCAGGACCTGCCGGTCGAAGCGGCCAGCCCGCAACAGGGCGGGATCGAGAATCTCCGGACGGTTGGTGGCACCCAGCAGCACCAGGCCCTGGCTGGGGTCGAAGCCGTCCAGCTCGGCCAGCAGCTGGTTGAGCGTCTGCTCCTTCTCGTCATGCCCCCCGCCGAACGGAAAAGCGCCGCGAGCACGGCCGAGCGCATCGAGCTCGTCGATGAAGATGATGGCCGGGGCACTGGCACGGGCCTGTTCGAAAAGGTCGCGCACGCGCGCGGCACCCACGCCGACGAACATCTCGACGAATTCCGAGCCGCTGATCGAGAAAAACGGTACGCTGGCCTCGCCGGCCACGGCCCGGGCGAGCAGGGTCTTGCCGGTTCCCGGCGGCCCCACCAGCAGGATACCCTTGGGCATGCGCCCACCGAGGCGCCCATAGGTGGTGGGATCCTTCAGGAAATTGACGATCTCCTGCAACTCGGCCTTGGCTTCGTCCACGCCGGCCACATCGGCGAAGGTAACCTTGGTGTCGGTCTCGACGAACACCTTGGCGCGGCTCTTGCCGATCGACATGAAACCGCCGCCCAACCCCTGGCGCTCCATGAACTTGCGGAAAATGAGAATCCACAGACCGAAGAACACCAGCACCGGCAGCACCCAGGAAAGGATGTCGCGCAGCAGCGAGCTTTCCGTCCCACCGGTGAACTTGGCGCCGTATTGCGACAGTTCTGCGGCGATGGCGGGGTCGACCCGCGTGGTGATAAATTGCTGCGACCGCCCCGAGCCGTCGTCCTTCAGCGTACCCTGGACGTGATTCTCGGTAACCACCACCTCGGCCACCTTGCCCTCGGCCAGCAGGGTCTTGAACTCGCTGTAGGGCAGGACCTGAACGGCCATGATGGAGGACAGCAGCGACTGCAGGGCAAGGATCCCCAGCACCGCGACCACGATGTACCAGGCGTTGAACTGGGTCTTCTTGTCCATGCGTCGATGTTCCCCCGCGGCACTGCACCTGAATGAAGACTGGGGGGCTATGGCGCCGCCGTCAAGTCAGCGGGGTGTCACATCCCGCAACATCCACCGCCCCTCATTCGACCGTGACGCTCTTTGCCAGGTTGCGCGGCTGGTCGACATCGGTGCCCTTGGCCACCGCCGCATGATAGGCGATGAGTTGCACCGGAATAGTGTAGAGGATCGGTGCCACGAAGGGATCGACCCGCGGCAACTCCACCACCGCCATGGCGCGACCGCCCAGTTTGCGGACCCCCTCGGCATCGGAGAGGAACACCACCTGCCCACCGCGCGCCATCACCTCCTGCAGATTCGAGAAGGTCTTGTCGAAGAGCTCGTCGGTGGGCGCCACCACGATCACCGGCACGGTCTCGTCGATGAGCGCGATCGGGCCATGCTTCATTTCGCCCGCGGCATAGCCTTCGGCGTGGATGTAGGAGATTTCCTTTAGCTTCAGGGCGCCTTCCAGCGCGATGGGATAGGAGGTGCCACGGCCCAGGAACAGCACGTCGCGCGCCTCCGCCACCTTGAGGGCGATCTCCCTGAGATGGTCGTCGTGATTGAGGATCTCGGCGATGCGGGCCGGTACCTCGGTGAGCGCACTCGACAGTTCCGCCTCGCGCGCGGCATCGATCACGCCGCGCGCCCGCGCCGTGGCGATGGCGAGGCAGGCCAGCACAACCAGCTGCGTCGTGAAGGCCTTGGTCGAGGCGACACCGATCTCGGGGCCGGCCAGCGTGTGCAGCACCAAATCGCTCTCCCGCCCGATCGTGCTTTCCGGCACGTTGAGCACGGCGATCACCTTCTGGCCCAGCGACTTCGCATAGCGCAGGGCGGCCAGCGTGTCGGCCGTCTCGCCGGATTGCGAGATGACCAGCAGCGCCCCCTCGGGATCCATCGGCGCCTGGCGATAGCGGAACTCGGAGGCGACGTCGATCTCCACCGGCAGGCGGGCAATGCTTTCCAGCCAGTATTTGGCGACGAAACCGGCCAGATTGGCGGTGCCACAGGCGACGATGGTGAGGTGCTTCAGTTTCGCCAGATCGACCGGCAGGTCCGGCAGTTGGATGCGCCGTTCGAGCGGATTCATGAAAGCCTGCAACGTGTCGCCGATCACGGTGGGCTGTTCGGCGATCTCCTTCATCATGAAATGGCGGTAGTTGCCCTTGCCGATGAGGGCGCCGGAAAGCGCCGTCTGCTTGACCTCGCGGTTGACGCGCCGGCCGTCATTGTAGATGACCGCATTGTCCAGCGAGAGCACCGCCCAATCGTCCTCCTCGAGATAGCAGATGCGGTTGGTGAACGGCGCCAGCGCCATGGCATCGGAACCAAGAAACATCTCGCCGCCACCATAGCCGACCGCAAGCGGCGAGCCGCGCCTTGCGCCGATGATGATATCTGGCCGGTCGGCGAACAAGATCGCCAGCGAGAAGGCGCCGTGCAGGCGTCCCATCGCCCGCTCCATCGCCTGTTCCGGACTGTGACCGTGCTCGAGATAGTGGGTGAGCAGATGCGCCACCACTTCGGTGTCGGTATCGGTGCTGAATTTCTTGCCGAGGGCGCCCAGTTCGTCGCGCAGTTCCTGGAAATTCTCGATGATACCGTTGTGGACGATAGCAACCTTTTCCGTCGCATGCGGATGTGCATTGTTTTCCGTAGGCCGGCCATGGGTTGCCCAGCGCGTATGTCCGATGCCGATGGTCCCTGCCAGGGGATGAGTCTCAAGTACGGCCCCGAGATTGCCGAGCTTCCCTTCGGCGCGGCGGCGGTCGATGCGGCCATCCACCAGGGTGGCAATGCCGGCGGAATCGTAGCCGCGATACTCCAGACGCTTGAGACCATCGAACAACAGGGGCGCTACCTGCGCCTTGCCGATGATGCCGACGATGCCGCACATGCGCGCGTTCTCCTGACCGGTTACCTGATTTCGGGTTTCTGCTGTTTCTGCTTCTGTCGCCGGGCACGAAACTCTTTCGCGCGGCCGGCGCGGCTGACCTGTTCGCCGCGCGCCACAGCGATCGCATCCGCCTCGACATCGCGGGTGATCACGGAACCGGCGCCGACGATCGCCCCGGCGCCGATGCTGACCGGCGCCACCAGCGAGGCGTTGGAGCCGATGAAGGCCTCCGCCCCGATCTCGGTCCTGGCCTTGAGGACGCCGTCGTAATTGCAGGTGATGGTGCCGGCGCCGATGTTCGACCGCGCCCCTATATCGGCGTCGCCCAGATAGCTGAGGTGATTGGCTTTGGCACCCTCGCCGACATTGCTGTTCTTGACTTCGACGAAATTGCCGATATGGGCGCCGGCGCCAATCCTGGCCCCCGGCCGCAGGCGCGCAAACGGCCCAATCACGGCACCCTTCTCGATGCTGGCCCCCTCGATATGGCAGAAGGCACGGATCTCGACCTCGTCGGCTACCGTGACTCCGGCGCCGAAGACCACGTTCGGCCCGACGACGACGTCGCGGCCGAGTTTGGTGTCGGCGGCGAAGAACACGGATCCGGGATCCAGCAGCGTGGCACCGCCCTCCATCGCCTCGGCGCGGCGCTGGCCCTGATAGAGCGCTTCGGCAATGGCGAGTTCGGCGCGGCTGTTGACGCCGAGCAGTTCCGCTTCCGGCGCCTCCACCACGGCGCAGTTGCGGCCGTCGGCGCGAGCGAGCGCCACGATGTCGGTGAGGTAGTATTCGCCCTTCGCATTGTCGTTGCGGATGAGGTCAAGGAGTGTCCACAGGATGGCACCGTCCACCGCCATCACGCCGGAATTGCACAGGGTGATGGCACGCTCGGTGGCGCTTGCCTCCTTGAACTCGACAATGCGTTCCAGGTCGCCCTGGCGGTCCAGCACCAGGCGGCCATAGGCGCCGGCGTCGGCAGGCCGCATGCCGAGTACCACCACCGCCGGCTCGTCCTTGGCGGCACGGCGCTCGACCAGTTTCCTGAGGGTCGCGGTCGCGACGAAGGGCGTGTCGCCGAAGAGAATGAGCACGGTCCCCGCCTGGGCGCCCATCGCCTCGCGGGCGCAGCGCACGGCATGGGCGGTGCCCAGTTGCTCGGCCTGAATGGCGACGGGCAGCGGTGCCACTTCCTGGCGCACCGGATCCATGTCCGGCGCGATGACGGCCACGACGCGCTGGGGCTGCAAGGGTGCGAGATTGGCCAGCACATGGCCGA
The DNA here is from genome assembly GCA_016794165.1 of Rhodospirillaceae bacterium. Taxonomy (GTDB): domain Bacteria; phylum Pseudomonadota; class Alphaproteobacteria; order Dongiales; family Dongiaceae; genus Dongia. Next base: position 23,813 of record JAEUKV010000279.1, read on the forward strand.
TCATGCTGCGCCCGGCGATCTTGTGCATGACCTTGGGCAGGGCGGATTTCATGCGCGTGCCCTTGCCGGCGGCAAGGATGATGGCGGCGACCCGTTCTGGCGATGACGGCATGGGACTCGGTGTTCCTGGGATAGGGCTGGCTGGACTTGCGATGGGCCGGAAAATGCCATATCCACCCCCCGTTATCCAACCCCAAGAAGAACGACCCAGAATAAGCGGGAAAAGGGCGGAAATATGGCGTGGCGGCGGTATCTGGCGTTCGACCTCGACGGGACCCTGATCGATTCGGCGCCGGACATTGCGGACGCCGTCAACGCCCTGCTGGGGGAACTGGGCCGCGCGCCCCTCGATCTTCCCGCCATCAAGCGCATGATCGGCGACGGCGCCCCGGTGCTGCTGGAACGCGCCCTCGCCGTGGCCGGGATCCAGGAGGCGGCCGCCGGCTTCATGCCGCGGTTCAAGGTGCTCTATGAGGCCGCCTCGACCAACCGCACCGAGCTCTATCCCAAGGTGCGCGAGATCCTGGAGGGATTCCGCCGCGAGGGGCGGCGCCTCGCCCTCTGCACCAACAAGCCGCAGGAGCCGACCCGGATCGTGCTGCGGCATTTCGGCCTGGAAGCGCTGTTCGACGCGGTGATCGGCGGCGACACGCTGAAGGAACGCAAGCCCGCCAGGGAACCATTGCTGGCCGCCATCGCCTTGGCCGGCGGGAATGGCGATGTGGCAGCCAGTTCGGTGATGATCGGCGACAGCCACACCGATCTCGCCACCGCCAGGGCGGCGGCGATCGAGGCGGTGATCATTCCCTCGGGCTACGGCCGACCGGCTGACCCGGCGACCCAGGGCGCCTTTCACCAGATCGCGCACTTTGCCGATCTGCCCGCACTGCTCGAGACACTCGACAGAGACTGACCGGAACGCCTTAGAACTGCACCCCGGTGAGATCGAGGGTCATCATGCCCAGGGCGTTCTGCGCCTCGATCCGCACCGGAATGGCCGGCAGACCGGTGACCGCGGGCGCGAGGAACAGCCGCGCCGCGCGCGGATAGAACTGGGATTGCGCGGCCGCGCTGGAAAATCCCTCCAGCAGCAGCGGCTCGGCCGAACATTCGGTGGCACCGCCGTCGTAATAGGACTGCACCATGGCCGGCAGCTCGACATAACCGCCCTGGCGCAGGGTGAGATCGTAGCGCCGCACGCCGTCGAACAGCTTGTAGGTGCCGGCGCATTGATGCGTGGCGGCAAATTTCGCCACCGCCGCCACCACGGCACTCGCCGGATCCATGGTGCCATGGGCAAAGCCCTGCGCCATGGCATCCTGGGCCTGGCGGGTCATCGGGATGGCCTCGATCCCGACCCGACCGCCCTGCCCGTAGGTGAGGGTGACCGCCTCCTGCTTGCCCAGGATCTCGGCCACCGAGCGGAACTGGCGCGGCGCCGCCGTCTGGTCGCTCAACTGCCCGCTGCTCACCACCGTGGCGCGGTAGGGATAGAGCAGGCGGAAATTGCCGGCAGTGGCCGCGTCGGCGTTGAGGCTGTAGCCGCCATTCCCGGGTACCAGCGACATGGCCCCCGTGCCGGCCCCCGCCGGGAAGTCGATGGTGGCGGTGAGGGAGAAGACCGGCAGGCCCGCCATGTAGCCGGTATAGGAGAGCGTCACCGGCTGTGCCGCGCGCGCCCCGCCGCCGCTCCCCAGGCCCCCGCTCCCCAGGCAAACGCCTGCGAGGCCCGCGAGAAGGAGCACGCCGAGGCGGCGGCCGAGAATTCCCAGTTTCGCGCGTCTGCTGAAATAACGCATTGATCCACCGTGGTGATTTGCAGTCCCCCGCGACCCAGAAGTCGGCCTTCGGGGTGGCTCTGTCAAGGCCGCGGCACGGCCGATCACGGCAGATTGACAGCGAACCGGCCGGAGGCTAAACAACGCCCCTCGATCCCGGCGGCCGCCTTTTTCTCGCTCTGGCCGCCGCTCAGGCGGGTGCGTAGCTCAGCGGGAGAGCACTACCTTCACACGGTAGGGGTCACAGGTTCAATCCCTGTCGCACCCACCATCGCCCGGCTTCCTGGTCCAGCAAACGCCCCGCGCCGCCGCTCGATCCGGCCCCGTGACCTGACGCAGCCATTGCGTCGGATCCGGCGAGCGATACGCCAAAGGCGGGTGTTTTCTCGAACATTTTTCGCCCCGGATTTGCAATTTGGGGGGAAAGGCCCCATATACCTGTCACTCAACTCGATTTCGGATCGTTTCCGACTTCCGCTCTTCGTGAGCTGACCCGGTTTCACCCGTGCTCCCGTTCAGGACCGCCGTGCGGCTTTCGCCCGGCGGCAATCTATCTTTCTAAAGGTTTTGAGAATGTCTATCGGAAAAGTTAAATGGTTCAATGCCCAGAAGGGCTTCGGTTTCATCCAGCCGGAAGATGGCAGCAAGGATGTGTTCGTTCACATCTCCGCCGTCGAGCGCGCGGGTCTCGGTTCGTTGAATGAGGGCCAGAGCCTCAGCTACGACATCGAGCAGGATCGCGGCAAGAGCTCTGCCTGCAATCTCAAGGTTGCCTAAGAGCGAAGGACGGGGCAGCGCCTGCTGCCCTGTCCACTTTGGCGGCCCATTCCAGCTTTCCGGCCGTACAGGAACACCTTTCATGCTAAAGCCCATATCCAAGCAAGCCGAAGAATCCCAGCGCAAGGCCAAGGAACTGTTCGAGAAGAACCGGCAGCGCGAGCAGGATCTGCTCAAGGAACGTGCCAAGGCAACCGCCGCCGTGGCCGAAAAGACCTCCCGGCTGAAGGCCCTGCGCCTCGCCAAGGAAGCCGCCGACCGCGCCGAACTGGCGGCAGCCCCGCCGGTCAAGGAAAAGCGCGCCGCCCGCGCGAAGAAGCCGGCCGCCGCATCCGCCGATACCGGCGCGGAGAGCTGAGCCCCTTCGAGCTCAGTTGCCTCTCCTTGCCGCGGTCGATCCATTCGACCGGCAGCTAGTCCGCGAGCAACGCGCGCAGCATCCAGACCGCCTTCTCATGGGCATCGATCCGCCGCGTGGCAAGATCCGCCGTGGCGGCGTCCTCGACACTTTCGGCTAGGCCGACCAGTTAACGCAGGCTGCGCGACACCGCCTCGTGATCGGCGATCAGCGCCCCGATCATCTTCTCTCCCGAAAGGCCGCTTTCCGCGTCGTTGAGCCGCGACAGCCTGGCGAAGGCACCGATCCCCGCCGGGGCCGGGTGGCCAAGGGCGCGGATGCGCTCCGCGATCTCGTCGATCGCCGCCGCCATCTCCTCGTATTGCGTCTCGGTGAGTTTGTGGAGGCCATAGAAGAGCGGCCCCACCACGTTCCAGTGAAAGCCCTGCGTCTTCACGTAGAGGACATAACTGTCGGCGAGGCATTGGGCGAGTGCCCTGGCCACGGCCTCGCGATCGGCATTGGGCATGCCGGTCTTGATGTTCTCGACGCCGGCCTTCGCCCGCAGAATATCTGCCGTCATGATCGTACTCCCTTGTATTGGCGGTGCAGTCCGGATTGATCGGCCGGCGCCCCACCTGGTGCATAGGTATGCGCCCACACGATCTTCCGCTTCCCAACGCGTCCTGGGCCGACAGGTTCCGGAGAAACCCGCAGGTTCCCGGTGACGCCGATCAGGGGCCAGCCCCGATCGAAGGCTGGCACCTTGCGACGCGAACGGGCAAAATGGCCCGCACCAGTCGATCTCATTTGAATCCATCCCGCTCCAGAGCGGGTTGCCAAGGGGCCGCAATGCAGAACAAGACCCTTATTTCACAGCCGTTCGACATGATCGTCTTCGGCGGCCGCGGCGACCTTGCGCGCCGCAAGCTGATCCCCGCCCTCTATCATCTCGACCGCGAACGGCGCCTGCCGGATGACGGCCGCATCATCGCCGTCTCGCGCGGCACCATGGCACCCGAAGAATTCCTGCAACTGATGCATGACGAATGCGTCATCCATTCGCCCGGCGATTCGGTCCACGGCCCGTTTGACGAGGAGTCCTGGCACCGCTTCGCCGCGCGCCTCACCTATCTCAGCGTCGATGCCACCGATCCCGCGAGCTATGGCGCGCTTGCGGCGGCACTCAAGGGCCGGAAAAACGTGGTGCGGGCGTATTATCTGGCGACGGCGCCCGACCTCTTCGGTCCTATCGCCGCCAATCTCACCGCGCTTAACCTGGTGACGCCGGAATCCCGCCTGGTGCTGGAAAAGCCGCTCGGCAAGGACCTGCCTTCCGCCCGCACCATCAATGCCGCCGTCGCCGAGGCTTTCGCCGAGCCGCAGACCTACCGGATCGATCATTATCTCGGCAAGGAGACGGTGCAGAACCTGATGGTGCTGCGCTTTGCCAACGCGCTCTTTGAACCGCTGTGGAACCGCACCTATATCGATCATGTGCAGATCTCGGTGGCGGAAACCGTCGGCGTCGGCGGGCGCTGGCGCTACTATAACGAATCAGGTGCGCTGCGCGACATGGTGCAGAACCACCTGCTGCAGCTGGTCTGCCTGACGGCGATGGAGCCGCCGGCCACACTCGATGCCGACATGATCCGCGACGAGAAGCTGAAGGTGCTGCGCGCCCTGCATCCGATCGGGCCCGATGACGTGGCGCAGTGCACCGTGCGCGGCCAGTACCGTGCCGGCAGCGTCGACGGCGCCGTCGTGCCCGGCTATCTCGAGGAAGCCGATTCCGCCCCTGGCAGCGATACGGAAACCTTCGTGGCCATCAAGATCGGCGTCGACAATTGGCGCTGGGCCGGGGTTCCCTTCTACGTCCGCACCGGCAAGCGCCTGCCGGCGCGTTCCTCCGAGATCGTGGTGCAGTTCAAGACGCCGCCGCACTCGCCCTATCCGGCCTCGGCCGGCACCATCCATCCCAACAAGCTGGTGATGCGCCTGCAGCCCGATGAGGGCATTCGCCTCATCATGCTCAACAAGGGTCGCGGCCCGGGCGAGTTGCGCCTGCGGCAGACGGCGCTCGACCTCTCCTTCAACGAGACCTTCGGCGGCCGCTCGCCGGACGCCTATGAGCGCCTGCTGCTCGACGTCATTCGCGGCCGTCCGGCCCTGTTCATGCGCCTGGACGAGTTGGAGGCCGCCTGGCAATGGATCGATGGCATCCGCGACGGCTGGCACGAGGCCGGCCTCTCTCCCAAGCCCTATACGGCGGGCTCCTGGGGCCCCAATGCCGCCATCGCCCTCATCGAACGCGATGGCCGCACCTGGCACGAGGACGAGTTCTAGTGGCGGTGACGGAGCGGAGCTTCGAGAGCCGCGCGGCGCTCGCCGCTGCGATCGCGGAACAACTGGCCGGCATCCTGCGCACGGCGATCGCTGCCACCGGCTCGGCCAGCCTGGTGGTTCCGGGCGGAACGACGCCCCTTCCGGTCTTCGCCCTACTCGCCACCGCCGGTCTGGACTGGCGCAATGTCGATGTGCTGCCCTGCGACGAACGCTGGGTGGCGCCCGATCATCCCGACAGCAACGAAGGATCGATCCGGCGGCACCTGCTCACCGGCGAGGCAGCAGCGGCGCGCCTATGTGCGCTCTATCGCCCCTTGGCCACTCCCACTGCGGCCCTGCCCGACGTCGCTCGTGCGCTGAAGGAGATCCGCCGGCCCTTCGATGCGGTCTTTCTCGGCATGGGTGAGGACGGGCATTTCGCCTCGCTCTTTCCGGGCCGCGTGGAGACGCCGCCCGCCCTGGCACTCGATGGCGAGAGCGATCTCATGGTGCTCGCAGAACCGGCCAAGGGGCATCCCCGCATCGGCCTCACCCTGCGCGCCCTCACCGATACCCGGCATCTCATCCTGGCCGTCACCGGCGCCGAGAAACGCGTTGTGCTGGACCGCGCGAGGGCCAATATCCATGACGATCGGCTGCCGGTCGCCGCCTTGCTGCGTCAGACCCGCGTACCGGTCGACATCATGCTCTGTCCATAGATCCTTCCGTGAGGGCCATCATGCATCCCACGATTCAAGCCGTCACCGACCGCATCCGCGCCCGTAGCCGGGAATCGCGCGGCCGCTATCTGGCGCAGATCGCCGCGGCGAAAGGCAGCGGCCCAAAGCGCGGGCATCTTTCCTGCGGCAATCTCGCTCATGGCTTCGCCGCCTGCGGCGCCGAGGACAAGGCGGCACTGGCCGATGTGGTGCTGCCAAACCTCGCCATTGTCTCCGCCTACAACGACATGCTTTCGGCGCATCAGCCGCTGCAGGACTATCCGGCGCTGATCAAGGCCAGCGTCGCGGGCCATGCCACCGCGCAATTCGCGGGCGGCGTGCCCGCGATGTGCGACGGCGTCACCCAGGGCCAGGCCGGCATGGAGCTGTCGCTGTTCAGCCGCGACGTCATTGCCATGGCGACCGCCGTCTCTCTCTCCCACGACATGTTCGACGGCGCCCTGATGCTGGGCGTGTGCGACAAGATCGTGCCCGGTCTCCTCATCGGCGCCTTGAGTTTCGGGCATCTGCCGACCGTCTTCGTGCCGGCCGGGCCCATGCCGTCGGGCCTGCCCAATCCCGAAAAATCGCGTATCCGGCAGCTTTACGCCGAGGGCAAGGTCGGCCGCGCCGAGTTGCTGGCAGCCGAGGCCGCCTCCTATCACGCTGCCGGCACCTGCACGTTCTACGGCACCGCCAACAGCAACCAGATGCTGATGGAGGTGATGGGCCTGCATTTGCCCGGTGCTGCCTTCGTCAACCCGGGCACGCCCTTGCGCGCCGCACTCACCGCCGCCGCCGCGCGGCGTGTCGCCGCGGTGACGGCGCTTGGCAACGACTATCGCCCGATCGGCGAGATCGTCGACGAGAAGTCCCTGGTCAACGCCATCGTCGGCCTGGTCGCAACCGGCGGCTCGACCAATCACACGATCCATCTCATCGCCATCGCCGCGGCGGCCGGCATCAGGCTCACCTGGGCGGATTTCGGCGAGATCTCCGCGGTAACACCGCTGCTCTGTCGCATCTATCCCAACGGCCAGGCCGACGTGAATCATTTCCAGGCGGCCGGCGGTTTCGGTTTCCTGCTGCGCGAATTGCTGGCGGCCGGTCTGCTGCACCGGGATGTGAAAACCCTGATGGGGGACGACCTCTCGGTCTATGCCCAGGAACCCTATCTCGAGGGCGGACAGCTGAAATGGCGCGATGCGCCGGCGCAATCCCTCGACCGCGACGTGCTGCGCCCGGCCACCGACCCCTTCGCGCCGGAGGGCGGCATCCGCGTACTTGATGGCAATCTCGGCCAATCGATCATCAAGGTCTCCGCGGTGAAGCCCGCGCACCGCGTGATCGAGGCGCCGGCCATGGTCTTCACCAGCCAGAACGACGTGCAGCAGGCGTTCAAGGACGGCAAGCTGCACCGCGACGTGGTGGTGGTGGTGAAGGGCCAGGGGCCGCGCGCCAACGGCATGCCGGAACTGCACAAGCTCACGCCGGCCCTCGGCGTGCTGCTCGACCTTGGCTACCAGGTGGCGATGGTGACAGACGGTCGCATGTCGGGTGCCTCCGGCAAGGTGCCGGCGGCGATCCATCTCTCGCCCGAAGCCGTGGCCGGCGGCCCGATCGCGCGCATTCGCGACGGCGACATCATCCGCCTCGACACCGAGACAAGCCAGCTCACGGTTGAGATGGACGCCGCCACCTTCGCCGCGCGCACCCCGGAGCCGCTCGACTTGAGCGAGGGCGCGCAGGGTTGCGGGCGCGAACTCTTCGCCGGGTTTCGCGCCCAGGTGGGGGCCGCCAATCTGGGTGCTGCCAGTTTCGGGTGGGACGGCATCCGATGACGTCTGATCTGGTCCTGGTCGCCGATATCGGTGGCACCAATGCGCGCTTTGCCCTCAGCCCGCGCGGCGAGATTCGCGCCGACCGCATGAAGACCCTCTCGGCCAAGGACTATCCCGATATCGCCACCGCGATCTCGGCCTATCTCGATTGGGCCGGCGAGCAGCCGAGCGAAGCCTGCTTCGCGGTTGCCTGTCCCGCGCGCGAGGATCAGATCGAATTCACTAATTCCACCTGGCAGTTCTCGCGCCGGGCCCTGGCCAGCCGGTTCGGCTGGCATCGGCTTCATACGGTCAACGATTTCGAAGCCCTGGCTCTGGGCGTATCGCAGGCGAAGCCGGAGGATCTGCACATCCTGCGACAGGGCACGGCCGAAGCCGGCGGAGCCCGTGCCGTCCTGGGGCCTGGCACCGGCCTTGGTGTCTCGGGCCTGGTCTGCGATCGGCACGGTGGCTGGGTCGCCTTGGCCGGTGAAGGCGGGCATGTCGGCTTCGCCCCGCAGGACAATCTCGAGATGGATCTGCTGGGCCATCTGCAGGAACGCTATGGCCGCGTTTCCTGCGAGCGCCTGCTGTCCGGCGACGGATTGGTCAATATCTACGAGTTCCTCTGCCTGCGGGCGGGGAAGGATGCCGAACGCCCGAGCCCGGCCGAAATAACGGCGCGGGGACTGGATCAGGGCGAGCGGATTGCGCGCGACGCGCTGCGACGATTCTGCGCCATTCTGGGGTCGGTCGCCGGCGATCTTGCCCTGGTCCTCGGTTCCACCGGCGGGGTCTATATCGGCGGCGGGATCGTGCCGCGCCTGCTGCCGATCCTGCGCGACAGCCGCTTCGAGGAACGCTTTCTCGACAAGGGCCGGCTTTCCTCGCTGCTGGAGGATATGCCCATCTTCGTCATTCTCGACAACAAGCTGGCCATCCTGGGCGCCGCGGTGACGCTGACAGGGAGCGACGCTTGACTCGGGACTATCCCTTTCGGCGAACAGATGGCAGCATGGGACCGGAGCGACGGCGTGGTGAGCGGGCATGAAAGGTGGATACCGGCGAATTCTAGACCGCAGTTTTCTTGACCATTGCGGCGAGCGTGTCCGGCGGGCGCTGGCCTATTGGGACGCCAAGCGCGGCGACCGATCGATGCCCGCGCGTGCCGATATCGACCCCAACGAGATCCGCGATCTCTTGCCCGGGATCATCCTGATCGACGTCGCGCACGATCCCCTGCGCCTGACCTATCGCTTGGTCGGCAGCGACGAGGTGGAAGCGCGCGGCTACAACCCCACCGGCATGGATGTCGCCAAGCACGTCTTCGCGGCGACGGCCGCGGAAGGCTACCGGACCTATACGCTGGCGATCGAACGGCGCCAGCCGGTCTATGACGAGGAACCGTTCCTGTGCGCCAACCCGCGCCTCAATGAAGTAGGATCACTGGTGATGCCGCTCTCCAATGACGGCGAAACGGTCAACATGGTCATGGCGTTCATCGATTACCGGCGCAACCAGTAGCGTCAGTTGCCGGTCCTCTTGCGCGGGACGCGGAACAATTCCTGGTCCAGTTCCATGCCGAACTGGGCATCGAACAGACCCACCCGCACTTCCTGGTCCTTATTGTCGACGACGCTCCATTGCCGCAGTTCAAGCGGCCGGTCGCCCAGTTCCAGCACTACCTTGCCGCTTTCGGCATCGCTGGTCTGGCGGATGGTGATTTCAAAGGCGTTGGGGGCCCGGTTGAAAGCGGTGACGGTGACGTCGTCACCCAGATGCACGCTGTCCTTGAGCAGAAACCAGATCGGCGAAGAGGAAACCGGCACCCGGTTGATCTGGTCGAGTTGCGGGTCGTAATAGTGCAGCGACACGCTGTCGGAGACGATCAGCATCGGCGACGGCGGCTCGTATTCGATGCGGATGAAGCCGGGCCGCTTCAGATAGATGTTGCCGAAGGCGATGCCGCCCTTGGCGGAGTATTGCTGGAACTTCGCCTGCATCGTGGTGATGCCGTTGAGATAGTCCTCGATCCGGTTGATATCGGCCTCGTCCTGGGGCGTAAGATTGGCCGGCACGGCGCGCGCCGATGCCGGTCGCGCCAGAGAGCCGAGACCCGCCAGCAGCGCCAGCCCGCCCACCGTCTGCAGAATTCGGCGCCGCGCCGGATGATGGGGCCCTTGATGTAAGTCACGCACGATCGCTCGATTCCTTAATTGCTGGGACTTGTGCCCTTAATTGGGCGGCTCGTCCGATCGGTTCAAGACGCTGCCGCGGAAATGCCATATTCGCCGCCAGGTCAGTCGTCGAGACCGCGGGCCAGCACCTCGCGCTTGCCGACATGGTTGGCGGTGCTGACGACGCCTTCCTTTTCCATCCGCTCGACGATCCGCGCCGCCCGGTTGTAGCCGATCTGCAAGTGCCGCTGCACGAAGCTGACCGAGGCCTTCTTCTCGCGGGTGACAATGGCGATGGCGCGATCGTAGAGTTCGTCGCCCGAGCCGCCGCCCGGTTCACCGTCGAGACCGTCCATTCCGCCGATTTCTTCATCGTCCAGTGTCACTTCCTCTACATAGGAAGGCTCGCCCTGCTCCTTCAGGAAGCGCACGATCGATTCCACCTCGCGGTCGGAAACGAACGGGCCATGAACGCGCGTAATGCGGCCGCCATTGGCCATATAGAGCATGTCGCCTTGCCCCAACAGCTGCTCGGCGCCCATTTCACCGAGAATTGTTCGGCTGTCGATCTTGGTAGTGACGTGGAAGCTGATACGGGTCGGGAAATTGGCCTTGATCGTGCCGGTGATGACGTCGACCGAAGGCCGCTGCGTCGCCATGATGATGTGGATGCCGGCGGCGCGCGCCATTTGGGCCAGACGCTGGATCGCCGCCTCGATCTCCTTCCCCGCCACCAGCATCAGATCCGCCATCTCGTCCACGACCACGACGATGAAGGGGAGTGCGGTGAGGTCGAACGGCTCTTCCTCGTAGATCGGCTGGCCGGTCTCGGGATCGAAGCCGGTCTGAACCCGCCTTGTCAGTGTTTCGCCGGCCGCCCGCGCCTGTTCCAGGCGCTGGTTGAAGCCGTCGATATTGCGCACGCCGAGACGCGACATGGCCCGGTAGCGGGTCTCCATCTCGCGCACCACCCATTTCAGCGCAACGATCGCTTTCTTGGGTTCGGTCACCACAGGCGACAGCAGATGCGGGATCCCGTCATAGACCGAGAGTTCCAGCATCTTCGGGTCGATCATGATGAATTTGCACTGGTCCGGCGTCAGGCGGTAGAGCAGCGACAGGATCATGGTATTGATGGCGACCGACTTGCCCGAGCCCGTGGTGCCGGCGATGAGCAGATGCGGCATGCGCGCAAGGTCGACCACGATCGGCGCTCCGCCGATATCCTTGCCGAGCACCAGGGCAAGGCGCGATTGCGTGTTCTGGTAGGAATCGTCCTCGATCAGTTCGCGGAACGCCACCACCTCGCGCTCGCGATTGGGCAATTCGATACCGATGACGCTGCGCCCCGGCACCACGGCGATGCGCACCGAGACGGCGCTCATCGATCGCGCGACATCGTCGGCGAGGCCGACCACGCGGCTGGTCTTTGTTCCCGGTGCCGGTTCGAGTTCGTAAAGCGTGACCACCGGACCGGGACGCACCTTCACGATCTCGCCCTTGACGCCGAAATCGTCGAGTACCGTTTCCAGCAGGCGCGCGTTCTTTTCCAGGCTTTCCTCATTGATCCGCTGCACCGCGAGATTGGCCGTCGGTCGCGAGAGGATGTCCACGGGCGGCAGCTCGAAATTGCTCTCGTCAAGCACCAGTTTGGCCTGGCGGCTGTCTTTCGCCGGTTTCGCGGCCCTGGTTTTTTCCCGGCTCTTGGCCAGTGGCGGCTCCACCAGGCGACCGCTGCGGTCGCTGCGGTCGTAAACTTCTGCTTCCCGGCTCGGCATTTCGATGGCGACGCGCGATCTCGCCTCGTCATCGCCTTGATGGTCGCCGAGGCGCGGCTCGCGCCGCGCCGCAGGATCGCCGCCTCTGGAACCGAAGCGCGGCAGGCGCAGGCGGAAGCCGCGTCGGGTATCGTCGCCGGATCTATCCTTGGCGCCATCCTGGGCCAGACCCTGGCGGCCGCGATCAATCGCCTCGCCCATGTTGCGTCCCATGCGTGCGACGCCGCGCCCGAAACGGACATAGCCGCCAAGCCCGATGCCGAGTACGTAATAGAGCGCCAGCAAGCCGAGGCCGAAAAGGCCCATGGCCAGCAACCGGCTGACCAGCGCCGGGTCAACATCGGGCTTGAAACCGAGCAGCAAGCCGGTGAGACCGCCGGCACCGTCGGATCCCGCCAGCATCATATGACCGGCGAGGCCGCCGAGACCCGTGACCCACGGCCATTCGCCGGTACCCGGCAGCGCCGCGCAGGCAGCCGCCATCAGCAGCACGCTTGCCGGCAGCAGGATGAGCTTCAGCCAGATCCGGTCGAGCGTGTGATCGCGCAGCAGGCCGACGCCCCAGGCCAGCAAGGCTGCCGGGGGCACCAGCGCCGCGAGACCCAGGCCCTGCAGGGTAAAATCCGCAAAGACCGCCCCGGCGGCACCCAGCAGATTGGCGACCGGCTGGTCGGCGGCCCGATTGAAGCTGGGGTCGGCGCCATTGGCGCTGAGCAGGGCGAGGAGATAGGCGAGACTCACTAGCAGCAGCACGATCCCCAGAATCTCGAGCAGGCGCCGCTGCAAGAAGGGCACCAAATTGCCGAGGCTCAGTCCCGATTGCAGTGCCATGCCGCCGCCATTCGTCGCCATGCTCATCGCCTCCCTGCGGCAGCGGTTCGGCCTGCCGCGCGCCGCGCCTGAATGATTGGCCCGAGGACCCCCGCCATGCGCGCCAGCGCCCCGTCGAGGAGTGCCGGTTCATAGACCAGTGCCACACGGATGAAGGCGGCACCGGGATTATTGCCGGATGCGTCCGGTCGGCCCATATAACCGCCGGGCAGCACCTTGATGGCGGCCTCGCGCCACAGGGCGGACGCCGCCGCCTCGCCATCGCCGACATCGAGCCAGAGGAAGAAACCACCGGCCGGCCGCACGGCGCCGAAGATCGGACCCAGATGCTTGTCGGCGAGATCGAAGCTCGCCTGATAACGTGCGCGGTTCACCGCCACATGCGCTTCGTCGGACCAGAGCGCGGTCGAGGCGGCGAGTACGGGCAGCGGCACCGCGACGCCGCCGTAATTGATCAGTTGCGCGATGCGCGCGACATGTCGCGCATCGCCGGCGACAAAGCCAGAGCGCATGCCGGGTGCGCTGGAGCGTTTCGAGAGCGAGTGGAAGACCAGCAGATTGTCGCAGGAGCCGCTTTCCTGTGCCGCTTCGAGCGCCCCCACCGGGGCGGCGTCGCTGTAGATCTCCGCATAGCATTCGTCGGCGGCGATGACAAAGTCGTGGGATCGCGCCAGTGCCAGCCAGCGCCGCCAGAACTCCCGGTCCGCGACCGCGCCCTGCGGATTGGCGGGCGAGCAGAGATAGACCAGTGCGGCCTCGCGCAGAAGTTCGGCCGGGACCGCATCCGGATCGGGCAGAAAGCCGGTCTCGGGCCCTGCCGGCAGGAAAGCCGGTTCGCCGCCCGCCACGACCGCCGCGCCGGCATAGGTATGATAGAAAGGATTTCCCATCAGCACCCGGCCCTTGCCATTGGGCAGGCCGCGCGAGACGGCGGAAAGTGCCACATGGAACAGCGCCTCGCGTGTGCCAGAAACCGGCAGGATCATGCGATCGGCATCGATCAACTTGTCCTCCAGATGGTAGCGTCGCCCCAGCCACGCCTTGGCAGCGACGCGGAAGGCCTCGGTGCCGGCAGTCGGCGGGTATTTGCTCCACGCGTCTTTTGCGTTGGCGATTGCCTCAATGGCAAAGGCCGGTGGCTGGAATTGCGGCTCACCCAGAGATAACAGCAAAGGCGTATTGCCGCCCCCCGGCAGCACCCCTTCCAGCAACTTGTTGAGCCGCGTGAAGGGATGGAATTGGGCCAGCGACTCGACGCGATCCTGATTCATTCTCGAAACCTTCGGCCCCAGGGGTAAAAATGCAAGCTACATCAAAGCGCGACTCGGGTGCGACTCGGAACGGTACAAATCAGCACAAGCCGGGAACGACACTAATCTCTCAAGTGTTGGCCATCAAGTGATTGTATTGACGGAGATTCCAATCCACAAGGCGGTTCCGGTGCAATGGTCGCGAAAGGTTCCGTCTGCGTTCGTCATACTGCTATACCGCATATAACGGCACAGAAACTATACGCACTGCCGCTTTTACAGTAATTCTGACGTCATCGTAGCGATTGTGAGCCGTGCGACGCCAAATTGTCACCTCACTGCGACGACACCGCAACCTTCGTCGCTCACTATGCATCCATGACGACCGCCCCAGGCCAGAACGCCCTCGCCCCGCTCTCGCTCACCTATGCCAGCGCCAGCGACGGCTGGACCGCCAGAACCGCCATCCGCGCCATCGAGATCCTGAGCGGCCAGTTGCGCCTGAAGCGCCTCTACGATCTCTACCAGGCCGAGATGATGGGTTCGGTCGATTTCTGGGAAGCAGCGCTGCGGCTGTTGCAACTGCGTGTGGCCTATGATGCCGCCAAGCTCGCCACCCTGCCGGCGAGCGGCCCGCTGGTGATCGTCGCCAACCACCCCTTCGGCCTGGTCGACGGCATCCTTGTCGGCCATCTCGCCAACCGCGTGCGGCGCGATTTCAAGGTCTTGACCAATGCCCGGCTCTATCCACCCGATGCCGAGATCCAGCGCTTCATCCTGCCGATCGATTTCGACCCGACGCCGGAAGCCAAAGCCGTCACGCTGCGGACCCGGGCCCTGGCGCGCCAGCATCTGACGACGGGCGGCTGCCTGATCGTGTTTCCGGCGGGCGGTGTCGCCACCACGCCGACACCCTTTGCCCGGCGCGCCATTGACGACGATTGGAAACCCTTTACAGCGCGGCTGATCCATGCCGCACAGGCAGATGTCGTACCGATGTTCTTTCATGGCCAGAACAGCCGCCTGTTCCAGATCGCCAGCCATGTCAGCATGACCACCAGGATGGCCTTCCTGCTGCACGAGGTCGCCAACAAGATCGGCAGCGAGTTCCGCGTCTCGATCGGCGACGTGCTGCCCTATGCCACCCTCCAGCCGCTGCGCGATCCGCATCAGCTCAGCCGCTATCTGCGCACGCGCACCGACTGGTTGGGCAATCCCGCGGCACGACCGGGCTTTGCCGGAATCATCGCCTGACCAAGAATTCGCCCGACCGAATTTTCATCCGACCTCAGGCGGCGTGCCGCTTGCCTTCCTTCCAGTCATACCAGCGCATCATCCAGGGCACGAACCAGTTGTTGCCGCCATAGAGCGGCATGGTCGGGAAGGGTTGGTCGACGAAGACCGATGCGACCGACCCCGGCTTGAGGATTCGCTGCGCCAGAAGGCGACCGAAATGCGAGCCCATCGGCAAGCCGGCGAAGCAGTAACCGGCGGCGTAGTGAATGCCGTCATGCGTGCCCATATGCGGCAGCAGGTCGAAGGTGGCGGCACAGCGACCGGTCCAGCTATGGCTGAGACCGACATCTTTGAGATCTGGGAAAACGGCCCGCAATTCTCCCAGCAGGCGCTGCCCCATCACCTGCTGGTCGCTGCGTTCCCCGGTTTTGCCGCAATAGAGAATTCGGCTGCCATCTGGCGAGCGGCGAATGGCGTCGATGTTCATGTAGGAATCGATATAGGTGCGGTCCCGGGGCAGCAACTGATCGATGAGACTGGACGGCAGCGGCTCGGTTGCCACCTGCCACGCGTCGAAGGGAATGAGGCGCCGCTGCAGCCAGGGCAGCAACCCGTCGGTATAACCGTTGGTGGCAAGGATCACCTCACGCGCCTGGCAGCTGCCGCGCGCGGTGTCGACCTGGAAGCCGGTCTCATTGCGGGCAACACCGCTCACGCGGGTATTGGGCAGCAGCAGCACGCCGAGACCTTGCGCCGCCCTTACCAGCCCCTGGTGATAGCGCCCGGGATGGATCGAGGCGAGATCCGGCAGGATCACACCACCCAGATAGCGCGCACTGCCGATTTCAGAGGATAAAGCCTGCTTGTCAAGAATCTCGAATGGCGCGCCGAGATGCTCGTGGCGCAGTTCGTACTCGCGCTTGACGTCCTCGAACTGCGCCGGCGTTTCTGCCAGCACCAGCCGGCCATGGACCCGGAAATCGCAATCGATCGCGTATTCCGCGACCGTGTCGCCGACCGCGCGGAACGCCGCCTGCATTTCCCGATAGGTAGCGATGGCATGCGGCAGCCCCTTGGCGCTCAGCAGATCGCCGAAGGAATATTTGAGCGTGCGGCCGACGAAGCCGGAATTGCGGCTGGAGGCGCCGGCACCGATCGCGTCGCTGTCGAACACGGCCACCGAACGACCCGCCTCGGCGAGTTTCAACGCGGCGATGAGGCCGGTATAGCCGGAACCAACCACGGCGACGTCGGTCAACTGTGGCACATCGGCCGCGGCCAGGTCCGGGCGTGGGGCAGCCTCCCACCAATAGGGATCGGTCTTGAAGGTCATCGCTTTGCCTATTTCCTGCCGGCGCGGTCGGCCTTCAGCCAGCGGAAGAGTTCCGCCATGCGTTGCGCACGCAGCGCGGCAGCGTCGCGCTGCGACCAATCATAGATCCCCGGCAGTTCCCCACCCGCCTTGAGGCGCATCGCTACCTGTTCCGGCGCCTGGGGTGCCGTGGAAAGATCGGGAATGAGCGAGTTGCCGAAGCTCACCATGGTGGCAAGGCCGCCGATATCCGCGGATTCGATCGGCCCGGTGATGCCGACGCGACGCCCGAACGAGGCCTTTACCACCGCGTCGATCGCCTCGGCGGACGCGATGCCGTCGGCCCACAGCGCCCAGGCCTCGCGCAGCAGCGCGAATTGGAGTCGGTTGCCAATGAAGCCCTTCACTTCCTTCTCGATCACCACCGGTTCCTTGCCGGTACCGCGGATGATGGCGACGGTGCGCGCCAGCACCTCCGGCGCGCAATGCGGCCCGCCGCAGATCTCGACCAGGGGAATGAGCTGTGGCGGATACCAGAAATGGGTGGCGATCACCCGCTCGCGGCGCCGGACATTGGCAATGAGCGCGCTGGCCGGCTGCCCGCTGGAGGAACCGAGGATCGCCTCCGGTCGGCAGATCCGATCGAGTTCACCGAAAACCTCGAGCTTCAGCGGCAGGTCCTCCGTCACCGCCTCGATCACGAGATCGGCGCCGGCGGCATCGGAAAGCTCCGTACTGAGCACTACCCGGCCAGCAGCGGCGTCCGCCTCGGCGTGCGACAGCAGCCCTTCGCCGACGAAATCTGCGAGGCTGGCGCGCATCTTCTGCATCGCCCCGTCGAGGCTTGTCCGGCTGCGGCCGATCATTGTCACCGGATGCCCGGCGCTGGCGAAGACCTGGGCCACGCCGTGGCCGATGATGCCGTTGCCGATGACGGCAATGCGTTCCTGTCCCATCCCCCACCTCCGACGCCTTGATTGTGGCGTCGGAGGCTAGGACAGGTACCGCATCCGGGTCGAGGGAAATCTTGCCACCGGTACCGACCGGCGTCAGCTCGCCCGCACCTGGGCGATGAAGGATTCCACTTCCTTGTTGAGCGAGCGAGCCTGCTCGGCCATCAGTTCAGCGGCGTTGAGAACGCCGGCCGCGGTATCGCGCGCGGAACGCACCGCGTCGTCGACGCCGTTGATGTTCTGGCGCACCGACTGCGTGCCACCGGAGGCCTGCTGGGCGTTGCTGGAAATCTCCCGCGTCGCCGCCGACTGCTCCTCGACCGCGGCGGCGATCGAGCTCGAGATCTCGTCGATGCGCTCGATCGTGCTGGTTACTGTCGCCATCGCCTTGGCGACACTACCGGTGGATTCCTGAATCGCGTGGATTTCCACCGAGATATTCTCCGTGGCCTTGGTGGTCTGGCTGGCCAGGGCCTTCACTTCGTTGGCGACCACGGCGAAGCCCTTGCCGGCCTCACCGGCCCGCGCCGCTTCGATGGTGGCGTTGAGGGCAAGAAGATTGGTCTGTTCGGCGATGGCCGTGATCAACTTGACCACCTCGCCGATGCGATCGGACACTACGACCAGATTTTTCATGGTCTCGTTGGCATTGCCGATTTCGCCCACCGCCGACCTGGCGACTTCCGACGAACTCGCCACCTGGCGGCTGATCTCGCTGATCGAGGCGGAAAGCTGTTCGGCCGCCGCCGCCACCGCATCCACGCTGGCCGAGGCATTGTCCGTGGCGCCCGAGGCTTCACCGATCCGCTGCGTGGTGCCTTCCGCCACCTCGGACATCGACTGCGCGTCGTTCTGCAGCTTCTGCGCGGAGCGGGTTACGCTCTCGACCACGCCCTTGACCGAGCGCTCGAAGTCGTCGGCCAGGGCTTGCATGGTCTCGCGTTTCTCGGTTTCAGCGCGTTTGGCCGCGGCCTTCTGCTCCGCCTCGAGGCGCAGCTTTTCCTGCTGGCCCTGCTTCAGCACTTCGATCGAGCGGGCGAGCGCCCCGATCTCGTCGCCGCGCTCCACGCCCCTGACCTCAGCTGAGAAATTCCCCTGCGCCACGTCGGAGGTCACGGCGGCCAGGGCCACGATCGGCTTGGCGATGCGGTTGCCGACCCAGGCGAATACCAGCGCGCCGAGCAGCAGGACGAGGGCGATGATGGCGCCAATGGTCATGATCAGTGCATTGGCCTTGGCCAGCACGGTCGCCACCGGCACCTTGACCACCAGGGTCCAGATCTCGCTCGGCCCGACGAACCCGATCGGCATGAAGACGTAATAGCTGCCGCTGGCGGCATCGACCTTGAGCCAGGGCGCACTCGACTTGCTCGCGAGATATTCGTCATAGAGTGCCTTGAGGGGGGATTCGACGCCGTAATCCCTGGTCTTCGTCTCCTCCGCGCCATCGGCATTCTTCTCGGTATAGGTTTCCACGGCGATGGTTTCTCCCAGGCGCGCTGCATCCGGATGCGCGGCCCAGATGCCGTTGTCGCTCAGCAGCAACACCTCGCCGGTTTCCATCGGCTTGATCTGTGCCAGATCCTCGGTGAGTTTGGTCATCTTCATGTCGACCGTGGCGATGCCGAAGGCGGTGTCGCCATCCATCATCGGCACGCTGACCGTCGACATCAGAATCGGGACCCCGTCGATCGGATAGACATAGGGCGGCGTGAGCGTGGTCCGCTTGTTCGCCAGCGGGACCGAATACCAGCCCTCAATGCCGGCCTCGATGGTCATCACCAGCGGCTCGATCGCAACACCCTCGGCTGTGTTGTAGTAATAGGGCACGAAGCGGCCATCGGCGTCCTGCTCCGGCAGCACGCCGGCGAAGGCGGCATCGCTGTTGTCGTAGCCGTTGGTCTCGAAGGCGACGGTGGTGCCGGCGTAATCCGGCTTGCTGCCGATGATCGGCACGACCAGATCCTTGATCTGGGAGCGCGGCATCGCTGATTCCTTGGCGCCTTCCATGGCCCGGCCGATGGTCTCGGCGATGTCGATGGCTGGCTGGATGGCGCCGGTGACCTGGCGCGCCGTGCCTTCGGCAATGGCGCGCAGATTGTCGGCAGCATCCGCCTGGGCCTGTTGATAGGCGGTCCATCCGGCAATGCCGCCGGCGCTGCCGATGCCGACGATCAGGACGAAAATGCCCGATAGCAGGACCCGCGCGCGCAGCCCCAAACGGCCGGAAGTGGATGATTTTGACATGGTTGCTCCCCAGATTTGTCTGCGGGGATGCTCTGATAAGTTGCTTAAATGAGCGTTAACGTCGCGACCCTTTGTGACGCTAACCCTAAAATGTCATGATCTGCCGCGGCTGTATTGCGTGATTCCCTCGATACCCCACCGGCGATTGATGGCAGTATCTGCGCTCACTGGCCGAGCGAGAGCGATTCGCCGGAATACCCGCGTTGTCCGCTGGTCGTCTCCAGTTCTCCCGGAATACTGTGTCAACGCATCGGCAGGATGGCCTGAAGCAGGGGAACAAGCCTGTCCGCTGGCACTCAGGTCCGGCTCTGTGCCAGCAGCGATTCCGCCGCGGCGAAATCCGCTTCCGTGTTGAGGTTGAGGAATGGGTCGAGGGGGGTGACTGGAAAGTTCACCCGGTGGGTGCGATGGCGGTCACAGAAAAGCTCGACCTTGCGGAGGCCCTCGCTGGTGAGCGCCTGGCGCAGATCGGTCCGCAATGTCACCCGCCACAGCCCGATCACCGGATGCACCCGGCCGGCGCTGGCGGCAAGCGCGATGTCGGCATCCTCGCCGGCCAATGCAGCGGCGAGGCGCTGCGCCAGGTCGGCCGGCAGGAACGGACAGTCTGTGGAAGCACTGAGGGCGAACCGGGCGGCCGGCAGCTCAGCTGCCACCCAGTCGAGCCCGGCGAGGATCCCGGCCAGCGGCCCGGGTTGATCGGCGAGATCGTCCGCCACCACCGGCAGGCCGAAGGCGGCGAAGCGCGCCGGGTCGCCATTGGCATTGAGCAGCATCGGCCCGACTTGCGGGCGCAGGATGTCGATCACGCGCGCGAGGATCGGTCGCCCCCCCAACGGGCGCAGGCATTTGTCGCCACCGCCGAGGCGCGTCGCGCGGCCGCCGGCCAGGAGAATGGCAGGGATCTTCGCGCCGGACGCTGCTGGCTCGAACGTCACTACGCGCTCACGTCGCCACGGTGAAGCGGTCGATCACGGTGATGCCGGCGCCACTGTAGCGGTCCAGGGCGGCAAGTGCCGTGCCGGCTTCCTCGAGCACGATCCGGCGCCGGATCAGGCTGGAGAGATCGAGGCTGCCGGCTTCCACCATGGCAAGGAGCGGCGGGAAATGCGCGGCCGGCATGCCGCGCGATCCGCAGATCGCGATCTGCCGGGAATAGACCAGCTCGAGCAGCGGCAGCGGCACCGTGACATGCGGGCCCACCGGCATCCCGACCTGCACATGGCGGCCGAATTTCCGCAGACTGCGGATCGAATTGCGGAAAGTGTCGGTGATGCCAAGCGCATCCACCGAAACATGGACGCCGCCGCCGGTGAGGTCGCGCACGGCATCGCCGGGATCGCCGACCGCGGTCGCGTCGATCACCTCATGAGCGCCCGCCGCGCGCGCGAGATCGAGCGCTTCGGCGCGGATGTCGACGGCGATCACCCGGGCGCCCATGGCGCAAGCGATGGCAATCGCGGAAATGCCGACCCCGCCGCTGCCATGGATGGCGATCCATTCGCCGGCGCGCAACCGGGCGCGATAGGCGAGCGCCTGAAAGGCGGTAGTGACACGGCAACCCATCGCCGCCGCGAGCTCGAAAGAGAGCGTCTCCGGCAGGCGCACCAGGTTGAAATCCGCCCGCGGTACCGGCAGGTATTCGGCAAAGGCGCCCCAGGCGGAAAAGCCGACGACATGCTGGTGATCGCAGATGGTGGGATGGCCGCCGCGGCAATCCGGGCAGGTGCCGCAGCCCAGGATGAACGGCGCCGTCACCCGGTCGCCCGTGCGAAAGCCCCGGCAGAGCGGTCCGGTCTCGATCACAATCCCGGCCAGCTCGTGGCCTGGTACATGGGGCAGCACCACGTCGGGGTCGTTGCCGCTCCAGGCGTGATGATCGGAACGGCAGACGCCGCAGGCCGCGACCTTGACCAGTGCCCCGTCCGGCGGGCAGGCCGGGTCCGGCACCTCGCGCACGGTCAGGGGTTGGTTGAATCGCTCGAAAATGGCTGCGCGCATGCTCACAACTCTCACATCGATTGGCGCCGTACCGTGCTGGCCACGTGGGCGATCCCCACTATTCCTAGCCGCTGCCGGGAGAACGTACAATCGCCGGCAAGCAACCCTGCATTGGGCGGGGCCTAGCAATTGGTTTCATGATTCGGCCTGCCCGCGCCGCAGAACATCGCGAAACATCAGCATATCGCCGATCCGGCGCTCTTGCGCCGCGGTGAAGCCACAGGTTTTCTCGAACGCCGGCGGATTCTCATAGGTCCCGAACAGCATGTCCCACCAGGTGATGTCGCCGTAATTGTTGCGATGCCGGCCGCGCTGGTGATGGATGCGGTGCATTTCCGGTCGCTGGAAGACATAGCCGATCCAGCGCGGCGTGCGGATGCTGGTATGATAAAAGAATTCGCCCAACGCCGTGCACAAGGTATAGATCGCCCCCGCCTCCGGCGTCAGGCCGAGGAGAGTATAGACCAGGGCACTGCCGATGAGCGAATTCACGAACATCTCCAAGGGGTGCTTGTAGAACGAGGTGATGACCTCGATCCGCTGCGGGCTGTGGTGAATCTGGTGGAAGGTCCGCCACAGCAGCCAGGATTCGTGGCGCCAGCGATGCCACCAATAGAAAACGAAGGTCGCAGCGACATAGGCGACGAGGCCGCCGGCCACTGGGCCGAGAGCCGCACCGAGATCGAGCCACGACCAGCGCGCCAGCCAGATTTCCCAGCTAAATCCCGCCAGCACGACAATGCCGAGCTGCACGAGGTTGAGGGCGACGACGCGGACCGGCCAGCCGCGCACCTTCGGCAAGCGCCATCCGGCCCAGAGCCTTTCCGCGACAAAACAGGCGGCGAATACCGCGATAATGATGGCAAGCATCGCGTCCCCTCCTCCGACAAGGTCATCGGCGAGAGGTTAGGCGCCGGCTTTCGGGTGAACAACGCGCGGGATGCGAGACTCGTTCACATCGCGATGCACCACGCGACAACGAAATTCGCCGCGAAACGACGAAACGCGCCGGCCCAGGGTGTGGCCCGGGACCGGCGCGTCTGCCGGAGAGAACTCTGAATCTATATCGCGGCGGGCGCCCCGATCAGGCGTCTTCCTCGACCTTGTCGCCACCGGCATCCATCATCGCCCCGGCGACGAGGCCGGCATTGGCGCGGATCTTCTGCTCGATGTCGTTGGCCATGGCGGCATTGTCGCGCAGGAACTGCTTGGCGTTCTCGCGGCCCTGGCCGATGCGCTGGCCGCCATAGGAGAACCAGGCGCCGGACTTCTCGACCACCCCGGCGGCAACGCCGAGATCGATCAACTCGCCCATCTTCGAGATGCCTTCGCCGTACATGATGTCGAACTCGACCACCCGGAAGGGCGGCGCCAGCTTGTTCTTCACCACCTTCACCTTGGTCTGGTTGCCGACCACGGTTTCCTTGTCCTTGATGGCGCCGATGCGACGGATGTCGAGGCGCACCGAGGCGTAGAATTTGAGCGCATTGCCGCCGGTGGTCGTTTCCGGATTGCCGAACATGACGCCGATCTTCATGCGGATCTGGTTGATGAAGATGACCATGGTGCGCGACCGGTTGATCGAACCGGTGAGCTTGCGCAAGGCCTGGCTCATCAGGCGGGCATGCAGGCCGACATGGGAATCGCCCATCTCGCCCTCGAGCTCCGCCCGTGGCACCAGGGCCGCCACGGAATCGATCACCAGGATGTCGATGGCACCCGAACGCACCAGCGTGTCGGCGATTTCGAGGGCCTGTTCGCCGGCGTCGGGCTGCGAGATCAGGAGGTCGCTGACATTGACCCCGAGCTTGGTGGCGTAGGAGGGGTCGAGTGCATGTTCCGCGTCGATATAGGCGCAGGTACCGCCGGCCTTCTGCGCCTCGGCGCAGACCTGAAGGGCCAGCGTGGTCTTGCCCGAGCTTTCCGGGCCGTAGATTTCAACGATGCGGCCGCGCGGCAGGCCGCCGATCCCGAGCGCGATGTCGAGCCCGAGTGAGCCCGTGGAGACGACTTCGGTCTCGACCGCCTGCTCGTTGCTGCCCAATCGCATGATCGAGCCCTTGCCGAAGGCGCGCTCGATCTGCGCCAGGGCCGCGTCCAAAGCCTTGTTCTTGTCCATGCTGTCCTTGTCCGAAATCCGCACCACGTTCGCCTGCGACATAAGCGTCTCTCCCACCTTAGATCACAGCACCGGAAGGGTGACAATTTCGGCGCCGAATGCTGCTAAATGTACATTGTTTGTTCCGGTTGTAAAGACTTTAGATCGAAAAGGGAACATATCGGGTTTTATTCTGACAATTCAACAATATGTTGAGGTAACGCACCCCCTCTCACTACCATCCATTGGACAAATGGATTTGACGGTCGGCACGGCTGGATTTGCTCATTCCGGCGCGAATCGCCCCGGCGCCGCCCCGGATCCGCGTTGCCGCCCAATCCGCGTTGCCGCCCTGCCCGGCTTCCGGCAGGATGGCGCCCCAGCGGCGCCTGCCATCCTGACCTCACCGGGGGAAGATCGATGACCGTCATCTGGGTATTGCTTGGCCTTGCCGTCCTGGTCATCGGCTGGGGCATCATCATCTACAACCGGCTGGTGCGCCTGAAGACCCAGGTTGCCAATGGCTGGTCCCAGATCGACGTGCAGTTGAAGCGCCGTTACGACCTCATCCCCAATCTGGTCGAGAGCGTCAAGGATTACATGAGCTACGAGCAGGAGACGCTCCGGCAGGTGATCGAGGCGCGCAACAGCGCCGTCACGGCCAATGCGGGCGGGCTCCCCAGTCACGCGACCATCGCCGCCGAGGGCGCCCTGTCGGCCTCGCTCGGGCGTCTCTTCGCCCTCTCCGAGAACTACCCCGACCTGAAGGCCAACGACACGGTACGCCAGCTGATGGAGGAGCTTGCCAGCACCGAGAACAAGATCGGCTTTGCGCGGCAGTTCTACAACGATTCCGCCACCACCTATAACGCCACGGTGCTGAGCTTTCCCGACAACATGATCGCCAACAAGTTCGGTTTCCGCGAGGCCGAGCTGTGGCGCGTGGCGGAAGCCGAACGCGCGGCGGTGGAAGCGGCGCCCAAGGTCAACCTGCGCTGACGGCGCC
>JAEUKV010000280.1 GCA_016794165.1 Rhodospirillaceae bacterium
GTTGAGCTCGGCGGCGGAAATGCCGAGCGCCGACTGGCAGAACTCCTCGCCCAGGTTCCACTTGTTGAACACGAAGCGGATGTCGAACGCGCTCTCCAGCGAGGCTTCCAGCTTGGCCAGCACCGCATCGGTGAAGCCGCGCGCCTTCAGGCTTTCGTGGTTGATGTAGGGCGCGGTCTTGAGCGTGGCGTGGCCGACGGCATAGCGCACCATCTCCTCGATCTGTGCCGGGCTGTAGCCGAGCGTGGTGAGGGCATCGGGAACCATGCGGTTGATGATCTTGAAATAACCGCCGCCCGCCAGTTTCTTGAACTTCACCAGGGCGAAGTCCGGCTCGATTCCGGTGGTGTCGCAATCCATGACCAGGCCGATCGTGCCGGTGGGCGCGATCACGGTCGCCTGGGCATTGCGATAGCCGTGCACTTCGCCGAGCGAGAGTGCCGCGTCCCAGGCGCGCTGCGCTGCCTTGACCAGGCGCTGGTCCGGGCAGTTGGCGGCATCGAGCACCACGGGGAGCACGCTGAGGCCCTCATACCCTTTGGTCTCGCCATAGGCGGCGCGGCGATGGTTGCGGATGACGCGCAGCATCTGGTCGGCATTCTTGACATAGCCCGGGAAGGCGCCGAGCTCGCCCGCCATTTCCGCTGAAGTGGCATAGGAAACACCGGTCATCACCGCGGTGAGGGCGGCGGTGAGGGCGCGACCGTCCTCGCTGTCATAGGACATGCCGAGCGACATCAGCAGGCCGCCGATATTGGCGTAGCCGAGGCCGAGCGTGCGGAACTCGTAGGAGAGCTGCGCGATTTCCTTCGACGGGAACTGGGCCATCAGCACCGAGATCTCGAGCACGATGGTCCACAGCCGCACCGCATGCTCATAGGCCTCGATGTCGACCAGGGCGTCCTCGCCCTTGAAGGTCATCAGGTTCAGTGAGGCGAGATTGCAGGCGGTGTCGTCGAGGAACATGTATTCCGAGCACGGGTTGGAGGCGTTGATGCGCCCCGATTCCGGGCAGGTGTGCCACTCGTTGATGGTGGTGTCGTACTGCACCCCCGGATCGGCGCTGGCCCAGGCGGCCTGGCCGATCTTTTCCCACAGGTCGCGGGCCTTCAGCGTCTTGTGGACCTTGCCGTCGGTGCGGCGGATGAGATCCCAATCGCCGTCCTGCTGCACGCGCTCGATGAAATCGTTGGAGACTCGCACCGAGTTGTTCGAGTTCTGCCCCGAGACCGTGAGATAGGCATCCGAATCCCAATCGGTGTCATAGGTCTTGAAGTCGATCTTGTCGTAGCCCTGCCCCGCGAAATGGATCACGCGCTGGACATAGCTGTCGGGAATCTTCGCCTTGCGGGCGTCGCGGATCGCGGCCTTCAGGGCCGGGTTGGTCTTGGGGTCGATGCCGCCCTTGCCGCCGTTGATGCCCTCATGGGCCGCCTTGATCACCTTGTTGAGGTGTTCGTTGCAGGCATGGCTGCCGGCGACCAGGGCCGCGACCTTCTGCTCCTCCAGCACCTTCCAGTTGATATAGGCCTCGATATCCGGGTGATCGAGATCGACCGTCACCATCTTGGCCGCCCGGCGCGTGGTGCCGCCCGACTTGATGGCGCCCGCCGCGCGGTCGCCGATCTTGAGGAAGCTCATCAGGCCGGAGGAACGGCCGCCGCCCGAGAGCTTCTCGCCGTCGCCGCGCAGCTTGGAGAAATTGGAGCCGGTGCCGGAGCCGTATTTGAACAGGCGCGCCTCGCGCACCCAGAGATCCATGATGCCGCCTTCCTGCACCAGATCGTCGGAAACCGACTGGATGAAGCAGGCATGGGGCTGCGGATGCTCATAGGCCGAGGCCGACACGGTGAGCTCGCCGGTGCGGTGATCGACATAATGATGGCCCTGGGCCGGGCCGTCGATGCCATAGGCCCAGTGGAGGCCCGTGTTGAACCATTGCGGGCTGTTCGGCGCCCCCATCTGGCGCGCCATCATGAAGCGCATCTCGTCGTAGAAGGCGAGGGCGTCTTCCTCGCCGTCGAAATAGCCGCCCTTCCAGCCCCAATAGGTCCAGGTGCCGGCCATGCGGTCGAATACCTGCTTGGCCGACATCTCGCCGGAGAATCGCTTTTCCGCCGGCAGCTTCACCAGGGCTTCCCGGTCGGCCTCGCGGCGCCACAGGAATTCCGGCACGTCGCCCTCGATCACCGGACGCAGGGCGGCGGGAACGCCGGCCTTGCGGAAATATTTCTGCGCCAGCACGTCGCTTGCCACCTGCGACCAGTCGGCCGGGACCTCGATATCCTTCAACTGGAAGACGATCGAGCCATCCGGATTCTTGATCTCGCTGGTCGTGCGGCGGAACAGAATCTCGGCGTAAGGCGACTGACCAGCTTTGGTGAATCGACGAGCAATGCGCATGTTGTGGCCCCCGGCTTGGTCTGGTGGTTACCCCGAAAGAACCGAATCCTCGCCCGTCTGCAGAATCTGGTTCAGCAAATCGGGTTAAAGGATTGGTTGGGCGCGTCTATATGTAGATCCCTAGAGCGGCGCCGTGACCAGATATTGATGCCGGGAGGGCCTGATCGGCAACCTAAAAATCTCAATATTTGGTGATTATTAATCTTGACGCCCATAGATGTTGAGGATGCCCCCGGTTTATGGGCGTTTCTGTGCCTTGTTGCAGCGCAAAGTCGCGGTAACAGGCGATTCTCATTTTTGTCTTGCGCCGGTAACACTCGAAAAGATGATCGCAATCAACAGGATAGTGGTGCCGATCCACTGCTGCGTCGAGGTTGCCTCGGAAAGAATGACGGTCGCCGCCACCAGGCTGATGGCCGGTTCGAGGTTCAGGGTCATGGCGGTTTCGGTGGGCGAGAGGGTCTTCATCGAGCCGAACCAGCACACCATGGCCGCGACATAGCACAAGGTGGCCGCGGCATAGCCGGCCCAGCCGAGTCCGGTCGCCGGCAAGGCGAGGCCGCCGAAGGCCGCCACGCCGACGCCCACCATCAGGATCAGCCACAGATTGGCCCAGAAATTGACCACCCGTGAGTCGACATCGTTGAGATAGGCACCACCGAAGGTGACGAAGACAGCGACTCCAAGCGAGGCCATCAGGGCAAGGGCGGCCCCGCGCCAGTCGAGGGTGATGGCGCCCGCGTCGAACAGGATGCCACCCGGCCCGATGGCGAGGCCGATGTCGCGACCGAGCGCGATCACCAGCCCGGCAAAGGCCAGGATGAGAAGGACGGCACGCAGGAGCGAAATGCGCTCGCGCCCGGCCAGCGCCGCGAAGACCGCCACCAGCAGGGGATAGGTATAGAGCAGGATGACCGCGAGGCTGACCTTGATATAGGCCACCGAGCCGAGATAGCCGACCGACATCATCAGCAGGCAGATGGCGATCCAGACCGTCGCCCGCATGTTCCGGCGCGGCAGGCGGAAGCTCACCCCCGAGAGACGCAGGAGCAACCCCAGCACGATCACCAGCCCGGTGAAACGTGACCAGACCAGGGTCATGGGCGTCGCCCCGCCGACATAGGCGAGGCTGGCGAAGGTGGTGATCAGGCTCACGAAGGCGGTGCCGATCAGCAGCACGCCGAGCGCCACCCAGCGTTGCCGGCCGGCCTGGCCAGTTGGATCGTTCAAAATCGGTCCCTCATGATGGTGCGGCCGGGATGGGGGGCGCGCCCGTGCCGGCGCGGCCCTTGTCGTCCTGTCCCGGTGCTCAGGGTTTTGGCGGCCGGGATCATGGCGCGACCGCCGCGGATTTGTCCAGCCGGGAGCCGCGTCGGGCAAACCGACGGGGCGGAAACCGCTGGAACCGGCGGAAAAGCGGTTCCTTGCCTGTCTATCGGCCGGATTGTATAGTCCCGCCCGAGTTATTAACCGGTTGCTCTTATTGGCCCTTCTCGGGCCTGAATAGCTTGTGAGGGCAACCCATGACGGCGAATCGCGCATGAGCATCGGTACCCGGCTTTTTACCTGGCTGAACGGCGAACTGGTCGGCAGCGACGAGTTCGGCAACAAGTACTATGTCCATCGCCGCACCAAGGGTGCCAAGCGCGAAAAGCGCTGGGTGCTCTATAACGGCGAGGCCGAGGCCAGCCGGGTGCCGCCGGAATGGCATGCCTGGCTGCATGCGACCACGCCGGTACCGCCGACCACGCGGGCCAAGCCCAAGGCGTGGCAGAAGCCGCACGAGCCGAACCACACCGGGACCGACCTTGCCTACCGGCCGCCGGGCCATACCCTGCTGGGTGGGCACCGAGCCAGGGCGACCGGTGACTACGAACCGTGGACGCCGTCCTGAGACGCTAGCGCCACGTCAACCCGATCCATTTATCGCCAGGGCCTCAGTCATGCAGCGAAGCGTTCTCGAAACCATCATGGGGGCCGTGGTCCTGACCGCGGCGGCGGCGTTCCTTTACGTCATCTATAGCGACAGCGGGATTCGCGAGGACCGTGGCGGCTACCGCCTGGTCGTGCGGTTCGACCGCGGCGGCTCGGTCCTGCCGGGGACCGATGTCCGGATGAGCGGCGTCAAGATCGGTGCCGTGACCTCGCAGGATTTCGACCCCAAGATGTACCAGGCGGTGGTGACCATCAATGTCCGCAGCGACATAGAATTGCCGCAGGACACCTCGGCGATCATCACCAGCGACGGCTTGCTGGGGAATTACTACGTCAAGCTGGAACCGGGTGCCGCCGACGAGATCCTGCAGGACGGCGATGAGATCACCTATGCGCAGGGGGCGCTGGATCTGGTCGAACTGATCAACAAGTTCGTGGTCGGCGGCTCCTCTACCGAGTGATGACCATGAGCGGAAAAAAGGCTGGTCCGAACTTCCAGGTGCCGGTCTGGAAACAGCCCGACGGACAGCCGGTGTCCTGCCTCGAAAAGGTCAAAGTTCTCAATCAGAATGTGATCGAGATCAGGCAGTTGGCGCAGGACGCGCTGGAGGATGCCATCCTCATGGGCTGCGACGAGGCCCAGGTGCGCGCCGTGTTCTACGATCTCGTGGCGAAACTCGAGAATCCCTACGGTAAGAAATCATGAGGCGTTCGATGGCGGGGTGGCTGGCGATGGGTTGCTCCGGCGCCCTTCTCGCGACACTCGCCGCATCCCCGGCAGCCGCCCTCCCGGCCGAGAATGTCATCCTGCGGGCGATGGACAAGATCACCGCCCGCGTCTCCACCATCACGGTCCCGGTCGGCGGCACGGTCGGTTTCGGCTCGCTTCGGATCACCGCCCAGGCCTGCGACAAGCGACCCCCGGAAGAGACGCCGGAGGCCAGCGCCTATCTCGACATCGTCGAGGAAAAGCCGGGCGAGGAACCGCAGGTGCGGTTCCAGGGCTGGATGTTCGCCTCCAGCCCCGCGCTCTCGGCGCTGGAGCATCCGGTCTATGACATCTGGGTGCTGGATTGCAGCGACGTGACGGCGCC
>JAEUKV010000295.1 GCA_016794165.1 Rhodospirillaceae bacterium
CGCACACAGGCATCCTCGCACAGGATCTCCACCGGGCAGACGCGTGCGCACATGCCACCCATGATATTGGCTTCGAGGATGGTCTCGGCGGCGCCGATAGGATCGCCGGTCGCAATCGAGCGGATGAAGCTGGGAATGTCGATGCTTGTGGGGCAGGCCTCGATGCAGGGCGCGTCGAAGCAGTAATAGCAGCGACTACTCTCGACGAGTGCGCGCTTGGGATCGAGGGGCGGCTTCACGTCATCGAAATTCGCCGCGACCTGCGCGGTGGTGAGGCGACCCGCTCGGATATCCGGCGCGGCATACTCGCTCATCGGCGTTCCCTCCCGGTCGTGCCAGGCACGCCCGCAAGGCATGCCCCGTAAAGCTCTGGCCCTGGCCGGATCGCCGGTGCTGCCCGTCACGCAGTAAAGTTGCGCGCAAGCAATTCTATAGGATGGCGATCGGCTACCTATAGCAGGACGATTAGCACGATCTTACCGGGTGGTCAATAAAACTTGACCGATTGGTTAGATTATTGCGCGTCGGGCGGGATGACGCCCTTGGTGAACATGAAGCAGCCGTAAAAGCGCCGCTCGCCGGTGGCGACGACGCAATAGGATCTCCTGGCGAGCTCGTAGAAGGCCATGCGCTCCACCGGCACCAGCGGCCAGGGCTTCCCCTCCGCGCGATCGATCTCGGCCTGGACCTCCTGCTGAACCGGCGGCACCTCACCGGGCGCGCCGACGATTTCCATGCGCATCGCGGCATCGCCGATGAAGGTATCCAGGGGCATCACCGAGAGGATGGCGCGGGTCGCTACCGCGGCCGTCGTGTTGTCGATGTGCAGCAGGCCGCCGATCACCGTCTGCTTGGCGATGGCATGCGCCGGGAAGTTGGTGTCACACAGCACCAGGCGATCGCCATGGCCCATGGCGCGGAGCGCATAGAGCAGATCCGCGTTCAGCAGCGGGTCGATCTTCTTCAGCAAATTCCTTCTCCCCTCGTGCTGGCTTTCCCCGACAGCTCATTCGCCATAGGGAATCCAGACGTTCTTCACCTGCACCGCATGTCTGAGCAGGATCGGCCCCTCCGCCGCCGCCGCGTCATACCAATCGGTGGCGAGGCCCTGATCGACGAGCAGGCGCTTGAGGTTCCCGACCGAGAGACGCTCGGCCAGCGTGGAGAGCTCGGCGGCGCCAAAGACCCAGAGCGCGTCGACATCGTCGTGCTTGGCCAGGGTCTCGCAGAGGTCCCGGGCAGGACCGGTAACGATATTGAGGACGCCGGCCGGCACGTCCGAGGTTTCCAGTATCTGGTAGAAATCCGTGGCCGCAAGCGGATGCCGTTCCGAGGGCACCGCCACGACGCGGTTGCCCATGGCGATCAACGGCGCCACCAGGCTGATGAAGCCCAGCAGCGGCGCCTCGTCGGGACAGACGACACCGACGACGCCGATGGGCTCGTTCATGGCAAGCGCCACGCCACGCAAGGGAGGCTGGTGCACGGCCCCCTCGAACTTGTCGGCCCACGCGCCATAGGCGAACAGCCGCACGATCGCCGCCTCGACCTCCGATCTGGCCATCGCCTTCGAGCTACCGGTCATGGATGTGATGCGGGCGGCGAATTCCCCGGCCCGGGCCGAGAGATTCTCGGCGAGGTAATAAAGGATCTGCGCGCGGTTATGGGTGGTGGCCTTGGACCAGCCTTCGGCGGTGCGGGCGGCGGCCACCGCGTTGCGGATATCCTTGCGGTTCCCCTCGCCCACCTCGCCGATCCTGCGGCCTTTCGGATCAAGAATCGCGCGC
>JAEUKV010000104.1 GCA_016794165.1 Rhodospirillaceae bacterium
GGCAGATCGTGCCGCTTGCCCACCTCGAAATCGTTGAAGTCGTGGGCGGGCGTGATCTTGACGGCGCCCGATCCGGTCTCGGGATCGGCGTGCGGGTCGGCGACCACAGGGATGAGCCGGTCGCACAGCGGCAGCCTGACATTCTTGCCGATGAGATCCTGATAGCGCGCATCCTCGGCATTCACGGCCACCGCCGTATCGCCCAGCATCGTCTCGGGCCGGGTGGTCGCCACCACGAGGAAACGCCCGGGCTGGCCTTCGACCGGGTAGCGCAGGTGCCACAGCTTGCCCTTGGTTTCCTTCTGCACGACTTCGAGATCGGAAATGGCCGTGTGCAGCTTCGGGTCCCAGTTGACCAGGCGCTTGTCGCGATAGATCAGCCCCTGGCGATAGAGCTCGACGAAGACCTTGCGCACTGCGGCGTTGAGGCCTTCATCCATGGTGAAGCGTTCGCGGGGCCAGTCGGGTGAGGCGCCGAGGCGGCGGAGCTGGCGCGTGATGGTGCCCCCGGATTCGGCTTTCCACTCCCAGACCTTCTCCAGGAACTTCTCGCGCCCAAGATCGGCGCGCTTGATGCCCTGCTCGGCCAATTGCCGCTCGACCACCATCTGGGTGGCGATGCCGGCATGGTCGGTCCCCGGTTGCCACAGGGCGTCCCTGCCCTTCATGCGCTGATAGCGCGTGAGAATGTCCTGCAGCGTGAAGGTGAGCGCGTGCCCCATGTGCAGGCTGCCCGTCACGTTGGGCGGCGGCATCATGATGGTATAGGGCGCCTTGTTGGACGTCGGATGGGCGGCAAACGCCCCCGCCTTCTCCCAGGCGTCGTAATGCTTCTTCTCAACCTCGGCGGGTTGAAACGTCTTCTCCAGCATCGCTGGTCAACCTTCATGTTCGGAATTGGCTGGCGTTGCCGGGTGTTATAGCGAACCCTGGCCGCCAATCAAAGGGGTGGGCAAAGGGGCGAAAAACCGCCTGGAATCAGCTCAGTTCGGCCTTGCGGGACAAACGCTCGACCTCGCGCCGGACCAATCGCTCGACGATCTCCTGCAGATGCTCGTCCAGCCAGTCCTTCAGCATCGGCTCGATCGCCTGCCGGACCAGGGTTTCCACCAGCAGGCCATCCAGGGATTGATGCCGGGACCCCATCGTCGCCTCCGCCTTGCGCGCCATCAGCTGTGCCATGGTGGCCGCGCTGGCCGCGGCTACGTCCGGCGATACCAGTACCGGCTCAGGCCCCACCGGCGCGCCGGCGGGGATCGCGGGAAACCCGTCATCGGCACTTGCGTCGCCCGACGGTGCCGGCTCTTCTTCCAGTTCGATTTCGGCCGGTTCGGGCTCGGCTTCCGCGGCCGGCTCTGTCTCTGTGGCAATCGGTTCCGGCTCTGGCTCTGGTTCCGGCGCGGGTTCTGGCTCGGGCGCTGGTTCCGGCGCTGCTGCCGCCGGCGCTGGGGCCGGTTCCGGCTCAGGCTCAGGTGGTGGCGCGGGAGGTGGTGGAGCCGGTGTTTCTTCCTGCAACTCTACGACGTTGCTCTCCCCAACCACCATATCCGTCAGAACCAGGGCATCGTCGTCGTCCTCGCCGGCATGGCCGTTGGCCGCCGGGGCCGACTCGTCCTTCGGCTCGCCGTCTTCTGAAATGATGCGCCGGATGGAGGCAAGGATTTCCTCCATCGACGGTTCTTGATTGCCCTTGGCGTCCGACATTCACCAATCCCTGACCGGGGCACCCAGCTTTAAGTCGCGATGGCCCGGCGTTACGCTTCACACGTCTATTGCCACAATTCCTGCCTGCCCAGGCGCAGAACAGAGCCCCAGCAACCCCAAGCAACCACCGTGCCGAGCCGAGTCGATCTCAGCTATGCCGGTTATCCTAACGTCTTTATTGGCATTTCTCAAGAAATGGGAAATCGCCAACAGAACCACACCAGATCTAGCCGGTACGCACCGCGCCGGTCTTGCCGCATTCCGCCGACCCGGCCCGGCGCCGCCGACACCTTTCTATTCGATCGACGGACCGGTGCCGATGAACTTGTTCCGCACATCGTTGTAATGCTCGGTCGGGTCGTAGACCCCGACATCAAGGCCCAGATCGACCGCCGTCAGGCGCCCGACCGAGGACATGACCGCATAGCGGGCGGCCACCGCCGTGGTCTGCGCCTGGACCAGGCTGACCTTGGCGTTGAGCGCCTCGAGTTCGGCGTCGAGCACGTCGAGAACCGTACGCGCGCCGACCAGCTGTTCCTGTTTCACGCCATCGAGCGCCACTTCGGTGGCACGCACCTGCTCCTCGAAGGAGACAATCTGCGCCTGCGCCGTTTCGAGGGCCTGCCAGGCGTCAACCGCGAACTGCTCGCTGGCGCGACTGGCTTCGTCGATCTGGCGCCGGCTTTGCTGATACAGCTGTTTGGCCTGGCGCACGCGGGCGTCGGGCGCACCGGCCTGATAGAGCGGCACACGCAGCACGCCCATGATCTGGCCGGTGTCGGCGGACTGATCGCCGGAGCCCTGCTGCTCATTGCGAAACCAGGAACCCTCGATGGAGACCGTCGGCAGCATTTCGGAGAAAGCGACGTCGATGTCATCCTTGATCGCGTCGGCAAGGTACTTCGCCGCTACAACCGTCGGCGCATTGACCGACTGGGCCACGGCTTCACTGCGACTGGTCGGGAGGTCCAGCATCGCCGTGGGCATCACGAGGTCGACCGGCTCCTCGCCGACGACCTGACGGTAATCCGCGATCGATGCGGTCAGATTGCCTTCGGCGGCGATGCGGTCGGCGATGGCGCCCTGAAGGCGCGATTCCGCCTGCGCGACGTCGGTACGGGTCACCTCGCCCGCCTCGAAGCGATCGCGCGTCGCCTGCAGCTGGGTGCCGATGACCTGCTCGTTGTTGCGATTGAGTTCCAGCACCGACTGGTCGCGCACCACCTGCATATAGGCGCGCACGGCCAGCAGCAGCACCTGCTGCTCCGACTCCCGGAGGTTGGCGCGGGTCGAGAGCACGCGGTTCTCGGCGGCCGCCGTGCCGGATACAGTGCCAAAACCGCTGAACACGGGCTGCGAAACCGTGACGCCGAAACTGCGCGGCTCAAAATCGTCGTCCATCAACATGGGCGTGTTCTGATCGACCCAGGTCTTGCCGGCTTCCGCTTGGCCGATGACGGTCGGGCGCCAGCCGCTCAGGGCTTCCGGCACGGTTTCGTCGACCGCCCGCAAGGATGCGCGCGCCGCTTCCAGGGTCGGGTTTCCGGCGTAAGCCTGCGCCAGCGCCTCATTGAGTTCGACTGCGACCGCGGGCGCAATCCCGACACCCGACAGGAGCAGGGCCAGCATTCCGGTTGCCGCATTTCCAAGTAATTGCCGCTTCATCACCGCCAACCGTCCTTTCGCACTCATTGTCAGTATCGCTGCATCCCGGGGTCAATCTCAACAGCCCAGGCATCGATCCCCCCCGCCAGATTGACGGCATTTGCAAACCCCTGCTGCCGCAGCCACAGGGTAGCATGAAAGCTGCGGGCACCATGATGACAGATCACCACCAATGGCATGTCGTCGCTCAACTCGTCGCTACGATCGGCGAGGTCCGCCAGCGGGATGAGATGACTGTTCTCGATCCTGCAAATCTTGTGCTCCCACGGTTCACGCACGTCCAGCATGCGGATCGGACGGCCCGACTGCAGGAGGTCGTGCAATGTCCTGACGTCGATCTGCAGTCCATCAGAACTGACCATGGCGGCATCCGCCGAACCCGGCGCCATCAGAAGCGGAAGCCGCGCGCGGCTTCAAATCCCGGCAAGCGAACAACATTTGCATCGAACAGAACGCGCGGCGAGAGGACACCGCCAATCTTGGTGAACAGCGTGGCACGGCCAACGGCGCCCTGTTGCTGGACCGTCGCCAATCGACCGCCTTCTGCGAGCTGGTCGCCGAGGCGCGCCGGAATTTGCTCTACCGCGCCCTCGATCAGGATCGCGCGATAGGGACCGCGCGCGACATGGCCCTCCGGCAGGGGGCCGGTCACAATTTCGACCGGCCGCGGCGTATCGATGGCGGCCAGCGCCTGGCGCGCGGCGGAAGCGAGGCTGGCGTCCGATTCCAGAGCCGTGACGCTGCCACCCAGCATGGCGGCCAGTGCTGCCGCATAGCCGCTGTTGGCGCCCACCACCAGCACGGCATCGCCCGCCTGAATCTGCAGCGCCTGCAACAGACGCGCGAGCACCATGGGCTCCATCATGAAGCGGCCGCCGCCGAGGGGGAGATCGTCATCGACATAGGCGCGGCCGCGCAGCTGGGTCGGCGCAAATCGTTCCCGTGGCAGGTCGGACATGGCCGCCAGAAGGGCTTCGTCGGTGACCTTGTTGGTCCGGATCTGGCCGTCCACCATGAATCGCCGCGCCGCGGTGAAATCGCCTGCTTCCGCCATCGCCATCACTTGGTCCCCATCCGAACAATCCATTGAAATGGTTGGCGCTTGATGCGAGCCGCCAGCCCATGGTCACATCCGGATATATAGCCGCATTGCCGCAACGCGACAAGGCGGCGGGGGCGTTTACAGGACCGTCCGACGGGTTCCCTGGCGATGTCACCAGAATGCCACCGCCGGAGGTGAGAGATCGGCGAATTTCCGTTGATCCGCCACACTTGACCCTGCCCGGCTTCAAGCTCTATACGTGCGCTCGCCTTAGATGGCCGGTCCGGGAACACGTGATCCAGGGCTCGGCC
>JAEUKV010000115.1 GCA_016794165.1 Rhodospirillaceae bacterium
GCGGTCTGCCCGGACCAGCAGCGGTTGTCAGGTGCGAACTGGGCAAGGTCGGCAAAGTTCTTCGCGCGCAGCGAGTCCGCCGTCTCATTGAGGACAATGAACTCGAACTCGAAAGCCGCCTCGACGTCGTACCCCGCGGCGGCGGCGCGCTCGATCTGTCGCGCCAGGACGCGGCGGGGCATGATCTCCGCCTGTGGGCCGGTGTAATCCGCCACCAGCACCGCGGCATTGACCTCGAACGGATAGGGCCGCAGCGAGGTCGGATCATAGGCCACGGTTTCGCTGCGGTAGGGGCCGGGGGCCAGGATCGATTCCGCCGTGTCCCATTTCGGCAGCACATTGGCAAAGACCGCATGCTCGGCCCCGGCCAGCAACTCGGCCCGGCGCAGGCGGCGTTCGCGGAAGGCGGTGTTGAAATCGAACAGACCGACATGGACCACGTCGGCATTCAGGCGCTCCAATTCGCGCGCCAGCGTCGCCCCGATGCCGGCCGCCGGCTGTTTCTCTCCCGTCACATCCATCCCCTGTTTGCTAGCGTTCCGTCGGCGCATCTGCGGCGCTTTGTCCCAGCTTCAGCAAGCACCGTGCCAGCTGGCTGGGCGGCAGCCACAATGCAGATATCACGTTGAAATAATTATAATTCTCGGCCGAACCGGCAGCCTCTCACCGAATTGGCGCGCTCCGGTTTGATGCCATTCTGCATCAATTGATGTCATTTTGCATCACCCCCCTCGAATGCGCCCGCAGCCACCCGCGCCTGGAGCGGAACGAACTGTGCCGGCGCCAGACCGACTGCGACCACTCCGATGAGCCGGTCCCCCCGCCAATAGCCGAGCGCCATTCCGCTCCGGCGCATTGCATCCGGCGTGAGATCGCCGCTCAATACCTCAATCCGCGTTCCCAGGGACGGCATGCCGGCACTCTGAATCCGCAGACCGTGCTGGTCACTCCAGAAGGTCGGCAATGGTGCAAACGGCTCCTCACTGGGGCGCCTGCCGGAAAGATAGCGGGCGAGATGGTCCGCCGCCCGCCGTGCGGTCACCGCTGGGATCGACCAGTGCTCGATCCGGCGCGGCACCGCATCGGCAAAACCGTTGGGAAAGCGCGCGACGTCGCCCACGGCAACGACACCGGCGCGACCTTCGATCGCGAGGTGATGATCGCACAGGAACCCGTCGCCGAGATCGAGGCCGTTGCCGCCCAGCCATTCGACATTGGGTTGGGAACCGACCGCCTCCACGACAATGTCGGCAGCAACCAGCGAGCCGTCGTCGAGGCGGAGGCCGTGCAAGGACCCCTCACGCGGATCCGTCTCGAATGCCGCCACCGAGCGCTGCAACAGAAACCTTGTCCCTGCCGCCTCATGCAGTGCCTGCAGTGCCTGGCCGAGTTCCGGCCCGATCGCGCGCTGCATGGGTGCCGCAAGAGGTTCGATCACCGTGACGGCACAACCCGCGCGACTGGCGGAAGCCGCCACCTCGCAGCCGACGAAGCCGCCGCCGATCACGGCCACCTGAACGCCCGGCCGCAACCGCGCCCGCAAGGCGATCGCATCGTCGAGGGTGCGCAGGGTGTAGCGGTGCCGTTCCCCGCCTGGCAGCGGCAGGCGCCGGGCACGCAGGCCGGTGGCCGCCACGAGCCCATCGAAGGCGATGGCTTCGCCGTCGGCGAGTTTTGCTGTGCGCGCGGCGAGATCGACCGATTGCACCGCAACACCAAGCTTCCAAGCGGCGTCGGCCAAACACTCCTTCGGGCGGAGAGCAAGCGCCGCCAAAGCTGTTGCAGGATCGCTGCTCGCCAGCAAAACATCCTTAGAGAGCGGCGGGCGGTTGTAGGGTGGATAAGACTCAGCGCCAACCAGCGTAACCGCCCCGTCGAAGCCGAAGCTGCGCAATTGTTCTGCCGTGCGCAGCCCAGCAAGGGACGCGCCGACGATCAGGATGTGGCGGCGCACCCTGTCAAGCCTCGATCGTGATGGCCTGTTCCGGGCAGACGTCGGCCGCTTCCTCGGCTTGCCGGCGTTGACTGCCGGACGGGCTCTCGACCCATTGCAGCTTGCCATCGGCGGCAAAGGAGAACAGCTCTGGCGCCGCGATCACGCACTGCCCATGCAACTGGCACTTCTCCAGATCGACGCAGATCTTCATCGTCCTACCCTCACACTTCCGCATCGAAGCGGATCGGCAGCTTGACCGGTCCGGTATTGCCGCTGTCGGGCAGGAAGGTGGGCGTGCCGTCATAGCGCGGATTGCGCACGCGCTGGGCCAGCAGTTTCAGGGCCTCCGTCATGTCGCCGCGGGCGATGAAATGGCCGAGACAATGATGCGCCCCGCCACCGAAGCCGAAATGCGGCTTGCGCTGCGCGGTGATGTCGAGACCGGGCGTGAAGACCGCAGGGTCGGTACCGGCCGATTC
>JAEUKV010000034.1 GCA_016794165.1 Rhodospirillaceae bacterium
CATCCGGCCTCGACCACGCATTCGCAGCTCTCGCCGGAGGAACAACTTTCGACCGGTGTCTCCGATTCCTATGTGCGCCTCTCGATCGGCCTCGAGCATATCGACGACATCCTGGCCGACCTCACCCAGGCCCTCGACGCCGCCACCGGGAAGGCCAAGGCGGCGGAATAGGCATCATGCCCCTCACCCCATCCCTTGGGGTGAGGGGCATCCGCGCCGACACCTGCGGCGTGTCGTCCATTGCGCTGGATCAAGCGGCGTTGTAATCGGAACGTCACGCATCTCCCATTGCCGAGCGCCAGCCATGACCGACCGCAAGCACGAGACCTTGGGCGCCAAGCGCCAGCCGTTCGGCCAGTTTCCGCGCATCCGTCTGCGCCGCAACCGGCAGGAAGACTGGTCGCGCCGGCTGGTTTCCGAGAACGCCCTCACGGTCGACGACCTCATCTGGCCGGTCTTCGTGAAGGAAGGCGGGGCCGCGCGGGAGCCGGTCCCCTCCATGCCGGGAGTCTATCGCCACACCATTCCGGCCCTGGTGAAGGCGGCCGAGAACGCGGCAAAGCTCGGCATTCCGGCGATGGCACTCTTCCCGGTGGTGCCGGCCAAGGGCAAGACGCCTCTCGCCGAGGAGGCTTGGCGCGCCGACAATCTGTGCAACCGCGCAGTCGCCACCATCAAGCAGGCGGTGCCGGAGATCGGCATCATCTGCGACGTCGCCCTCGACCCCTATACCGACCACGGCCATGACGGTGTCATGAAGGGCCGGGTCATCCTCAACGACGAGACCATCGAGATCCTGATCAAGCAGGCGCTCGCCCAGGCCGCGGCGGGCGTCGACATCGTCGCCCCCTCCGACATGATGGACGGCCGCATCGGACGCCTGCGCGACGCGCTCGACGCCGCCGGTTTCCAGCGCGTGAAGCTGCTCTCCTATGCCGCCAAATATGCCAGCGGCTTCTACGGCCCGTTCCGCGATGCCGTGGGGTCGAAATCGGCCCTCAAGGGCGACAAGCGCACCTACCAGATGGATGTCGCCAACGGCGCCGAGGCCCTGCGCGAATGCGCCCTCGACGTCGCCGAGGGCGCCGACATGCTGATGATCAAGCCGGGCCTCCCTTATCTCGACATCATCTGGCGGGTGAAGCAGGAATTCCGCATGCCGACCTTCGCCTATCAGGTCTCGGGCGAGTACGCGATGATCAAGGCGGCGGCCGGCAACGGCTGGCTCGACAACGACCGCGTGGTGCTGGAAAGCCTGCTCTGCTTCAAGCGCGCCGGCGCCGACGGCATCCTCACCTATTCGGCGATCGAAGTGGCCGAGAAGCTAGGCAAATAGCGCCAGGAAACGCTGGATCGCCATGTCGTACCAGGGCCGGTCAAGCCCCTGGCCGTGAAAGCCGACATGGCCGCCCGAGACCGGCAGCTTGAGATGCAGGTTCGGATTGGCATCCCATTCGACCGTGGCATAACTCATGGCCGGGATCCAGGGATCGTCGCCGGCATGGATCACCAGGGTGGGCCGCCGGATGGCGGCGAGATAGCGGGTGGCCGAGCATTCGGCATAATACTCGTCGGCCGAGCGGAAGCCGTTCTCCGGCGCCACGATGCGGCTATCGAATTCTCGGATCGAACGGATATTGCGGGCCGAGGGACCGCGCTCGACCCGCATGTTGGCGAGCAGATGGGCATGATAGAGCCGGTTGCGATGCGAGCCGAGGCGCTGTTGCGCGGCCTTGAGGTCGATCGGCGCCGAAATGCTCACCGCGGCCAGCAGATCGGCATTGGCACCGGCCTCGCCGAGATATTTGAGAAGCAGGTTGCCGCCGAGGGAATAGCCGACGGCAACGATGCCATTGCGCTTCAAGGCGGGATCGAGACCAGCCAGGCAGGCGGCAAGATCCGCGCTGCGGCCGGCATGATAGGTCCAGCGGGCATGGGAACGCCCCGGCCCCGCCCCACGCAGATTGAGACGCAGGACCGGATAGCCGGCAGCCAGAAGATGCCCGGCGCTCACGCGCACATAGAAGCTGTCCTCGCAACCCGACAGGCCATGGATCAGCAGAAGGAGCGGTTTGCCGTCGCTTCCCTCGGGCTGATGCAGCCGGGCGACAAGGCGGTCGCCGCTGCCGTCATTGCAATCGAACAGGCAAATCTCGGACGGCCACTCATCGACCGTGTCTCGAGGCGGCTTCAGCCAGTTGCGCAGGGTCTGCAGGTCGCCGCCGCGCCAGAGCGGCAGCGGCCGAAAGGGGGGCAGATCGAACGTCGCCAGAGGATTCAGTCCGCTGTCAGCCATTCCCGGATCACGGCAATCTGTTCGGGCGCCATCAGGGCCGGCGCATGCCCCATGCCGTCCCAGGTCACCAGCCGGCCGCGCGGTCCCCGCCGCGTCATTTCCAGCGCCGTGTCGGCCAGCAGGAGATCGGAATCGGCGCCGCGCAGGATCAGTGTGGGACAGGTGATCCGGTCCCACAGCGCCCACAGGTCCCAATCTTGCACGCCGAGCTTTACGTTCCGGGCAATGGCTGGATCATAGGCGAGGCCGAAGGTCCCATCCTCGCGGCGGCGATGGCCGTGGGTGACGATGTGCTGCCACTGCGCCTCGGTGAGCGGGCCGAAGGGCGCCAGGACCTTGCGCAGATGCGTTTCCACGGCGGTCAGGGAGGAAAACCGGTTGTCGAGCCCGACATAGTCGGCGATCCGCCGCAGTGCGGCTTTCGGCACGAAGGGCCCCACATCGTTGATCACCAGGCGCCGGATCGGTGAGCCCGCCTGCCCTGCCAGGGTCATGCCGATGAGGCCGCCCATGGAGGTGCCGACCCACAGGACTTCCTCGACATCCAAGCGCGCGATCAGGGCGTTCATGTCGGCACAGTATTGCGGATAGCCGTAATGATGCGCATCGCGCAGCCAGTCGCTCTGGCCGCGCCCCACGATGTCGGGACAGATGACACGCGCGTGGCGCGAGAGATCTTCGGCCAGGGCGTCGAAGTCGCGGCCATTGCGGGTGAGACCGTGGCAGCAGACCACCACACGCGACGCCGAGGCGTCACCGCGTTCGGTATAGGCAATGCGATGGAAGCCCGCCGGACTGAGGCCGAACACATACTTCTGGCGCATCATGTCAGCGCACCGACCCCACCGGCTGGTCATGAACGACGACCAGCGTCTCCGGCGTGAAGCCGTTGAACCGTGTCGCGAGCGCATTTGAGTAGGCACCCACCCGGTCGATCTCGATCCAGTCGCCTTCGTCGATATCGTCCGGCAGGGAGAAAGTCGACGGCAGCACGTCGAGGGAATCGCAGGTCGGCCCGTTGAGGATGAAATCCTTCGGCTTGCCACTGAAATCGCCGCTCAGGCGATGCGCCCGCGCCGGCAGCTTCAACCCGGCATCCACGGTTTCCGAAAGGGATCCGTAGATGCCGTCGTTGATGTAAAGCTGGTTGTCCTTGCGCAACTGGACCTGCGTCACCACCGAGACAGCGGCGGCCACCAGCGCGCGCCCCGGCTCGCACATGATGACACAGTCGCGGCGCAGCTTCAGTTCCTTGAGGCCGGCTTCGATCTCGTGGATGAACTCCTCCAGCGGCGGCATGTTGGTGCCGAGATATTCGGCCGGGAAGCCGCCGCCGACATCAAGACCGACGATGTCGACCTTCGCCTTCTCCAACACCTCGCCGACGATCTTCAGGGCCTGGGAATAGGCACCCGGCACGAGGCATTGCGAGCCCACATGGAAGGCCACGCCGACGCGGCAGCCGCGCGACGCGGCGTCGCGCAACATGGCGGCCGCGTCGTCGACCTCGGCGCCGAACTTGGCAGCAAGGTGATAGAAGGTGCCATCGACCGGCGGCGTCTTCAGGCGCACATAGATGGTGAGGCCCTCGGCACCGCCGAGCTCGGCCAGGATCTTGTCGAGTTCGCGCGGGTGATCGATGATGTAGGTGTCGATCTCGTAGACCTTGGCCGCCGTGTTGATGACCGCGCGGCCCTTGACCGGATGCATGAAATAGCAGGCCGCGTCGCGAAAGCTCTCGCGCACCTGCGCGATCTCAGGGAGCGAGGCGGTATCGAAATGGCGGATTCCCGCCTTGTGCAGCGCGCGCAGCACTTCGGCATGGGGGTTGCACTTGACCGCGTAG
The DNA here is from genome assembly GCA_016794165.1 of Rhodospirillaceae bacterium. GTDB lineage: Bacteria > Pseudomonadota > Alphaproteobacteria > Dongiales > Dongiaceae > Dongia. The sequence goes on from JAEUKV010000034.1 coordinate 4,143, forward strand.
AGCACGCGCCCCGGGAACAGTTCGAGAAACTTCCTGGCCGCCTGGTCGATGATCTCGGGCCGCAGGCAATAGACCGGATAGCTGGGCTTCAGCGTATCGATCATGCTCCGGACGCTGTCGAATTCCTTCATCATTCCCGGCTTCCTCTAGGGTAATCTGACGCTACCATCCTTGCCAAACTGGCTTCTAGCTGATCGACCCGCTGTTGTCACCCGCCGGTCGGTTCCGCTATCAAGTCACATAATTGACAAAAAAGTAAATTGGGGGAGTACCTTATGGCGCATACCAGCGCAGGCAGCACGACCGGCCCCCTGGCCGGCGTCGTTGTCATCGATCTTACCCGGGTCCTGGCCGGCCCCTTCTGCACCATGCTGCTCGCCGATCTCGGCGCACGGGTAATCAAGGTTGAAAATCCCAAGGGGGGCGATGACTCGCGCGCCTATGGCCCCTTCATCAACGGCAAGTCCGGCTACTTTATCGCCCAGAACCGGGGCAAGGAATCGATCGCCCTCGACCTCAAGGATGCCGGCGACCAAGCCATCCTGCACCGGCTGCTGCGCGGCGCCGACGTGCTGATCGAGAATTTCCGGCCCGGCACCATGGCGCGCCTAGGCTTCGGCCCGGAGGCCTTGAAGCAGCTCTATCCGCGCCTGATCTATGCCTCGACCTCCGGTTTCGGCCAGACCGGACCTTTTGCCGATCGACCGGCCTACGACATCATCGCCCAGGCCATGGGTGGCATCATGAGCATTACCGGCCATGAGGGCGGGCCGCCTACCCGCGTCGGTGCCTCGATCGGCGATCTCGGCGCTGGCCTCTTTACGGCACTTGGCATCGTCTCGGCCCTGCATCACCGTCATCGATCTGGCGAAGGCATCGCCGTCGACGTCGCCATGCTGGACAGCCAGCTGGCGCTGCTGGAGAACGCCATCGCACGCTACTATTCGACCGGCACGTCGCCCAAACCACTGGGCGCCCGGCATCCATCGATCGCACCGTTCGAAGCCTATGCCACCAAGGACGGCCACGTGGTGATCGCCTGCGGCAACGATTCGCTGTTTCGCCAGTTCTGCGTGGCTGTGGATCGCGCCTTCCTGGCCGACGACCCGCGCTTCGATACCAATACCAGGCGCTCGGAGCATGTCGTGGCCCTGAAGGAAACGCTGGAGAGCTTTCTCATCCAGGAGACGACCGAGTACTGGTTGGCCCTGCTCAACCGGGCCGGAATTCCCTCCGCCCCGATCAACGATGTCGGCCAGGCGATCCATCATCCCCAGGTCCAGCACCGCCGCGTGGTTCTGCCCGTGGATGACGAGACCGTGGCCCCCCTGGCGGTTGCCGGGTCGCCGATCAAGTTCTCCGGCTTCGAGACGCCGGAAAAACGCCCCGCCGCCCCCGATCTCGATCAGGATCGCGCGCGCATCCTGGCCGACTTTCCCTGACGGGACTATGGTGCCGGCAACAACATCGTTGAGCATACGAGAGTAACATGCGCCGTTGGCTGCGCCGGATCGGCTGGGGATTGATCGCACTTGCGATGCTGATCGGGCTTGGCGTGGCAGGCGGCTATCTGTGGCTGCGAACCGGCCTGCCGCAGACCACGGGCACGGTCCTTGTTGCCGGCCTCGACAGCGCCGTCTCGATCCAGCGCGACGATCGCGGCGTTCCCATCATCCGCGCACAGTCCAATCACGACGGTTACTTCGCCCTCGGCTTTCTGCATGCCCAGGATCGCCTGTTCCAGATGGACGCCATGCGGCGCCTGGGCGCCGGGCGCCTCTCCGAGATCATCGGGCCAAACGTCCTGGCGACAGACCGGATCATGCGCACCCTTGGCCTCTACCGCATGGCGGAGGCACAGGTGGCGGCGGCGAGTCCGGCCCTGAGATCCGCCCTTGAGGCCTATGCCGCCGGCGTCAACGCCTATCTCGATCAACAGCGGGGTGCCTGGCCACCGGAATTCTACCTGCTCGGCTACCGACCGGAACCCTGGCTTCCGGCGGATTCCCTGGTCTGGGGCCGGTTGATGGCCCTCGACCTCTCCGGCAATTGGCAGGCAGAGGAGACCAACCGCGCCCTGCAGCGGACTCTGCCCTCCTATCTCTTCGATCTGCTGGTCACGGTCCCGTCCACCCAAGCCGCGGGGGGTGATCCGGTCTGGCGGCAACCACTCAACCAGGCTTCCAACAGCTGGGTGATTGGGCCGAACCTGACCGCCAGCGGCAAACCGATCATCGCCAACGACCCGCATCTCGGCCTCGGCCTGCCGGCGACCTGGTATCTGGCCCGGCTGCAGACGCCGGAGATGACCTGGTCCGGCGCCACCGCGCCGGGCCTGCCGTTCTTCGTGATCGGCAGCAACGGCCATGTTGCCTGGACCTTCACCACAACCCACGGCGACACCCAGGATCTGTTCGAGGAACGGGTCATCCCGGAATTGGCGGACCACTATGAAACCCCTGCCGGCCCGGCGCCCTTCGCCACAAGAGAAGAAGTCATCGCGGTCAAGGGTGGGGACGATGTGACGCTGACCGTGCGCGAGACGCGCCATGGCCCGGTGGTTTCGGAGCTGGAAGACGGCGGGGTCCTGGCGCTTGCCTGGACGGCGCTGCTGCCAGGCGATCGCACACCCGAGGCGATCCAGGCGATGAACCACGCCCACGACGCGGCAGCACTGGAGGTGGCCCTGGTCGATTTCCACGCGCCGCTGCAGAACATCGTCTTTGCCGACAGCGCGGGCGCCACGGGGTTCATGACGGCGGGTCGCGTGCCGCTCCGTGGACAAGCCTTCGCCGACAGCCGCCTGCCCGCGCCGGGCTGGACCGGCAACCATGACTGGACCGGCACCCTCGCCGTGGCCGAGATGCCGCAGTCCCACGGTGACGGCGGCGAAATCATCGTCACGGCCAACAATGACATCCGGCCCGCCGGCTACCGGCCGTTCATCACCGCCGACTGGCCGGACGATGCGCGGGCACGGCAGATACGGGCGTTGGCGGAGCAGACAACCACCCACGATCTGGAACAATCCAGACTCATGCAGATGAATGCCCATTCCGCGCCGCTCCTCGCCTTCGTGCGCCGCTGGGAGGCGCTTGCCACCGCCGCCGCGCCCGAGCTTGCTGCGATCCTGGCAGATTGGGATGGGGCCATGGACCGCGACCTGGCGGCACCGCTTATCGCCACACTCTGGCTGGATCGGACTGCGCGACGGTTGCTCGGGGACGAGATGGCCGAGGCCTACGACGCGTGGTGGTTCTGGCAGGTCGACAGGATCGAAAACATCATCGCCGACGGTCGCGCCTGCAACGACACGGCAACTGAGGACCTCGAAACCTGTGCCGAGATGCTGATAAAGGCGCTGCGCGAGGTCCGGGCCGACCTCGTGGCGGCCTTTGGCGATGACGCCCGGCAATGGCACTGGGGCGACAGCCACCGCGCGCGCTTCCAGCACCCCGTGTTTCGCAACGTCCCCCTTGTCGCGGATTGGCTCGATGCCGACCTTCCCACCGATGGCGATTTCTTCACCATCAATCGGGGTACACCTTTGCCGCCACGCGACGGCGTCGCCCTCTCCCATGTGCATGGGCCGGGCCTGCGCTTCCTCCACGATTTTGGCGACCCGGACGGCAGCCAGTTCGGCCTCGCCGGCGGGCAGTCCGGCCACCCACTCTCGCCCCATTATGCCGACTGGCTGGGCGACTGGCGCGCGGGCGCCTATCGCCGGATCGGCGGGAAGGGTAATGATGAACTCATCCTCCAACCCCAGCAGAGTGCACCATGAGCACCACCCCGGAAACACCCCCGACGCTTGCCGATATCGAAGCCGCTGCCGCGCGCATCCTGGGCGATGTCGTCCTGACGCCGACTGTCGCCGCCCCGCGCATCGCCGCCCAACTGGACCTCGCCAGCCTGTGGCTGAAGCTGGAGAGCCAGCAATTCACTGGCTCGTTCAAGGATCGCGGCGCCCTCAACAAGCTCAAGAGCCTGAGCGCCGATGAGGCCAAGCGCGGCGTCATCGCCATGTCGGCCGGCAATCACGCCCAGGGGGTCGCCTATCACGCCAAGCGCCTCGGCATTCCGGCCACCATCGTCATGCCGGAGGGAACCCCCTTCACGAAGGCGGAGCGGACGGCGGTGCTGGGTGCCACGGTCGTCCTGAAGGGCGACACCATCGACGCCGCAGCCCTGCATGCCCGCGAAATGGCCAAGACGCAGAACCTGACCTTCGTCCACCCTTATGACGACGCACTCATCGTGGCCGGCCAAGGCACGATCGGCCTGGAGTTGCTGCAGCAGGCGCCAGAGTTCGACGTGCTGGTGGCGCCGATCGGCGGCGGCGGGCTGATCAGCGGCATCGCCACCGCGTTGAAGGCGACCCGGCCGGAGATCGAAATCTTCGGCGTCGAGTGCCAGCTCTATCCATCAATGCATCATGCGGTTCACCAGCTGCCGCCGAACAATGGCGGCCAGACCCTGGCCGATGGCATCGCGGTCAAGTCACCCGGGGTGCTTACCCGCGCCATCGTCGAGAGGCATGTCAAGGACGTGCTGCTCGTGGAGGAAGACGCGATCGAGAATGCGATCAACATGCTGGTGGAGATGCAGCGGCTGGTGAGCGAGGGGGCGGGCGCCGCCGCCCTCGCCGCGATCATGGCGCATCCGGCGCATTTCAGCGGCAAGCGGGTGGCGGCGATCGTCTCGGGCGGCAATATCGATTCGCGTCTGCTGGCCCAGGTGCTGATGCGGGGCCTGTTCCGCGACGGCCGCGTGGTCACCCTGCGGATCGAGATTTCCGACCAGCCCGGCGTGCTGGCCCAGGTGGCGAGCCTGGTCGGCAGCACCGGCGGCAACATCATCGAAGTCCACCACCAGCGGATGTTCTTCGATCTGCCGGCCAAGCGCGCCGAGATAGACGTGGTGATCGAAACCCGCAACGCACAGCATGTGCACGAGATCATCTCGGCCCTGGAAAAGGCCGGTTTCGAAACCCGGCGCCTGTCCAGCCGCTCCGACGACGAAGGTGGCTGAAAATCGCCTCTGAATGGGAGAAAATGCTGAAACTCAAGTCTCTTGCCCCGAATCCTAAACCTTGTGTTAACTATCTTCGGCCATTTTGGGTCGGCTTTACATCCGGGGCGGGTTCTCTTCATCCATGCTGGTAATCGTCGGCATCGTCATCGTCTTGGCCTGCGTGTTCGGATCCTATTCCGTTCACGGCGACCTGCGCGTTCTCTGGCAGCCTCTGGAATTCGTCATCATTCTCGGCGCCGCCGTCGGCGCACTGATCATCGGCAACACCAAGACGGGCCTCAAGGCCATCGGCAAGGGCGTGAAACGCGCTCTGAAAGGCCCAACCTACAAAAAAGACGACTACGTCGAGCTTCTTTCCGTTCTCTATCAGCTATTTAGACTGGCCAAGACCAAGGGTATGCTGGCCCTCGAACAGCATGTCGAAAAACCGGACGAAAGTACGCTCTTCGCGCAGTTCCCGAAATTCCAGCACGATCACCATGCCGTCGAGTTCCTGTGCGATTATCTCCGCATGATGACTCTGGGGACCGAGAACCCCAACGAGGTGGAGACCCTGATCGATTCAGAACTGGAAACACATCATGCCGAGTTGCATGTCGCCAGCCATGGCATCCAGACGATGGCCGACGCATTGCCCGCCCTCGGCATCGTTGCGGCGGTGCTCGGCGTCATCGTGACGATGGGCTCCATCGATCAGCCGCCGACCATCCTCGGCGGCTTGATCGGCGCGGCGCTGGTTGGCACGTTCTTCGGCGTGCTCGTGGCCTATGGAATCGTGGCTCCGCTGGCCAGCGCCATTGGCAACGTCGATAACGCCGATGCCAAGTACTATCAGTGCATGAAGGCCGGGCTCCTCGCCCACATGCAGGGTTATCCGCCGGCCGTTTCGGTCGAGTTTGCCCGCAAGGTGCTGTGGTCGACGGAGCGGCCGAGCTTCTACGAAGTCGAACAGGCGGTCAGCGCCCTCCCGGCTCCTTAGGTCAGCGTGAAAGGTCCGGGCCATGGCGGCCGATGAAAGACCGATCATCATCAAGCGCATCAAGAAATCCGGCGGCGGCCATCACGGCGGCGCCTGGAAGGTGGCCTATGCCGATTTCGTGACCGCGATGATGGCGTTCTTCCTGCTTCTGTGGCTGCTCAGTTCCACCACCGAGGATCAGAAGAAAGGCCTGTCGGAGTACTTCAATCCAAGCATTGCCATTTCGGATCAGTCGAGTTCGGTAGCGGTGATGGACGGCCAGCCGCACATCATGGAGACGATGAGCGGCGCGGCGGCGGCGGCGGTCGACATTGAAGGGGAAGAGGACGAGGAATCCGCGGTTGGAAGCAAGCCAGAGGCCACCGACCAAGGCGAGAAACCCATCGATGCGGTGGAAGCCGCCGAAGCGATGCGTGCTGCCGAGGCCGAGCGCTTCGAGCAGGTCAAGGAAAAGATCCAGCAGGTCATCGCCCAAACTCCGGAGCTGTCGGGACTGGAGGACAACCTCCTCGTGGACCAGACACCGGAAGGCCTTCGTATCCAGTTGCTGGACAAGGAAAAGGAATCCATGTTCCGTTCCGGCAGTGCCTCGCTCGAGGCTCGCAGCCAGCAATTGCTGGGTCTTGTCGCCCAGGCGGTCAAGGACATGCCCAACCAGCTCGCGATCTCCGGCCACACCGATGCGACACCCTTCGTGGGCGACGGCGGTCGTACCAATTGGGAGCTTTCCAGCGACCGCGCCAACGCCGCCCGCCGTGTGCTGGTCGAGGGCGGCGTCGATCCCGCCAAGGTCAAGACCGTGATCGGGCGGGCCGACAATGATCCCTTCATCAAGGAAAACCCGCAGGACCCGCAGAACCGCCGGATCTCGATCGTACTTCTCAGCGACGTGCAGGTGCCTCAGCCCGGCCCAGGGGCGACGGCACCAGCCGCACCGGCCGAACCACCCCAGCCCCCCGCCGAGATCGTCCCGCCGAGCAACGGCGGCGGCTGACAATCACGTGATCCCGTGGGGGCCCGTCGAGGCGCCGCCTTGCAGCGCCGTCGGTGACCAACCATATGCGGGGTCACACCAGCGCAAGGGAGAGCGTCCACAGTGTCCGACCGCAAGCCGCCGTCCATTCGCCTGGGATCCCTTCGCGACACCCAGTCGAGCCGAGCCGGACAAGACCAGAAGGCTGCCGAGGCGAAGACCGATCTGACCTCGCCGCACCTCTATGAGGGCATCCTGGTGCGCCGGTCCTGCGCTGCCATCCTGGATTTCACCCTTGCCGTCATCCTGTCGGCAGTACTCACCCTGGCAACCTGCACCGCCTCGGTCTTCACCCTGGGCTTGCTGTCAATTCCTGGATTTCTGATTGCGCCCTTCGTCATTCTTGCCCTGATGGCAACCCTTATGATTGCCGGTCCCCGGTCGGCGACCCTGGGCATGCGCGCCCTGGGTGTCCGCGTTGTTGCGCTCGATGGCCGGCGCGTCGATCGCGTTCAGGCTTTCCTGATGGTGGCGATGTACCTGGCCAGTTTCACGATTTTTTTTCCGGTTCTGGCCTTGGGCCTGTTCACCGAACGCGCGCGGCTGCTGCACGACATCGTGGTCGGGACAGTCGTCATCCGGAGCGACCCCGTCTAGGGTCGCGTGGGGCATTCGCCCCTCTGGCCCCGGAGCCCGCGCTGGCGTAGGATGACCGCATGAGCGTCCAGAGCCGCAGCTTTCCGATCAGCTTCATGGTGACCACCGAGGTCCCCTGTCCCTATCTGCCTGACCGCATGGAACGCAAGATCATCACCGAACTGGCCGGCGCTCAGGCGGCGGAGATGTTCGAACTGCTCTCGCGCGCCGGCTTTCGCCGTAGTCACTCGATTGCCTATCGGCCGGCCTGCGCCGGTTGCCAGGCCTGCGTCCCGGTGCGGATCGATGTTTCGGGATTTTCACCCAGCCGTTCCATGCGCCGGGTCCTTTCGCGGAACGGCGATCTGGTCAGCGAGATTCGGCCCGCTCATCCGACACAGGAACAATATCAGCTGTTCAGCCGCTATCTCGAAGCGCGCCACAACGACGGCGAAATGGTCGGCATGGGGCCACAGGACTATGCCAGCATGGTCGCCGACAGCCCGGTCGATACCCGAATGATCGAGTTCCGGGATCCTGAACGGAATCTCATCGCCGCCTGCCTCACGGACTGGAGCGAGGACGGCATTTCCGCCGTGTACAGCTTTTTCACAACCGATCGCAGCAGGACCAGCCTCGGCACATACGTTGTCCTGCGCCTGCTCGATATCGCCCGCCTTGCGGGCCTGCCCAATCTCTATCTCGGCTATTGGGTGAAGGGCAGTCAGAAAATGGACTACAAACGCCGTTTTCGACCGCTCGAACGCTATGGTGCGGATGGCTGGCGCGTCCTTTCGGAACAAGACTGAGGTTGCCGGCGGACCGGCCAGTGCAACCGTCGCCGCCACCGATATGACCCCATCGCCGCGCCTTTCCTTGCCGCACGCGACCTGATAGCTTCCACGACCGTAGAACAAGCAGTTCAGGTCCGGCCGCGCGATACCCGGCGCCGGATCATCAGTCGAGGAACGCCCGCATGCGACGTCGCCGTTTTTTATCCGGGGCCCTTTCGGCTGGCACCGCGGGTGTCGGTGCCGCCGCTCTGGCGGGTTCCTTTCCCAAACCATCGCTCGCCCAGGACCGGATCGAATGGCGCATGGTCACGGCCTGGCCCAAGGGCCTGCCCGGTCTCGGCTCGAGCGCCGAACGCCTGGCAGAGCGGATCGGCCGCCTGTCGGCCGGCCGCCTCACCATCAAGGTCTTCGCCGGCGGGGAACTCATCTCGCCGCTGCAGGGCTTTGCCGCCGTGTCCCAGGGCATGGCCGAGATGGCGCATGATTTCTCCCTCTATCATATCGGGGAGATGCCGGCGGCGGCGTTCTTCAGCGCGGTGCCCTTCGGCCTTACGCCATCGGAGTTCAATGGCTGGATGAACTTCGCGGGCGGCCAGGAACTGTGGGATGAACTATACGACCCGGCCGGAATCAAACCCTTTCTGGCCGGCAACACGGGCGTCCAGATGGGTGGATGGTTCCTGAAGGAAATCAATTCCACCGAGGACCTCAAGGGCAGGAGAATAAGTATCCCGGGGTATGGCGGGGAAGCCCTGAAGAAACTCGGCGCCGAAATCGTGACGCTGTCCAGCGGCGAACTCTTCGGCAGCCTGCAGGAGGGATCGATCGACGGCGCAGAATGGATCGGCCCCTATAACGATCTTTCGCTCGGACTCTACAAGATCACCAAGCTTTATTACTGGCCGGGATTTCAGGAGCCGGGAACAGGCCTGGAATGCATGGTCGACAAGGGCAAGTTCTCGGCCCTGCCCGATGACCTGCAGCAGATCGTCGCCGCCGCCTGCATGGCCGAGAACGACCTCACGGCCGCGGAGTATAGCGGCCGCAGCCCCGGCGCCCTCGCCACCCTCGTCAACGAATACGGCGTCGAGCTCAAGAAGTTCTCGCGCGACGTCCTCGTGGCGTTCGGCAACGCGTCCAGCGAGGTGATCGCGCAAGTACTGGAGGATGGCGATGACATCACGAAACGGATCGTCGGTTCCTATCTGAGGCATCGCAAGACTGCGCTGCCCTGGAGTCGAGTGAGCGAGCGCGGATTTCTCGCGGCGCGGGACCTCGGTTTCGATTTCCCCGACGGCTCGACGAGCTGACGGCAGGGACCGTAACCACCGACGGAGCACGATGAAATGTCTTGGGAAAACTGGATCGCCTTCGCCGCCGCATCGACCGTTTTGTTGATCATTCCAGGACCCACCATCCTTCTCGTCATCTCCTACGCCCTGGGGCAGGGCTGGCGCACCGCCTTCCCGATGGCGGTCGGCGTGGCGCTTGGCGACTTCACCGCCATGACGGTTTCCATGCTCGGTGTCGGCGCGCTGCTGGCAGCCTCCGCCACGGTCTTTATCGTGCTGAAGTGGATCGGCGCAGCTTATCTGGTCTGGCTCGGAATCAAGCTGTGGCGGGCCGGCGGCCGATTGCACGCCAAGGCACGACATGACCGATCCACGGCCCGGCGCATGCTGGGTCATGCCTGGATCGTGACTGCGCTCAATCCCAAGGGGATCACCTTTTTCGTGGCCTTCCTGCCTCAGTTCATTGACCCGACCAGCGACTTCCTCACTCAGATGCTGATCTTCGAGAGCACCTTTCTGTTGCTTGCCTTTGCCAATGTGATGGCCTACGCCCTGCTCGCATCGCGGGCACGTTCCGCGATCCGCAACGAGCGCGTGGTCGGGATGGTCAATCGGGTGGGCGGCGGCCTCCTGGTCAGCGCCGGGATCGTCACGGCAAGCCTGCGCGGTGCCCAGAACTGACCGATTGCCACGACCTGCCACCGCAGCCAGCGGCCCAAGGTGACGGGGAACTCGGCGCTACTAAAGTCTGGGACCGTGCTGCTCCACAATGATTGCGTCGATTCAAGGCATTGGGTAGCCTTGGTGCGAGATATATACGACCACCGCAAACGGTGGCTATGGGGTGGGCTTCCTGGGAGGACGGTGGATGCAGGCATTACTTGCCGCGAGCCGTGGCATTGACGCCGTTACGGCATTCATTGGCCGCGCCGTGAAGTGGCTGATCCTGGTGGCCGTTCTGGTCAGTGCAGGCAATGCCATCATCCGCAAGGTCTTCGACAGCAGTTCCAACGCCTGGCTTGAGCTGCAATGGTATCTGTTCGGCGCCGTCTTCATGCTCGCGGCCGCCTACACGCTGCAGCAGAACGAACATATCCGCATCGACGTCCTTTCGAATCACCTCGCCAAACGGACGCGGGATTGGATCGACCTCGTCTGTCATGTCGTCTTTCTGCTGCCCTTCGTCCTCATGATGGTATGGCTTTGCGTCCCCTTCGTGATCGATTCCGTCGCCAGCCAGGAGATGTCGATGAATGCCGGCGGGCTGATCATCTGGCCGGCCAAGGCGATTATCCTGGCCGGTTTCGTCTTGCTGCTGGCACAAGCCATTTCGGAAATCATCAAACGCATTGCCGTTCTTGCGGACATCATTGACGAGCCGTCGCCACAACATGCGCTGCCGCCATCGGTGGAAGAAGCGATGGGCGGCCGTGACAGCGCCAAAGGCGATCGCGGGGACGGCCGATGATCGAGATCATCGCCCACAACCTGGCACCGATCATGTTCGTCTCGCTGGTGCTGTTCCTGGTCCTCGGCTATCCGGTGGCCTTTGCGCTGGCGGCGAATGGGTTGTTCTTCTTCTTCATCGGCGTTGAACTGGCACCCTATTCCGCCGGCCAGATCACCCTTTCCTGGCCGCTGCTGCAAGCCTCGCCGGTGCGCCTGCTGGGCGTCATGAACAATGAGACGTTGCTGGCCATCCCGTTCTTTACCTTCATGGGGATCATCCTCGAGAAATCCAATATGGCCGAGGACCTGCTTGATACCGTCGGGCAGCTGTTCGGCCCGGTCCGCGGCGGGCTTGCCTATGCCGTGATCCTGGTGGGCGCCGTGCTGGCAGCGACGACCGGCGTGGTCGCTGCCTCCGTCATGGCCATGGGCCTCATTTCACTGCCGATCATGCTGCGCTATGGCTATGACCGGTCGCTGGCGGCGGGCGCCATCACCGCCTCCGGCACGCTGGCGCAGATCATTCCGCCATCGCTGGTGTTGATCGTTCTGGCGGACCAGCTCGGCCGCTCCGTCGGCGACATGTATGCCGGGGCGCTGATTCCGGGCCTGCTGCTGACCGGGCTCTATTGCGCCTACATCATGTTCGTCACGGTCTTCAAGCCGGCGGCGGCGCCGGCGCTGCCGATCGAGGCGCGAACGCTGGGCAGCGGGACGAGGTCCCTGATCCTGATGCTGGCGGTCGGCCTCGCCATCGGCTTCGCGGGACACGTCGTCTTGCAGGGCGTGGTCGAGCGCGGCGCCGATATCTGGGCAGCCACCATCGCCGTGGTCGTCGTCTATGCTGTCGCCCTGCTGAACAAGACACTCAAGCTCGGCCTGCTTTCGCTGTTGGCACAACAGGTGATCATCACCCTCATTCCGCCCCTGGCGCTGATCTTCCTGGTACTCGGCACAATCTTCCTGGGCATCGCCACACCGACTGAGGGCGGGGCCATGGGTGCCGCTGGCGCCCTGTTCATGGGCCTCGCCAAGCGCCGCCTGTCCTGGCATTCCCTGCGGCAGGCACTGGAATCAACCACCCGCCTTTCCTGCTTCGTCCTCTTCATTCTGATCGGCGCCCGGGTTTTCTCGCTCACCTTCTACGGTGTCAACGGGCATATCTGGGTCGAAGAACTGATGACCGGTTTGCCGGGAGGCACCCTGGGATTCCTCATCGCTGTCAATCTCCTGGTGTTCGTGCTGGGATGCTTCATCGACTTTTTCGAGATTGCCTTCATTGTCATCCCGCTGCTGGCACCGGTCGCCGACAAGCTCGGTATCGATCTCATCTGGTTCGGCGTATTGCTGGCGATCAACATGCAGACCAGCTTCCTCACTCCCCCATTCGGTTTCGCCCTGTTCTACATGCGCTCCGTGGCGCCGGTCGGGAAATGGGTCGACAAGGTCACCGGCAAGACCTTCGCCGGCGTAAAGACAATCGAAATCTACAAGGGAGCCGTCGTTTTCATCGTCCTGCAGGTAATCATGGTGGCACTCGCCATCATGTTCCCGGAGATGGTGACGCATTACAGGGGCGAGGGTACCGGTATCGATCCAAACCAGGTTGAAATCACCCTGCCACCTATCGAGGGTACCGGCGATGGGCCCCAATTCGATCTGCCTGACCTCGACCTATCGCAACCGCCATCGTTCGAGTAGTTGGCCCGGATAGAACTTGGCCCGGCACTGCGTGCCGGGCCAAGTATGCCAAAGGTCAAGCCGACCGAGAACGCGATCAGAGTTCCTTCTTGCGCTGCTTGTTCATCATGAAGGTATCGTAGGTGTACTCCGACACCTGGAACCAGAGATACTGGTCGGCGCGAAACGCCATCATGGCGTCGTGAACTTTCTTGAACGCCGCGTTCTCGGCACCGATTTCCTGATACGTTTCCTTGGCCGCCGTGAAGCAGGCCTCCATCACGTCCTGCGGGAAGGGACGGAGCTGCGTACCGGCGGCGACCAGCTTCTTAAGCGCTTCCGGATTGCTGGCATCATACTTGGCTTGCATGTCGGAGTTCGCCGCCGCCGCCGCCGCCTGGAAGATGGCTTTATAGTTCGGTGGCAATTCAGCCCATTTGGCGGCATTGACCATAAGGTGCAGCAATGCCCCACCTTCCCACCAGCCCGGGTAATAGTAGTAGGGCGCCACCTTGTAAAAGCCGAGCTTCTCGTCGTCATAGGGCCCGACCCACTCGGTGGCGTCGATGGTGCCTTTCTCGAGTGCCGGGTAGATTTCGCCGCCAGCGATCTGCTGCGGCACGACACCTAGCTTGGCGATCACCTTGCCGCCAAACCCGCCGATGCGCATCTTCACGCCCTGCAGATCCGCGACCGACTTGATCTCCTTGCGGAACCAGCCGCCCATCTGCGCTCCGGTATTGCCGCAGGGCAGCGCGTAGATATTGTGCGTGCCGTAGAACTCGTTCATCAGATCAATGCCGCCGCCGTGATACATCCAGGCGTTCTGCATGCGGCTGTTGAGACCGAAGGGAACAGCGGTACCGAACGCAAAGGTCGGATCCTTGCCCCAGTAATAGTAACTGGCGGTATGACACAGTTCGACCGTGCCCTTGGAGACCTCATTAGCCGCCTCAAGGCCTGGTGCCAGTTCGCCGGCCGGAAACACCTGGATCTTGAACTTGCCGTCGGTCGCGTCGGAAACATAACGCGAGAACGTGTCGGCGGCGCCGAAGATCGTGTCGAGGCTCTTGGGAAAACTCGAGGTCAGGCGCCAGTTGATCTCCGGCGCGCTTTGTGCGATCGCCGGAGCGGCCACGGCACTGGCCGCGACGCCAACCCCTGCGCCTTTGAGGAAATTTCGACGTAACATCAGGAAACCCTCCCGCTATGAATGTGATTTTGGAGCGAATGGGCGCCGATCTCCAGCCGAGTTAACCACGCCCGGGACCGCCCGTTCGGATTGCAGAAGACACCGCCGGCTCGCTGTAAACACCTGAAAACAAACATCGACTTCTGGCACCGTCACCCGGTCTCAGTTTGCCGATTCCGCTTCTCGGCGCAAGTAGTCCGAAAGGAGGGGTAGGAAGGGCTTGAAGATGCCTGAACAGCGGCTATGAATCGGAGGCGAGGAAGAAACAGCGAGAATCGGAAAGACAGTCATGGCTGCGGTGACGGTAGCGGCAACCCAATTCGCCTGCTCGCCCATTGCGGCTGAGAATGTCGCGCGCGCGGAGAGCCTCGTGCGCGCGGCGGCCGACCGCGGTGCGCAAATCATCCAGCTGCAGGAACTTTTCGAGACGCCCTACTTCTGCAAGGACCAGCGGGCGGATCTGTTCGACCTGGCGCGGCCGGCCGAGGGCCACCCTACCCTGGCGCGGATGCAGGAACTCGCACGCGAACTCGAGGTCGTGCTGCCGGTCTCCTTTTTCGAAGCCGCCAACAACGCCTATTACAATTCGCTCGCTGTCATCGACGCCGACGGCGACATCCTGGGCCTCTACCGCAAGTCGCACATTCCCGACGGCGTCGGCTACCAGGAGAAGTTCTACTTCAACCCGGGCGACACCGGCTTCAGGGTGTGGGACACGGCGTATGCCAGGATCGGGTGCGGCATCTGCTGGGACCAGTGGTTTCCCGAATGCGCGAGATCCATGGCCTTGATGGGAGCCGAAATTCTGTTCTATCCCACCGCGATCGGCAGCGAACCCAATGATCCCGACTACAGCAGCGCCGATCACTGGCAGCGCGCCATGCAGGGCCACGCCGCCTGCAACATGGTGCCGGTGGTCGCCTCGAACCGGATCGGGCGCGAGGACGGCAGCACATGTTCGCTCACTTTCTACGGCAGGTCGTTCATCGCCGGCCCGCGCGGCGAAATCCTGACCGAGGCCGGGGACCAGGAGGCCGTTCTGACGGCGGAATTCGACTTCGAGACCCTGCGGCGACAGCGCGCAGGTTGGGGGCTGTTCCGCGATCGCCGGCCCGACCTCTACACCGTGATGATGACGCTGGACGGCCAGAACTGGACGGAATGAAGCCGTCACGGCGCCGAGTCCCGCGGCCGGGCATTCCCTGGCGCCCGGTAGGGCCGGAGTTGACAAGCCCCGCCGAACCCGTGTGAGAATGAGCCGACAATGTAACCAGAAACCTTACAATCTGGTGCAACTCAGGCGATCTCACCGTCGATCGCACCCAACTTCGAGGAGGCTAGAGTGCCCAAACAAAAAATTGCTGCCGTTGCTTTCATATCCGCCCTGCTGCTGAGCGCCTGCGGCGAGGAACAGAAAGAGGCAGAATCACAGCAATCCACGGCGACCCCGGAAGCCACCGAGCAGGCCGCCGCCGCCCCCGCGGAGGAAGCCGCGCCTGCGGAAGCCGCGCCCGCCGCAGAGGCTGCGGCCGAGCCTGCCGCAGCAGCCGGCTCCGGCGGCCAGGTCAATGTTTACAACTGGTCCGACTACATTGCCGAAGGCTCCAACGAGGGTTTCGAGAAGGCCACTGGCATCCGCGTTCAGTATGACGTTTTCGATTCCAACGAGATGCTGGAAGCCAAGCTGATGGCAGGCGGTACCGGCTACGATGTGGTCGTGCCGTCGGGTGCCTTCCTCGCCCGCCAGATCCAGGCCGGCATCTACCAGGAACTCGACCTCGGCAAACTCCCCAATCACAAGAATCTCGACCCGGAGATTCTGGCCACCCTCGCGGCCTTCGATCCCGGCAACAAGCACGCGGTGCCATGGTTCTGGGGAACGACCGGCATCGGCTACGCGGTCGAAGCGATCCAGCAGCGCATGCCGGACGCCCCGGTCAACAGCCTTGACATCGTCTTCAAGCCCGAACTGGCGCAGAAGTTCGCCGATTGCGGGATCAGCATGCTGGATGCTCCCAGCGAAGTTCTGCAACTGGCGCTGCACTATCTCGGCAAGGATCCGTATTCCGCAAGTCCGGAGGACTACGCCGCCGCCGAGGCCCTGTTGCTGAGCGTGCGGCCCTACGTGAAGTACTTCCACAGCTCGAGCTACATCAACGACATCGCGAACGGCAACATCTGCCTCGCCATCGGCTGGTCGGGCGATTTCGGCATCGCCGCGGCGCGCGCCGAGGAGGCGCAGAACGGGATCACGATTGAGTATTCGATCCCCAAGGAAGGCACACTCATCTGGGTTGATACGCTGGCGATTCCCGCCGACGCCGCCAATGTCGATCAGGCCCACGCCTGGATCAACTACATGATGGATACCGATGTCGCCGTGGCGAACGCCGATTATGTCGGCTATGGCAGCCCGGTCGCCACGGCACTCCCCAGGATCGACAAGGAACTGATGGACAATCCCAACGTCTATCCGCCTGCCGACGTGAAGGCCAAACTGTTCCCCGACAAGGTCGCCACGGCCGAGGTCGAACGGCTGCGGACTCGGACCTGGACCAAGATCAAGACCGGGCAATAAGAAAACCCTGGCCGGCCAACGTCGGCAAAGGCTCGGTTAACCATCAGCCCCGCGGACCAAGTCCGCGGGGCTTTTTGTGTGCCAAACACACCTGCGATCAAACGTGCAGGAAGTGTCGAAGGGTTGACAGGCACTATCCGAAAAGGGTCAGATAATCGAAATAATTAAGAAAGTGTTTAAACGGGGATCCAATAGATGCTGCTCTCGCGATTCCGCGCCGGGGCAGCGTCGTTTGTTGAAATGGGAGGCATGATGACGAAAAACCGCGATGTTCGGATGCGTGCGCTGCTCGGCAGCGCCATGTTGATGGTCGGTACCCTGGCAGCCGCGGCTGCGGGCGCAGAAGAAGCCAAGGAACTGAACATCTACAACTGGTCGGATTACATCGGCGAGACGACGATCGCCGATTTCGAGGCTGAAACCGGGATCAAGGTGCAGTACGACACCTATGACGGCAACGAGACACTCGAAGCCAAACTGGTTACCGGCGATACCGGCTACGACATCGTGTTCCCCTCCTCCTCCTTCTTCGCGCGCCAGATCCAGATCGGCCTCTACCAGAAGCTGGACAAGAGCCTGCTGCCCAATCTGAAGAACATGGATGCCGAAATCATGGGTATCCTGGACCGCGAGGCCGATCCGGACAACGCCCATGCCATTCCATACATGTGGGGCACCAACGGGTTTACCTACAATGTCGACATGATCATGGAACGCATGCCCGATGCGCCACTCGACAGCCTTGCCATGATCTTCGATCCCGCAATCATCGCCAAGTTCGCCGATTGCGGCGTCACCTTCCTCGATTCGCCGGAAGACGTGATCCCCCTGGCACTCGCCTATATGGGCAAGGATCCGACCTCGCAGAGCGAGGACGACATCGTGGCCGCCGTCGACATGCTGATGAAGGTGCGACCCTATATCCGCAACTTCGACTCGCAGCAGTATCTCAACGCCCTGCCGACCGGGAACTACTGCATCTCGATGAGCTGGTCGGGAGACTACGCCACCGCTTCCGCGCGCGCCGAGGAAGCCGGGGTCGACGTCAACCTCGCCTATACCATTCCCAAGGAAGGCACCAACATCTGGTTCGACGCCATGCTGATTCCCGCCGATGCGCCGCATCCCACCAACGCGCATCTGTTCCTCGACTACATGATGCGGCCCGAAGTCATTGCCGCGGCGACGAACTACACCTATTACGCCAACGCCAATCGCGAGGCCAATGCCTTCGTCGAACCCGAGGTTCTGGAGGATCCAGCGATTTATCCGGATGAGGCTGTGCTTGCCCGCGGGTTCCCGTCCGTCGTGCGATCCCAGGATCTCAGCCGCGTGATTACCAGGGAGTGGACCAGATTGAAGACCGGACAGTAGTCGAGCCGGCATCAACCAGAGTTCAACGATAACCCATTGCTAGCATGTGTCCGGTTCCCAGGTGGGCCGGACACATGTCGAATCAGGGACCTGACAATGTCGGGATACTTCACAGAGGTGTAGAGCATCATGGCCGCCGAACGCGCAAAGGCTGACTCCCAAACCGAGACATGGAACGATCCGGATGCGGTGCCATATATCCGCATCGAGAACGTCACCAAGAAATTCGGCGACTTTGTCGCCGTCAACAACGTCTCGCTTGATGTCTATCGCGGGGAACTGTTTGCTCTCCTCGGCGGCTCCGGATGCGGCAAGACGACCCTGCTGCGCATGCTGGCCGGATTCGAGCAGCCGACCACCGGCAAGATCTACATCGACGGCGTCGACATGGCCGACATTCCGCCCTATGAGCGGCCGACCAACATGATGTTCCAGTCCTACGCACTTTTCCCGCACATGACCGTCGAGCAGAACGTGAGTTTCGGCCTCAAGCAGGACAGGGTACCTGCCGACGAGATCAAGAAACGCGTCGGCGACATTCTCGACATGGTGCAGATGCGCAACTTCGCGCATCGCAAGCCGCATCAGCTCTCGGGCGGCCAGCGCCAGCGCGTCGCCCTCGCCAGGTCGCTTGTGAAGGAACCCAAATTGCTCCTGCTTGACGAACCCCTGGGCGCGCTGGACAAGAAGCTGCGCGAGGCGACCCAGTTCGAGATCATGAACATTCAGGACCGCCTGGGAATTACCTTCATGGTGGTCACACACGATCAGGAAGAAGCCATGACCCTGGCCACCCGGATCGGCGTCATGAATCATGGCCAGATCGTCCAGGTGGGCACGCCCAAGGAAATCTATGAATATCCCAACACCAAGTTCGTCGCCGATTTCATCGGCTCGGTGAACCTCTTCGAAGGCTACATCCAGGAGGACGAAGCCGACCATGTCCTGATCGCCTCCGAGGAGGCCGGCTGTCCGATTTACATCGACCACGGCATCTCCGCCGCCCCCGGCGCCGAAGTGTTCGTGGCGATCCGCCCGGAGAAACTGGAACTCAGCAAGACCAGCACCGGCACCGGCCACAATTGCACCCCCGGCACCGTCAAGGGCGTTGCCTATATGGGCAACCTCTCCGTCTATCTGGTGCAGCTCGACAGCGGCAAGGAGGTCAAGATTTCCATGTCGAATCAGCGCCGCGCCGCGGAACACGCAATTGACTGGGACGACCGGGTCTACGTCACCTGGCACGCCAACAGCCCCGTCGCCCTGTTGAGCTGAGGCAATAACATGGCCGCAGAAACCGTCGACCACAGCCCCCTGCCCCTGGGTCGCCAGATTCAGCACATTCTGGTCAAGCTGGGATTCCGGCCGCGCACGGCCGTGATTTTCGTTCCCTACTTCTGGCTGACACTGTTCTTCCTGGTGCCGTTCTTCTTCGTCCTGAAGATCAGCTTCGCGCAGACGATCATCGCGCAGCCACCCTATACTCCGCTGTTCGGCCCGGACAGCGTCCCCACCCATGAACTGCTGGACAACTTCCGGCGCCTGTTTCAGGACACGATCTATTTCGACGCCTATTTGACCTCGCTGCAGCTCGCGGCCATCTCGACCGTGATCTGCCTGCTGATCGGCTATCCGATGGCCTATGGCATCGCTCGCTGCGCCCCGTCGACCCGCAGCCTGCTGCTGATGGCGATCATCCTGCCGTTCTGGACGTCGTTCCTGATCCGCGTCTATGCCTGGATGGGCATCCTCAACACCAACGGCGTACTCAACAATTTCCTGCTCTGGCTGGGTGTCATCGACGCGCCGCTCAATCTGCTCTACACGCCGCTCGCGATGTATATCGGCGTAGTCTACTCGTATCTTCCCTTCATGATCCTGCCCCTCTACGCCAATCTCGAGAAGATGGACGTCTCGCTGCTCGAGGCCGCGGCGGATCTGGGCTGCCGGCCGATCAAGGCATTTTTCGTGATCACCGTACCGCTCTCCTTTCCGGGTATCGTCGCGGGTTCTATGCTGGTCTTCATTCCGGCCGTCGGCGAATACGTCATTCCGGAGCTGCTCGGCGGACCCAACGCCTTGATGATCGGGCGCGTGGTATGGAACGAGTTCGCCCAGAACCGCGATTGGCCGATGGCCTCGGTCGTTGCCATTGCCGTCCTCGCGCTGCTGGTCGTGCCGATCATGTTCTTCCAGTACTACCAGAACAAATCGCAGGAGCGCGCGGCATGAGCAATCGCCTCTCCTGGTTCATCATCCTGATGCTGGTTGTCGGCTTCATCTTCCTTTACGGGCCGATGGTGTCGGTGGTGATCTACTCCTTCAACGACAATAAGCTGGCGACCCTGTGGGGCGGCTTCTCGACGCGGTGGTATCCGGCCCTGCTGGCCAATGACCAGATGCTGCGCGCCGCCAAGCACAGCCTGATCATCGGCGTGGTTAGCGCCACCTTTGCCACCACCTTCGGCACCATTGCCGGCTATGTGCTGGCCCGGTACCGGAAGTTCCGGGGCCGCACGCTGTTCAGCGGCATGGTCACGGCGCCGCTGGTGATGCCTGAAGTGATCACCGGCCTGTCGCTGCTGCTGCTGTTCGTGGCGATGAAGGATCTGTTCGGCTGGCCAAATCGCGGCCTGATGACGGTCATCCTCGCGCACATCACCTTCACCCTCTCCTACGTCACCATCGTGATGCAGTCGCGCTTCACCACGCTCGATATTTCCCTGGAGGAAGCGGCGCTGGATCTGGGGGCACGACCGCTCAAGGTGTTCATGGTCATCACCCTGCCGATCGTGGCACCGGCGATCATTTCCGGCTGGCTGCTATCCTTCACCATCTCGCTCGACGACCTGGTGATCACCAGCTACACCAATGGTCCCGGCTCAACCACGCTGCCGCAGGTGATCTTCTCGGCGGTCCGGTTGGGCGTCAATCCCAGCATCAATGCCCTGGCAACGATCATCATCGCCGTGGTCGCATTTGGCGTGGTCACGTCGCATATTCTGATGACAAGGGCGGAGCGGCGGCGGCAGCGGGACATCCAGATGGCGCTGCAATCCAACAAGTAACCATCGACGGACGGTGCGCGGGCAGGCCCTAGCGGGTTGCCCGTGCCCCCTGTCGCGCCTGCTCCTGCAGCAACTGCAGGCATTGATCGACCGGCAGCGGCTTGCCATAGCGCCAGCCCTGACCGTAGTCGCAGCCGCGCTCCTTCAGCAGATCTTCTTCGCCGACCTGTTCGATTCCCTCGGCCACGACCCTGAGGTCGAACAGGCGCGCGAGCTGCAGGATGGCCTCGACCATGCGCACGCCGCTCTCGTCGTTCATGGCCGAGACGAAAGACCGGTCCACCTTCAAGGTATCCACCGGCAATCGCCGCAGCAGGCTCAGCGATGAATAGCCGGTGCCGAAATCGTCGAGCGACAAGCCGACGCCGATTTCCTTGAGGCGCTTCAGCAGGTTCAGCGTCACCTCGAAATCGCGCATCACGGCGCTTTCCGTGATCTCGAGCTTGAGATGCGCGGGCGCCAGGCGACTAGCTCGCAGAGCCCGGCGCACGATCTCCGGCAGGGCCGGTCCGTCCAGCTGGCGCGACGATACGTTGACGCTGATGAAGAGGTTCGGGTTGGCACCTTGGTCGAGCCATTCGCGCCCCTGGCGGCAGGCTTCCTGAACAACCCAGGTACCCATCGGTATGACGAGGCCGGTCTCCTCGGCGATCGGAATGAAGTCCATCGGCGAGATAAGTCCGCGCTGTGGGTGCTGCCAGCGCGCCAGACCCTCGAAACCCGCAACCTCGCCGGTTTTCAGGTTCACGATCGGCTGATAGAGCAACAGCAGTTCATTGCGCTTCAGGGCGAGATGCAGTTCCGCCTCGATCCGCAGCCGGTCGCGCGCACGCCTTTGCATGTCGGGGTCGAACACGACCTCCTGCCCGCCGCCTTCGGCGCGCGCCTTGTTGAGCGCGGCGGTTGCGTCCCGGATCAGGTCCTCGGCACTCTGGTGATGAGCCTGGGCCTGGGCCATGCCGATGGAGAGAGAAAGCATCACGCTCTCGTCGCCCAGGGTGATTGGTTCCTCTGCCGCCGCACGCACGCGGTTGGCCACGCGCACCAGGTCGGTGTCGTCGCGCATCACGTCCAGGAGGATGCACATGGTGTTTTCGCCCATGATGGTGAGCGTATCGGTCGTGCGCAGGGTTCCTACCAGGCGCTGCGCCACGACCTTCTGCACGGCATCGCAGAACACCTGGCCATAGGCCTCGCGCATGGTTTCGAAGCGATCGATCTGCAGCAGGATGATGCCGAAATTGGCGGAGCTCTTGCGCCGGTTCTTCACGATCGTCTGATTCAGGCGGTCATAAAGCACGATCCGGTTGGGCAGGCCGGTCATCGCATCGGTCAGCTTCCGCTCGCTGATGTCGGTGAGCGAACCGGCGATGCGGAAGGCCTTGCCGGAACCATCCCGCTGTCCGATGCCCCGCACGAGGAACCAGCGATAGGTCTGGTTCCGATGCAGCATGCGGCATTCCATCTGCAACGACAGACTGACGCCTTCGAGGTGATTTCGCAGTTCAATCTGGAACTGATCGACATCGTCGGGGTGAATCAGCGCCAGCCACTCGTCCAGCGACTTCAGGCCGTCATCGTTGCCGCGGCCCAGAAGCTCGTAGCAGCGGGCCGACATGAAGAGCGCGTCATCCGCAAGGTTAATATCCCAGATGCCGTCGCTGGAACCGGCCACGGCCAGGGCAAAGCGCTCCCGCTCGATACGCCCGGCCGCCACCGCGCGCCGACGGGCCATCTGGCTGCGCGCCCGCGCCAGCAGTTCGGCACCATGAATGGGCAGGGTCACAAAGTCGTCGGCGCCACATTCGAGGCAATGTTCGATCAGCGCCTCGTCGCCCTCGTCGACCAGAAACACGATCGGCAGTTCGTCGCTGGCATAACTCTTCCGCACGGCCTTGATGAGCTTGCCATCGACCGTGTGCTTGCGGGCGCGCAGCAGCAACAAATCGGCTGGCTGATCGCCCTGAAGAACGCCCAGCTCGTCGAGCGAGGCCAGCGACTCAAGTTCGCAACGCGCGGCACCGAGCGCATTCCGCACGACCGTCTTCTCGGCCTCGTCGTCGAGCAGGAAGAGGATCCGACCTTCACTCATCGTGCCACCCAATCTCGGCCGCGAGACCTATCGCCCGCCGATGACGAAGTTTGGGTTGTCGGGCAAGGCGGCCTGATCAACCAGCGGAATGGTCCTTGTTAACTAGGGTGAATTCGTTAAGGATATCTTAGCATTGCGCTAGCGCCCTGAAATAGTGGCAAAAACACCCCACCGCCAAGACCCGATCCATAGCCATTGCTTGCCAGTGCCGGAGGGCCCCGCCTATAGTGCCCGCCTCCTTCGCAGTGCCCGGCCATGACCGACATCACCGTCACCCCCACGCCATCCATGCACCACCGCATCCTGAGTCTGGCGATTCCGGCGGTTCTGGCCAATTTTTCCGCGGTCCTACCCAGCCTTGTCGATACCGCCCTGATCGGACAAACCGGGGATGCCGTCGCCCTGGGCGGGATCGCCATCGGGGCCTCCCTGGCCGGATTTCTGCTCTGGGCCTTTGCTTTCCTGCGACTTGGCACAGCCGGCTTCACCGCGCAGGCCTTCGGCGCCCAGGATGGCAACGAGATCAAGGCCACGCTGGGCCGCGCCCTCGCCCTGGCCTGGGTCTTCGGTTTCGTCCTGCTTCTGATCATGGTGCCCCTGGCCATCGTCGCCATTCCGCTGTATGGCGCCGGCGATCAGGTGTCCGATTTGGCTGCCCGGTATTTCCATTATCGCCTGTTTGGCGCCCCTTTCGAACTCACCAATTATGTCGTGCTCGGCTGGTTGCTGGGGCTGCAGCGCGCCGGCACGGCACTTGGCGTGCAGATCGTCCTCAATGGCTGCAACGTGGTCCTCAGCTACATCCTGATCTTCCGCTTCCATCAGGGTGTCGACGGGGCCGCCATCGCCACCAGCGTGTCTCAGGTGATCGCAGCGGGTGTCGGCCTTTTCTTCGTCCATCGATTGCTGCGACAGGTGCCGGTCCGTCCGGAATCGACCACGCTGATCGATCTCGACAAGCTGTTCGAACTGGTCTCGGTGAACTTCGACATCTTCCTCCGGACACTCTGCGTCATGTTCGTGATGGCCTACTTCGTCGGCCTCGGCGCACGCATGGGCGACACCACGCTGGCGGCGAACCATGTTCTGTTTGCTCTCCTCGCCACGATCGCGCAGACTTTGGATGGATTTGCGCAATCGGCGGAAACGCTGACCGGTTACGCCGTCGGCGCACGAGATCGGCAGAATCTGACACGCGCTGTTACGGGTTCGTTGCTGTGGGGCCTGATCGTGGCGCTACTTCTTTCCTCACTGCTGTACTTCTCCGGGCCGCTCATCGTCTCGCAATTCTCAAGCGACGCCAGCGTCCTTGCCAAGGCGGCTCCCTATCTGCCCTGGTTGGTCGCAGCGCCCCTGGTCGCGGTATGGTGCTATATTCTTGATGGCGTGTTCATCGGCGCCACCCGCGGCCGCGAGATGCGCAACGGCATGATCATCGCGGCCTTCGGCGCCATCGTCGCCCAGTATTTCCTGATTCCGCCCTTCGGGAACCATGGTCTCTGGGCGGCCCTGTTGCTGTTCTTTGTGCTGCGGGCAATCACCCTCTATTGCTGGTATCCGCGGATTCCGCGGTCGCTGGCGCATTGAGGGAAGCATCGACCGCACCGTGATCCTGAGCTAGGAGGTCCCATGCCATCATTCGACATCGTTTCAAAAACCGACCTGGCGGAAGTCGAGAACGCCGTCCAGGGCGTGGCGCGGGAGATCGGCACCCGGTTCGACTTCAAGGGGTCGAAGTGCACGATCGAGCGAAAGGAAACCGTCATCACGATCAATGCCGATGACGAGCTCAAGCTCAAGCAGGTGCAGGAACTGCTCAAGGTACACATCACGCGTCGCAAGCTCGACGCCGGCTGTCTGGAATTCAAGGAAGAGCAGAAGGCCGCCGGCAATTCCCGGCGCCAGGAAGTCGTGGTCAAGCAGGGTATTGAACAGACCCTTGCCAAGCGGATCGTCAAGGACATCAAGGACAGCAAGCTCAAGGTTCAGGTCTCGATCCAGGGCGACGAGCTGAGGGTCACGGGCAAGAAGCGAGACGATCTCCAGGACGCAATCGCCTTCGTGAAAGGACTGAAGATCGAGCAGCCGCTGCAGTATACAAACTTCCGCGATTAGCATCGCGCAGCACCACCGGCGATGCGGCCGCCGAGCCTATCTGCCGAATGCCAAAACCGAAACGAGCCGCGACAACAGCCCAGCAGAATGGATCCCGTCATGGCGCCCAAGAAAAACCCACTCAATCTCAATGCCCTGCAGCTGAAAACCCTGACCCTGTTCCAGGCACTCGCCAGTCTCGAAGGCTATGCCGTACCGGCGGAAGCCGAGGGGCACGTGCTCATCCAGCG
>JAEUKV010000092.1 GCA_016794165.1 Rhodospirillaceae bacterium
GCGGGGCGGAGAACAAGGTCCATTTCATCCATGGCGGCGGCACCGAAGAATGGCCGCGCCTCGGCAAGGGCGAACTCGCGCGTCGCCTCGTCGCCCGCATCGCCGCCGAATTCGGCAAGGCCGCCGAATGAGCGGCGCGCCGGAGAATCCCGTACGGGTGGCACTCCAGCGCCTGCCCCATGGCGCCGATCTGCCGCTGCCCGCCTATGCCAGCGAACACGCGGCCGGGCTCGATCTGCTGGCCGCCATCGACGCGGATGTCACCCTCGCCCCCCTCGGCCGGGCGCTGGTACCGACCGGCATCAGCATTGCGCTGCCGGTGGGTTATGAAGCACAGGTGCGGCCGCGCTCCGGCCTGGCGCTCAAGCAAGGCGTCACCGTGCTCAACGCGCCGGGCACCATCGATGCCGACTATCGGGGCGAGATCGGCGTCATCCTCGTCAACCTCTCCGACGCAACCGTTATCCTGCGCCGCGGCGAGCGCATCGCGCAATTGCTGCTGGCGCGGGTCGAGCGCCTCGCCTGGGACGAGGTCGACAGCCTGCCCGCCACGGCGCGCGGCGGTGGCGGCTTCGGCTCGACCGGCCTTACCACGCCGACGAATGCGGCCGGCCATCGCTGACATCCGACGGATCAAATCTTACGGGGAAAGACTGTGCTGCATCCATCCAAACGCCTGCTGTTCGCCATCGAAGCCGTGCTCGACATCGCCTATTACGGCGGGTCGCAGCCGGTGCAGTCGGGCGACATCTCGGCGCGCCAGGGTATCCCGCGCCGCTATCTCGAACAGGTGCTGCAGCATCTGGTGCGGACCGGAATCCTCGCCGGCCATCGCGGCCCCAAGGGCGGTTATGTGCTGGCGCGGGAACGCCGCCGCATCAATCTGGGCGAGATCGTGCGCGCCGTGCGCCAGTTCGAGGGCCAGCCGGACCCGGTGCAGACAGCGGCCGGCTCCCGCGTGGCCCTCGAGATCGTGCGCCCGGTCTGGCGCGAGCTGCAGCAGGAAATGCTGACCCGCCTCGATGCCATGACGCTGGAGGATCTCTGCCAGAAGGCGCAGGCGGCCGGCATCCAGACCGATGCGTTGCAGCGCCTCGATTTCAGTATCTGACGACAACCACCGAAGACGAGCAATCAGGAAGACCCGCATCATGAGCAACAGACCCGCCACCTTTCGCGGCCAGATCTACGACAATTTCCTCGCCACCATCGGGGCGACGCCGGTCGTGCGCCTCGGCAAGCTTGCCCGCGCCGAAGGGGTGAAGGCCGATCTCCTCGCCAAGCTGGAATTCTTCAACCCGCTTTCCTCGGTCAAGGACCGCATCGGCCTGGCCATGATCGAAGCCCTGGAGCAGAGCGGCAAGCTGCAGCCCGGCGGCACGCTGATCGAGCCCACCAGCGGCAATACCGGCATCGCGCTGGCCTTCGTGGCCGCAGCCAAGGGCTACCGGCTTATCCTCACCATGCCCGAAAGCATGTCGCTGGAGCGCCGCAAGATGCTGCGGCTGCTGGGGGCGGAACTGGAGCTGACGCCGGCTGCGCGCGGCATGTCGGGTGCCATCCAGCGGGCCGAGGAACTGGCCGCGGCGACGCCCGGCGCGGTCATTCCGCAGCAGTTCAAGAACGCCGCCAATCCGGAGATCCACCGCCACACCACGGCCAGGGAGATCATCGCCGATTGCGGCGGCAGGCTCGACTATTTTGTCTCCGGCGTGGGCACTGGCGGCACCATCACCGGTGTGGGCGAGGTCCTCAAGAAGGAAATCCCCGGGGTGAAGATCGTGGCCATCGAGCCGGAGGTCAGCCCGGTCCTTTCCGGCGGACAGCCCGGCCCCCACAAGATCCAGGGCATCGGCGCCGGGTTCGTGCCGGAAATCCTCAACAAGGGGGTGATCGACGAGATCCTGCGCATCTCCAACGCCAACGCCTTCGCCATGGCGCGGAAGGTGGCGAAGATCGAGGGCATGCCGGTCGGCATCTCCTCGGGCGCCGCCCTCACCGCCGGGATCGAACTTGGCCAGCGTCCCGGCATGGACGGCAAGCGCATCCTGGTGGTGCTGCCCTCTTCGGCCGAGCGCTATCTTTCGACGGCGCTGTTCGAGGGGCTGGAATAGAACCGACAATTGTCATGACCGACCTTACCGACCGGCAGCTTGAGCGTTACGCGCGCCACGTCATCCTCGACGAGGTGGGCGAGGACGGCCAGGGCAAGCTGCTGGATGCCAAGGTGCTGGTGATTGGCGCGGGCGGTCTCGGCGCGCCATTGCTGCTCTATCTCGCGGCCGCCGGCATCGGCACCCTCGGTGTGATCGACGACGACACGGTCGATCTCTCGAACCTGCAGCGCCAGGTCATTCACGACGAGGCGGGGGTCGGCCGGCCCAAGGTCGAAAGTGCCCAAAAGCGCCTGCGCGCACTCAACCCCGATATCAGGATAGAGATCTTCGAGACCCGCCTCACCGCCGGGAATGCCGATGGCATCGTCGCCAGCTTCGACATCGTGGCCGACGGCAGCGACAATTTCACCACGCGTTATCTGCTGAACGATGTCTGTTTCCGGCAGAAGAAGACGCTGGTCTCGGCGGCCCTGCTGCGTTTCGACGCGCAGCTCTCGACCTTCAAGGCGCATCTGGGCGCACCCCATCCCTGCTATCGCTGCCTCTTTCCGGAACAACCACCGGAGGATTTGGTGCCGCGCTGCGAGGCGGCCGGCATATTGGGCTCGGTTGCCGGCGTCATGGGCGCCTTGCAGGCGACGGAGGTGCTGAAGGAGGTACTGGGCCTGGGCGACAGCCTCTCCGGCCGCCTGCTGATGTATGACGCGCTAGGCCCGCAATTCCGCGAGGTCCGCTTCAAGCGCGATCCCGGCTGCGCGACCTGCGGGCAACCGTAAAAACGGTTCGGCCCCGTCATTGACGGGGCCGTTTGATGTCAGAGCAAGGCTTCCAGCACCCGGTCGGGCGGCTTGTGGCCGTCGACGAAGGTCTTGATGTTGATGATGACCTTCTCGCCCATGTCGACGCGGCCCTCGATCGTGGCCGAGCCCATATGCGGCAGCAGCACGACATTGTCGAGGCGCAGCAGCTTCGGATTGAGCGCCGGCTCGTGTTCGAACAC
>JAEUKV010000097.1 GCA_016794165.1 Rhodospirillaceae bacterium
CCCATACCGGATTTCCCGAGATCATGGACGGGCGTGTCAAAACCCTGCATCCCAAGATCCATGGCGGGCTGCTGGCGCGGCGCGACCATGCGGATCACGTGGCGGCACAGCGCCAACACGACATTCCCGATATCGATCTCCTGGTCGTCAACCTCTATCCTTTCCAAGCCACCGTCGATGCCGGCAAGGGCTGGGAAGATTGCATCGAGAACATCGACATCGGCGGTCCCGCCATGCTGCGCGCCGCTGCCAAGAATCATGACTTCGTGACCGTGGTGGTGGACCCCGCCGATTACTCGCTGCTGCTCTCTGAACTCGCCGCCCATGACGGCGCCAGCACTTTGGTCTTCCGCCGCCGTCTTGCGCAGAAGGCCTATGCCCATACGGCAGCCTATGACGGCGCCATCGCCAACTGGATGGCGCAGCAGTCCGGCGAGGCCCTGCCGGAATCCTTGAGCCTCAGCGGCACGCGCGTCCAGATGCTGCGCTATGGCGAGAATCCGCATCAGCGTGCGGCCTTCTATCGCAGCGGCAAGGCGCGGCCGGGGATCGCCACGGCGCGGCAGCTGCAGGGCAAGGAACTTTCCTACAACAACCTCAACGACACCGACGCCGCCTTCGAATTGGTGGCCGAGTTCGAGCAGCCGGCGATCGCCATCATCAAGCATGCCAATCCCTGCGGCGTGGCAACGGCGGAATCGGAAGCCGATCTCGGCGCCGCCTATGCGCGGGCCCTGGCCTGCGATCCGGTCTCGGCCTTCGGCGGCATCATCGCCGTCAACCGCGCCCTCGACGGTGCGACGGCCGCGGAAATCGTGAAGCTTTTCGCCGAGGTGGTGATCGCCCCGTCGTTCAGCGCGGAAGCCAGGGCCGTGCTGGCCGCGAAGCCCAATGTGCGCGTGCTGGAAACCGGCGCCCTGCCCGACCCCGCCGCCGGCGACATCGTCGTCAAATCGCTTGCCGGCGGCTTCCTTGCCCAGGACCGCGACGCCGGCCGCGTTTCGCCGGGCGACCTCAAGGTGGTGACGAAGCGGGCGCCCAGCGACAAGGAAATTGGCGATCTCATTTTCGCCTTCCGCGTGGCGAAGCATGTCAAGTCGAACGCCATCGTCTATGCCAAGGACGGCGCCACCGTGGGAATCGGCGCCGGCCAGATGAGCCGGGTCGATTCCTCGCGCATCGCTGCCTGGAAAGCCGAGGAAGCGGCGAAGGCCGCGGGTCTCGGTCAAAGCCTCGCCAGGGGATCCGTGGTGGCCTCCGACGCCTTCTTCCCATTCGCCGACGGCCTGATGGCGGCAGCGGCCGCCGGCGCCACCGCGATCATCCAGCCGGGCGGCTCAATGCGCGATGCCGAGATCATCAAGGCCGCCGACGAAGCGGGTCTCGCCATGGTCCTCACCGGCATGCGGCATTTCCGTCATTGAGGGGGTGTTTGCAGCGGCGCCGGATGCGGTCATAGTTCCCGCATGAAACGGCCCGAGATCGAGTCGGAGCTGCTCGCCCTCCGCCAGCGCAAGATGGCGCAATCGGCCTTCGCCCATTTCCGTGGCTCGGGCGAGGCGTTCTACGGGCGGTGGCTGGCCCCGCTGCTGGCGATCGAGGCGCCGGCGGTGTGGCTCAACGGCGATCTGCATCTCGAGAATTTCGGTACCTATCGCGGCGACAACCGCCTCACCTATTTCGATATCGGCGATTTCGACGATGCCTGTCGCGGCCCCGCCAGCATCGATCTGCTGCGCTTCCTGGTGGGCGTGCAGCTGGCGGCGCCGGAGATGGGGGTCACGTCGGCGGCTGCGCGCGATCTCAGCCGCCACGCGCTCGGGCGCTACCGCGCGGCGCTCGTCGATGGCAAGGCGCGCTGGCTGGAGCGGCGCACCGCCGACGGCGCCATCGGCGACCTGCTGCGCGAGCTCGAGAGTCGCAGCCAGGCGGATCTGCTGGACAAGCGCACGGTGCTGAAGAACGGCAAGCGGCGTCTGCGCTTCGACACCGGCAAGGCGATCAAGCTCGCGCGCGCGGAGGTGGCGAGCGTGAGCGCCGCCATCGACCGCTTTGCCAGGACCCGCGCCCATCCGGAATTCTTCCGCGTGCTCGACGTGGCGCAGCGCGTGGCGGGGTTGGGGGCGCTGGGGCGCAAGCGCTATGTGGCGCTCATCGCCGGGAATGGCGGGCGCAACGGCCAGGCGCTCATCGATCTCAAGTCGCAGCCGGGCTCGCTGCTCGCCCCGTTGCTGGCAGCGGCCGGATGGCCGCAGCCGGCCTTTGCCAGCGAGGCCGCGCGCGTGGTTGCGGTCGAATACCGACTGCAGGCGGCGGCCCCCGCCTTTCTCACCGAACTGCGGATCGGCCGCGACAGCTACACCTTTCGCGAACTGCAGCCGGACCAGGACAAGCTCGAGGCCCGGCACCTCGCCGGCGATCCCGATCGCCGCCATGCCGCCATCGGCGCCATGGCAGAGCTGATCGCGTGGGCGCAGCTGCGTTCCGGCGGCTGGCAGGAGGGGGCGGGGATCGACCGGCTGATGGAATGGGGCCGGCGCCGGGACTGGCCGGGACCGCTCCTGAAGCTCGCTGGCGACTCGGCAAAGGCGGCGCGCTCCGCCTGGCGGAAAGTCGCCGAAACGCCGGGCCGAAAAGCAGCCGGATAGAGACCCCAATCACTTTTTCCGCGCGCGAATCCGCGACTCGGAAAAATTGCCTCAAATGCTTGATATTACAAACATTGCCCCATCCTGCGGACGTGGGTATAAGCAGCCACGCCCTTGGTGACCAGCAGCAGATCCTGGAATGCGATGACAGCGATCGACGGCACCTTACCGATCCTGACAGTGGCGCCGGCCACCGGCCTCATGAGCCTCGCCCTCGTCGTGGCGATCGTGGCGGGCTGTCGGCTGGCGGGCATTCCCAACTGGTGCGGGTACGGGCGGCTGGGCCGGGTGGCGGCGGGCGCCGCACTTGGCCTGCTGCTGGCAATCGGTCTCGGCCTGCTGTGGCTCGGCGAGGTCGGTCCCGTGCTGCAACCCCCCGGTTTGCAACCTTGGGCGACGGGGCCGGACTGGCTCGCTGCCGCATTCTGGGCCGGCGCGCGGCCCTGGATCCTGGCTGCGATGCTGGGCGCGCCCTTCATTCTCGCCCTGCTGGCCGCCTTGCGCCACGATCCCTGGCTGGGCAGCGCTGCCGCGCCGGTTTTTGCTCTGGGCGCCCTCGCGCTCTTTGGAACCCACGGCCTCGCGCCGGCAGCGCTGGCGCTGGTTTCGGCCCTTGCCCTGCCCTGGCTCTGGCGCCGCTATCCGGCCGGCACGACAACGCGCGGCATGATCCGGCTGGCTCTTCTGCCGGCGCTCCCACTCCTCGCCGCGGCGCCGCTGCTGGACTGGCCCGGCCTTGTCCTAACCCTGGCGGCGCTGGCGCTCTTTCCGGTCGTCCTGCTGGGCCTTGAGCATCTGCTGGGCGAGCCGGTCGCCGCTACCCCGCGCTCCTCGACCGCCGCGCGGGCGACCGCCGTGGAGGAGCTGAAGGCGGCCCCTCTCATCAGCCGCACCATCGCCGATCTCCCGGAAGGCGTTGCGGTGTTCGACGCGGTCGACCGCCTGATCGCCTGCAATGCCACCTATCGCTACCACAATCCCGAGATCGCCGAGCTGCTGGAGATCGGCGCACGCTATGAGGATCTGGTGCGCACGTCCGTCCTGCGCGGTGGCGGCGATCACGCCGCTCCTGGTTCCGGGCGCGATCCCGCCGCCCAGCCTGTCTCCGGTGGCGATCCCGAGGCGCTGATCGCCGAGCAGATGCGGCGCCATCGCCAGTTGCCGTCGCGGATCGAGGTGCCGGGTCCCGACGGCCGCACCCTGCTGGTGATCGAATCGAGAACCGCCGATGGCGGCACCCTGCGCCTGATGACCGATGTGACGGCGATCAAGGGGCGCGAGATGCGCCTGTCGGAACTGGCGCATCGCAACGAGGTGCTGGCCACCGCGATCGGCGCGGTCACCAGCGGCGTCGTCATCTGCGATGCGACCAACCCGGACCACCCGGTCACCTTCGCCAATGCCGCCTTCACCCGCATCACCGGCTATGCACCGGAGGAAATCCTCGGGCGCAATTGCCGCATGCTGCAGGGTCGCGATACCGATCCAGACGCACTCGACAAGCTGCGCCGGGCGCTGGCCCAGCAGCGTGCCGTCAACGTCACCCTGCGCAACTATCGCAAGGACGGTCGCACCTTCTGGAACGAGCTCGCCATCAGCCCGATCACCGACCAGAGCGGGCGCATCGTGCAGTTCGTCGGCATCATGAGCGACGTCACCCAGCGCATCCGCGCCGAGGAACACCTGCGCGAGGCGAAAAACCAGGCGGAATTCGCCAACCGCTCGAAGTCGGAATTCCTCGCCAATGTCAGCCACGAACTGCGCACACCCTTGAATGCCATCATCGGCTTTTCCGACGTGATGAAGATGGAACTGCTGGGCCCCCTGGGCACGCCGCGCTATCAGGATTACGCCAAGGACATCCTCGACAGCGGCAAGTTGCTGCTCTCGCTCATCGAGGACATCCTCGATCTCTCCAAGATCGAAGCGGGCAAGATGGAACTGCACCCGGAACGGGTTTCGGTGCGCGACGTGTTCGACGTCGCCACCACCCTGATGCGCGAGCGGGCCAAGAATGCGGGCGTCGATCTGCGCACGGAGGTGGAGAGTGAACTGCCGCCGCTGCTGGTTGATCTGCGCGCGATGAAACAGATCGTGGTCAATCTGGCCTCGAATGCGGTGAAGTTCACCCCGCGCGAAGGAAGCGTCGAACTGACGGCGCGGCGCTTAGATCAGACGCGCGCGGAGATCGTCGTCAGGGACACCGGGATCGGCATCGCCAGGAACGATCTCGCAAATGTGCTGAAGCCCTTCGTGCAGGTCGACGGTGCCCATCAGCGGCGTCAATCCGGCACCGGACTCGGTCTTCCGATCGTCAAATCGCTGACCGATCTCTCCGGTGGCAATTTCCATATCGAGAGTGAACTGGGCAAGGGCACGACGGTTACTCTGCATCTCCCCCTGGCCGACCAGAACGCAGCCCGTAGCGCGGCGGAATGAATGCCGTGCCGTCCACATGGACGTACGCTGGGGGTTTTGTCAGGCGCCTTTGTCGATGGCGCAAACAGACCCGATAAAGACAGACGTCTGCCCGTTGTCAGCGAGCAATGGACAGGTGATCGATTCGAAGGCGACCCAAACGCGGCCGTCGAGCACCAGAGGGCCGCTACCCAGATATGGTCTTTTGTTGCGACTGACCGTGCCGAGGAAGATTGCATAGTCGCGCGCGATTTCGTCCTCGTCCGACTCACGCCAGCGCATGCCTCGTTTGCGCTGAATCAGGCGAACAAACTCCTCGCCGCAGAGTTTGAGTTCAAAGGCGTCGTCGACTAACTCGATGATGAACAGGTTTGCGGCAATGCGCGCGTGCTCTGCCACATCGAAATCGCGCAAGGTGGGTGGATGCTGCCTGGCAACGTTCTCCCACCACTCCAGCAGGATGCGCGCCGGTTCCGACTGAATATCCTGGCGGCGTGCTATCGAAAATCTGCGGCCCTGAAGGGCAGGCAGGTCGGGAAGGGGTGGGGTTGCTTCGGATGCCATCGACAAGTCCAATCTTTCGAACCGCTCAGTGCGCAGGGACTACATATAAGCCCCATTGGCAGTGAATTCATCGATTAATGCGAGCATGGCGCGAAGACGGGCTTGAAACTGAAACAAGCAACGGGCGGGCGTCGCCGCCTGAAGAAGGCGGCGCCGCGCGCCTGGGGGATGGGGATGGCGCGCGGCGACCTGCCCTTCACGCCGCGCCATTCGGGGGTAGGGACTGGCGCGGTGTCTCGGCCTGGATTCCGTCTCCGCCCTGCGCGGCAGGACGAGGGGGGAATCCTACGAGGGGCATCCGGGCGAATGGGCCGACCACCCGCCAGGGTCGCAGGAACGGGAAGGGGGATGGCCTCGCCGTTCCGCTTGGCACTCTTGAGGTGCCCTGTGGCTCGTTTAGGACCGGAATGTGGCAAGAATATGGTAATCCGCCCCGAATGCGGGTGCGCCGGGTGCGCCCACCATCTTCAGCCCAACAAAAACTTGGCCTAGGCAAGGGCAATGCCACGCTGCCCGGACAACCGCGCGGCGGCCGAACCCGCTATAATGGCGACCGTTTCCCCGAAGGCGCTCGCTGGCCTTTGGTCTTCATGTTAGCATCGCGCCTGTGTGAATCGGGGGATTGCCCAAGGTCGGGCGGCGCCATCGGCGGCGCTGGGCGGCGGGTGCCGAGTTCGACAGGTTTCGAGTCCTAAACTCCCAGGGTGCCGGTTGATTTTCGGTCCAAAGTCGATCGATCGGCCCCATCGGTGAAATACTGCCGCGCAGCCGAGATGGCCCGCCGGCGCAGCCGTTCCAGGAGCAGGGACTGCCAAATGCACCGCAACGTGGGAGTGTCTCCGTGTCCGGATTGAACAGCCTCAAGACCCGCAAGAGCCTCAAGGTCGGGTCGAAAACCTATGACTATTTCAGCCTGAAGGCCGCCGAGAAGACCCTCGGCGACATCAGCCGCCTGCCCAATTCCATGAAGGTGCTGCTGGAGAACCTGCTGCGCTACGAGGACGGCCGTACGGTCAGTGCAACCGACATCAAGGCCGTTGCCAAGTGGCTGAAGACCCGGAAGTCGGACCGCGAGATCGCCTATCGCCCGGCCCGCGTGCTGATGCAGGATTTCACCGGCGTTCCCGCCGTGGTCGATCTCGCCGCCATGCGCGACGCCATGGCCAAGCTGGGGGGCGATCCGAAGCAGATCAACCCGTTGTCGCCGGTCGATCTCGTCATCGACCATTCGGTGATGGTCGATTTCTTCGCCGGCCCCGGTGCCTTCAAGAAGAACGTCGATCTCGAATACGAACGCAACGGCGAGCGCTATGCCTTCCTGCGCTGGGGGGCAAGCGCCTTCGACAATTTCCGCGTGGTGCCGCCGGGTACCGGCATCTGCCACCAGGTCAATGTGGAGCACCTGGCCCAGGTCGTCTGGACCATGAAGGAGCCGCCGCAGACCGTGAAGGGCCGCAAGGTCGCCGCCAAGACCATCGCCTATCCCGACACGCTGGTCGGCACCGACAGCCACACCACCATGGTCAACGGTCTCGCGGTACTGGGCTGGGGCGTGGGCGGCATCGAGGCCGAGGCCGCCATGCTGGGCCAGCCCATCTCGATGCTGATCCCCGAAGTGGTTGGCTTCAAGCTGACCGGCAGGCTCAAGGAAGGCACCACAGCCACCGACCTCGTCCTCACCGTGACGCAGATGCTGCGGAAGAAGGGGGTGGTGAACAAGTTCGTCGAGTTCTACGGCCCCGGCCTCGACGATCTCGCGCTGCCCGACCGCGCCACCATCGCCAACATGGCGCCGGAATACGGCGCCACCTGCGGCTTCTTCCCGATCGACGTCGAGACCATCCGCTATCTCAAGGCCACCGGCCGCAAGGCCGATCGTATCGCGCTGGTAGAGAAATACGCCAAGGCGCAAGGCATGTGGCGCGACAAGAAATCGCCCGATCCGGTCTTCACCGACTCGCTCTCCCTCGACATCTCGACGGTGGAGCCCAGCCTCGCCGGACCGAAGCGGCCGCAGGACCGGGTGCCGCTCGCCAGCGCCGCCGCGATGTTCAACGCCGCCCTCACCGAGACCTTCGGGCGCAAGGGCAACGAAAGCGCCGTCTCCGTGCGCGGCGCCGATTACGTGTTGGGCGATGGCGCGGTGGTGATTGCCGCCATCACGTCGTGCACCAACACCTCGAACCCCTCGGTCATGCTGGGCGCCGGCCTCGTCGCCAAGAAGGCGGTGGAGGCGGGCTTGACCGTGAAGCCCTGGGTGAAGACAAGCCTGGCGCCGGGCTCGCAGGTGGTGACCGACTATCTGAAGAATGCCGGCCTCAACAAATATCTCGACAAGCTCGGCTTCAATCTTGTCGGCTATGGCTGCACCACCTGCATCGGCAATTCCGGCCCGCTCGCCGAGCCGATCGCCGACGCCATCGTCAAGGGCGACCTGGTGGCAAGCGCCGTGCTTTCGGGCAACCGCAATTTCGAGGGCCGCGTCAATCCGCATTGCAAGGCCAATTACCTCGCCTCGCCGATGCTGTGCGTGGTCTATGCGCTCGCCGGCTCCATGAAGGTCGACGTTGCCAAGGATCCCATCGGCTACAACAAGAAGGGCCAGCCGGTCTATCTCAAGGACATCTGGCCGACCACGAAGGAAGTGGCCGACACGGTGGCCAAGGCCGTGAAGCTCGCCGATTTCCGCAAGCGCTACAACGATGTCTTCAAGGGCGACGCCAACTGGCGCAAGGTCAAGACCACCAAGGGCCTCACCTATGAATGGCCGAAGAAATCGACCTATGTCGCCAACCCGCCCTATTTCCAGGGCATGGCGAAGGAACCGGGCGGCATCAGCGACATCAGGGGTGCCAGGCCGCTGGCCATCCTCGGTGATTCCATCACCACCGATCACATCAGCCCCGCGGGCTCGATCAAGAAGGACGGACCCGCCGGCCAGTACCTCATCGCCAACGGGGTGAGCCCTGCCGATTTCAACTCCTACGGGGCGCGGCGTGGCCATCACGAGGTGATGATGCGCGGCACCTTCGCCAACATCCGCCTGAAGAACGAGATGGCGCCCGGGACCGAGGGCGGCGTCACCCGCCTGATGCCGACCGGCACACCGATGTCGATCTACGACGCCGCCATGAAATACCAGAAGGACAAGGTGCCGCTGGTGGTGGTGGGCGGCAAGGAGTACGGCACCGGCTCGTCCCGCGACTGGGCGGCCAAGGGCACGCTGCTGCTTGGCATCAAGGCGGTGCTGGTGGAAAGCTTCGAGCGCATCCACCGCTCCAACCTCGTCGGCATGGGTGTGCTGCCGCTGATGTTCAAGGACGGCATGACCCGGAAGACGCTGGGCCTCGACGGCTCGGAAATCTTCGACATCACCGGCCTCGCCGGCCCGGGCAAGGCCGGCAACATCAAGCCCGGGATGGACGTCGATATCCGCATCACCCGCGCCGACGGCCGGGTGGAATCGATCAAGGCGCTGTGCCGCATCGATACCGCCGAGGAAGTGGAATACTTCCGCCACGGCGGCGTGCTCCCGTATGTGCTGCGGAACCTGGCGGCGGGGTAAGCCCCGCCTTCACGCCGAGGCCACCCGACCGGCCGCGCGAAAAAAGAATCGCGCGGCCGGTTTTTTCTGCCCGAAACCGGCATCAATGCGCGCTCTGTCGGCAAGTGAGTCCACCCGGTTTGACCTGGATCAAGGTGGCTTGCGCGGATTCGGCGTCATGATACCCTAGGTCAACAAATATTCACCGGAGGAAACGACACCATGGCCATCAAGAAGATTGTCTGCGCCGTCGACGGCTCGAAGATCACCGGTCACGTCGCCGCCTGCGCGGTCGAACTGGCGCAGGCGACCGGCGCCAAGCTCACCTTTCTCAACATCGACGTGGTCCCGACCCGGGCCCGGCGCACCTATTTCTGGGATGCCGAACTGATGAACGCGGCCGCCGCCCAGGCCAACAAGCAGCTTTCCATGGCGGTGAAGGCCGCGAAGGCGGTCAAGTTCGAGAATTACGACTGCGTGGTGGCCACCGGCGGCCATGTCGCCGACGCCATCGTCGCCTATGCCGACAAGAACAAGGCCGACCACATCGTCCTCGGCACCCACACCACCAACGAGCTCACCCGCATGCTGCTGGGCTCGGTGGCGACCGCCGTCGTCTCCCACGCCAAGGCGCCGGTGACCGTGGTGAAGTAACGGCACCGGCATAGCGGCGGCTTTTCATTTCCGCCGCGAGAGATTAGGAAGGGCGCGGCCCCCTTTTTTGATGGGCGGCGCCCTTCTTCCGTTGCCAAGAGACCGCTCCCCGTCATGGACAACCCGCCCCTCCCCACCGGCTATTCGCCGATCCGCCCCGGCCAGATCGCCAATGTCGTCACCTGCCTGGAGATGACGGCGCCGCCCGTGCCGCCGCAACCGCGCCCCGGCGATGAAGCCTACCGGCTGGAGCCCTGGGGGACACCGGATCTCGGCGCATACCGCGCCCTCTTTGCCCGCATCGGCCAGGACTGGATGTGGTATTCGCGCCTCGTCATGACGGATGCCAAACTGGCGGCCACCCTCAACGATCCGAAGGTCGATCTCTATCGCCTGCTGGGCGCGGGCGGCGCGGTGCTGGGCCTGCTCGAGCTCGATTTCCGCGAGCAGGGCCAATGCGAGCTCGCCTTCTTCGGCCTGGTGCCGGACGCCATCGGCAGCGGCGCCGGACGCTTTCTGGTGGAACGCGGCATCGCCCTTGCCTGGGCGCGCGATGTGGACGGGCGGCGCATAGATCGTCTCTGGGTCCATACCTGCACCTTCGATCACCCCCGGGCGCTCGGCTTCTATCAGAAGGCCGGGTTCAAGCCCTACGCCTTCATGGTCGAGGTGGCCGACGATCCGCGCCTTTCCGGCCATCTCCCGTGCGCGGCCGCGCCGCAGGTGCCGCTGCTGGCGCCGCGCTGACGCCCTCACGCCACCCGTCCTCTCGGGCCGTGCATTCGTGAAAGCCGCGGTCGCACCATCATGGGGCCGCCGCTTGGTCGCGGCGGTGCCGCCGGGGCTCTCCCGGCATCCATGGGGACCGACCATGAAACATCGACCGATCCAAGCCGCCCTCGTCGAGGAAACCCGGCGCCTGATCCGCGACCTGGTGGCGGAGGTCACAAGCGACCTCGCCACCCGAAGCCGCAACCCCGGCGTCCTCCTCGACATGGCGGGCGACCTCGAAGCCCAGGCCAGGGCGCTCCGCCAGGACTTCGCCCGGCGTGCCGGGCGGTAGGGCGGCCACCGGCGGCGGGCGGGTCAACCGCCCGCCGTCACTGGCCGTGGTGGGTGGAAGCCTCACCCCGCCCTCGCCGGCGCCACGCGGCGATATTGCCTCGAGAGGAACAAAAGGGGCACTGTTGGAAAGCCTTGGGGCCGGGTTGATGTTTTACGTCGATGACTCTTGCAACTCCAAGCGCGGATCGACGATCTCAGATGATTGGCAGGTCTCCGGCGTCAATACGTTTGTGGTTTGCCACATTGCTATCGTACCGATACAGGCTTGCAAGAACATCGTCGTATCCTTGGTTCTCGCCGTACTGGCGGTCTTCTCCAACACTGGTTGCACGCCAAGCCCTCATTGATCACCCTAAGTGGTCACGCTACGGAGATAGACTATGGCCGCACCACATACCGAGAGCATGTAAATGGCATCTGCTTCGGTCGCCTTTGAGGATTTATCCTCTCGCAGCGGATGCCGAATGCCTGGTGTCGTGTTTGCATATCCAAGCAGCTTGTTCCAAGAACCAGCCATCAGATTTGGTACCAACCCACGTTCCGTTAACTTTCGAAGACTC
>JAEUKV010000103.1 GCA_016794165.1 Rhodospirillaceae bacterium
CCCGGTCTTCACCGTGGAGGAAAGCCGCCATCTTCGGGGCGAACTGCCGGGCGCCCACATCAAGAACCTGTTCTTGCGCAACCGCAAGGAGGAGATGTGGCTGGTGACGGTCGAGGAGGAGCGGCGCATCGATCTCAAGAAGCTGGGCGAGCTGCTCACCGGCGAGACCGGCGGGGCGGCGAAGCTTTCCTTCGGCTCGGCCGACCGCCTGATGACCTATCTCGGCGTGGTGCCGGGGGCGGTGACGCCCTTTGCCGTCATCAACGATGGCGGGGGCAAGGTGCAGATGGTGCTGGATAAGCACCTCACCGAGGTGGACCCGGTCAACGCCCATCCCCTGGTGAATTACAAATCCACCGCCATCGCGCCGGGGGACCTGGTGAAATTCCTCGAGGCGGTCGGCCACAAGCCGCGGATCCTCGATTTCGACTAGTGTCTTGATTCGGGCGGGGAATCTTAACCGCTCGGGTAAGTGCTTGAAGCAAGGGCCGAAAAGGCCCATCTATAGAGCCAAATCAGCCCCCGGCCAAAGCGGGGGCGCCACTTCGGGAGAACAGGATTGATGGACAATCTGATTGGCGCCGCCGCGGCGGTGCCGGCCGACCTCATCAAGGACGCCTCGCAGCAGAGCTTCAAGGCCGATGTGCTCGACGCCTCGATGCAGGTGCCGGTGATCGTCGATTTCTGGGCGCCTTGGTGTGGCCCTTGCAAGCAGCTGGGGCCGCTCCTCGAAAAGGTGGTCAAGGAAGCGCGCGGCGCGGTGCGCATGGTCAAGATCAATGTCGACGAGAACCAGGCGCTGGCCGGGCAGATGCGCATCCAGTCGATCCCGGCGGTCTATGCCTTTTTCCAGGGCCGCCCGGTGGACGGTTTCCAGGGCGTGCAGCCGGAGGGCCAGTTGAAGGCCTTCGTCGGGCGCCTCGCCCAGTTGGCCGGCGGTGCCGCCGGAGCCTCGCCGATCGAGGAAGCCCTCGAACACGCCGACGCCGCCCATGCCGAAGGCGATCACGCGAGTGCCGTGGAGATCTTCGGCCAGATCCTCGAACATGAGCCGGAGAATCTGAAGGCCATCGCCGGCATCGTGCGCTGCCTGATTGCGCTCGGCGAACTGGAACAGGCCGCCGAGTTCCTCGGCCGCACGCCCAAGGGCAAGGAAGGCGATGCCGCCATCGCGGCCGCGCGCGCCCAGCTGGAGGTGGCGCAGGCCGGGCAGAAGGCGGCCGGGCAATCCGATGCGCTGCAGGCCCGGGTCGATGCCAATCCGAAGGATTTCGAGGCGCGCTGCGAGCTCGCCCAGGCGCTCTTTGCCGGCGGCGAGCGCGAGGCGGCGGTCGATCACCTGCTGGAAGTCGTCCGCATGAACCGCGCGTGGAACGAGGAAGCGGCCAGGAAACAGCTCGTGACCTTCTTCGAGGCGATGGGTCCCACCGATCCGCTCACGCTCAGTGGACGGCGGCGGCTCTCCTCGCTGCTGTTCTCCTGACCCGGAAAGATAGGAGGCGCCGCATGCGTCCAGGCCCCAGCGCGCTCGGTCCCTTCGATCCCGGCTATGCCGATCTGCCGAAGGATCTGCCGATCTTTCCGCTGACCAATGCCCTGCTGCTGCCAGGCGGGCGGCTGCCGCTCAATGTGTTCGAGCAGCGCTATCTCGCCATGGTGCGGGCGGCCTTGCTGCGGCCGGACCGGCTCATCGGCATGGTGCAGCCGATCGAGCATGGCGCCGACAAGGTGATGCCCTCGGAGCTGAAAGGCATCGATCATGTCCCGGCGGTGCATCAGGTGGGCTGCGCCGGGCGTATCGTCTCCTTCGAGGAGACCCCGGACGGGCGCTATCAGATCATCCTCTCCGGCCTCATCCGCTTCCGCATCAGGGAAGAACTACCGCTCGACACCGGCGGCTTCCGCTGGGTGCGGCCCGACTGGGCGCCCTTCGCCCACGACATGGCCGAACATGAATTCCAGCTCGCCGACCGGCCGCGCTTCCTCTCGGTGCTGCAGGAATATCTGAAGACGCGCCAGGCGCGGCTCGACTGGAAGGGCATCGAGGAAGTGGCCGACGACGAACTGGTGGTCGCCATGGCGCAAATGTCGCCGCTCGATCCCGACGAGAAGCAGTCGCTGCTGGAATGCCCCGACCTCGACGCGGTGGTCGAAATGATGACGGCCCTGTTCGAGGTCCACGGCGCCACCGCGTCGGGCGGCGAACACCGGCTGCATTGAGGAACCCCAAGCGATGAGCGAGCTCGACACCGGCATCGATCCGAAGCTTCTGGAAATCCTGGTCTGCCCGGTCAGCAAGACGCCGCTGATCTATGACCGCAGGAAGCAGGAACTGATTTCCAAGGCGGCGGGCCTCGCCTATCCGATCCGCGACGGCATCCCGATCATGCTGGTGGACGAGGCGCGGCCGCTTGAGCTGGACGAGTAGCATGAGCGGCGCCGACACGGGGAACACGGATTCCCAGGGCACGCAGCATTGGCCGGTGGAAATCCGCCACCGACAGGCCAAGAAGCTGCTGGAGATCGAATTCGACGACGGCCGCACCTTCACCTATCCGGCCGAATTGCTGCGGGTCGAGAGCCCCTCGGCGGAAGTCCAGGGCCACGGGCCGGGACAGAAGACCCTGGTGCCGGGGCGGCGCCATGTCGGGATCATGAACATCGAGCCGGTCGGGCATTACGCCATCCGCCTGCAATTCGACGACCTCCACGACACCGGCATCTATTCGTGGCGCTATCTCTACGAGCTGGGGCTCAACCAGGACAGGGTCTGGGCCGACTACCTGGCGGCCCTCGCGCGACAGGGTCTCAGCCGCGATCCCGGCAAGGCACCCGCTCACGCGCACCACGATCATGGTGGTGGCTGCGGGCATAAACACTAACACGCTGGCCCGCGTGTAGAGACCGGACTTCCTGCAGCAACAAGTTGCAGCTCCGCGCGATCGGGACTAGCATTCCCCGACATCTGGCAACGACCCAATGACTCAACGCGACGGCACGCCGCCTCGCCGCGTGCCGCCCGCAATTGCGCCGCGACAGCGCCTTGCGAGAAGGGGAGGTATGCACCATGCCCGAAGTCACCTTCAACATGATCGACCAGCAGCGGGTGTTCGATGCGCGACCCGACCGGATCGACATGCGCGACCTCGACTACCGACCGCCGCTGGTCAATCTGCCGGACGCCTGGCCGGATGCCGAGACGCTGGAGCGGTACCTGCCGGCCTATCGGCGCAGCGAGATGCTGCTCAACCAGTTCGACGAAGGGGCCTGTACCGGCTTCGGCCTCGCCGCGGTGATCAACTTCCTGAAATGGAAGCGCTGGATGGAGTCGGGCGGCAAGGGAACGCCGCCCGCCAGGGTGAGTCCGCGCATG
The DNA here is from genome assembly GCA_016794165.1 of Rhodospirillaceae bacterium. Lineage (GTDB taxonomy): Bacteria > Pseudomonadota > Alphaproteobacteria > Dongiales > Dongiaceae > Dongia. The sequence continues at coordinate 3,374 of JAEUKV010000103.1, forward strand.
CTCTACCAGAACGCCAAGCTCTACGACGAATGGAATGGCGAGGATTACGACGGGTCGAGCTGTCGCGGCGCCATCAAGGGGCTGCACAAGCACGGCGTCTGCAGCGAGGAGTACTGGCCCTATCTCGTCAACAAGAAACCCGCGCCGCCGAAAGCGGATTGGGCGATCAACGCCATCGAGACGCCGCTCGGCGCCTACTACCGGATCTCGACCAAATGGCTGGTGGCGATGCAGGCGGCGCTGCGCGAAACCCATGCCATCTATGTCTCCGCCGATACCCATGACGGCTGGAACCTCGGCAAGTGCAAGTCGCTGGCAGCCGCCACTATCCGCCCCGCCTCGAAGAAGAGTGCGCGCGGCGGTCACGCCTTCGCCCTGGTCGGCTACAATGCCGACGGTTTCATCGTGCAGAATTCCTGGGGCGCCGGCTGGGGCTATCTCGGCTTTGCGCTGCTGCCCTATGGCGATTGGGTCGCCAATGGCTATGACGCCTGGGTGCTGGCGCTGGGGGCCAGGATCGCGGTCGCTTCCAGTCCGATTTCAAAGGCGGCCGGCGCGCTCGCCGAACTGGCGCGGGTGCCGGACCTTACCCGCGGACCGCCAAGCGTGCGCGGGCCGGCCGGCAGCTCGGCGGCGCTGGCCGCGAAGCTGCAGCCCTGGACCACCGACGAGGCCGTGCGGCACATCCTGGTGATCGGCCATGAAGGCAAGGTGGAGCGCCAGATGGTGGCGGCGCGCGACGGCGCCGAGGAGATCGGCATTGTGATGGATCATGTCGAGGCACAGCTGAAGAAGGGCATCCGCCGCATCGCCCTCTATGCCCATGGCGGCCTCAACAGCCAGGAGGCCGGGTTCAAGCGCGCGCGCCGCATGGGCCCCTGGTTCCATGCCAACAAGATCCATCCGGTGTTCCTGGTCTGGCGCACCGGCATCCTCGAATGCTTCGCCGACATGGCGACCATCGCCGCCAAGCGGCTGTTCCAGGTCGAGGACAAGGCCGAACTGGCGGCCGGCTGGTTCGACCGCATCGTCGATGCCATGAAGGAGAAGGTCGACAAGAGCTTCGAGGTGGTGGCGCGCGACGTCATCATCAAGGCGGCCTGGGACAACATGAAGGAACGCGCCGAACTGGCCGCCGAGGCGACGGGTGCCACCCATCTGGTGGCGCAGCGTCTCAGCGCGATGCTGGCAAAGTACGGCGATGCGGAGCTGCATCTGCTCGGCCATTCCGCCGGCGCCATCCTGCACGGCCATTTCCTGGCGCCGCTGGCGGCCGGCGGGGTCAAGGCGAAGACCTGTCACCTCTGGGCCCCGGCCTGCACCGTCGACTTTGCCCTGGACCGTTACGGCAAGGCGTTCGTCTCGGGGGTGCTGCGGGCGGAGGCGACCTATGTCGGGCGCCTCAGCGACGAGAACGAGCGCAGGGATGCCTGTGCCGGGCCGCTCTATTCGAAGTCGCTGCTCTATCTCATCTCGCGCGCCCTCGAGAAGCGGCACAAGACGCCGGTACTCGGCCAGGACATCGCCCGCAAGGCGTTTCGCGCCCAGGTCGTGCGCGACAACGTTTTCAACGCGGAAGGGCTGGCGACACTCAAGGCGTGGGACAAGATCGCCGCGAACATGCGCTTCGACGACGCCGTCGGCTCGCAGGACGTGCCGACCAGGATCGAGGATGGCCGGATCAAGACCGAATCCGCCAATCACGGCTCGTTCGACAACAACCTCGCCGCCGTCGACCTGGCGCTGGCCCGCATTCAGGGCAAGAGTGGCAAGAAGCCGGAGGTGCCGGTGACCGACCTCACCGGGTTCTGAGCCGGGAACCTTTGCCCCCGCCGCCGGTTGTTTCTTCAGCGCGGCCAGAGGCCAACACGGCCTGGTGGCTGCGCGTGGCGGTACCGAGAGGGGCATGTCATGGCGCGGATTCTGGTCGGCTTTGCGATCGTCTATTTCGTCCTGGCGATCCTGCTCGGTCTCCACATGGCCCTGATCGCCGATTACCGCCTGGGCGTGGTCTATGCCCATTTCATCGCCTTCGGCTGGCTCAGCCTCGGCCTGGTGGCCGCCCTCTATCTGATCTATCCCGAACTGACCGGCGGCTTCTATGCCTGGGCGCATTTCTGGCTGCATCTCATCGGCCTGCCGATCCTGCTGATCGGCCTGATGATGACGGAACTGGACGCCTTTGCCACCGGCCATGTCCTGGCGATCGTCGGCGCGCTCGCCTTGCTGCTGGGCGCGCTGGCATTGGGTGCCAATTGCTGGGTCCATCTGCCACGCCATCCGCGCGACTCACACGCCCACCCGCGCTGATGCCTCAGCCGTGGATGGCGCGGCTGTCCGCGGGCGCCGCGTCGCGCTCGGAGAGGCCGTAATCCCGCAGCACCTCCGCCACCCGCAACCGATAGCCGGCAAAGAGTCCGCCACGGCCTGCGTCCTGCGCCGCGCGGTGGCTTGCGAGATTGCGCCAGTGTCGCACCGCCGTCTCGTCGCGGAAGAAGGAGAGCGAGAGCATCTTCTCCGGATTGGCGAGGCTCTGGAACCGCTCCACCGAGATGAAGCCGTCGATCTTCTCCAGGTCCGCGCGCAGGCGTGCGGCGATCTCGAGATAGGCCTGCTTGTGTTCCGCCACCGGTTCCACTTCGAATATCACCGCGATCATGTCTATCCTCCCGTTTCGAGGCGTCCAGCCTCGCCTATTGACCGGCGGCAATGCTTCGACCACCATCGAAGTGTGT
>JAEUKV010000126.1 GCA_016794165.1 Rhodospirillaceae bacterium
CTCCATCGACTTGGGCGCAGCCTGGGCAATGGCGGCATGCGTACCGCCGGCGCCGAGTACCGGACGCGAGATTGACAGCGGCACTGGCAGCGCCTTTTCGAAGATCGACAGCAGCGGCAGGATCACCAGGAAGTAGCCGAAGTAATAGGCGGTGCTCAGCTGGCCCATGGCGATAATGCTGATGCCGGCCTGGCCGGTATCCGGCGCGATCGAGAAGGAGAACGGCGACCAGATCCAGTCCGGGGCGTTCTTGCCGCAGATGGTGAGGATCGCGCAATCGAACACCAGCATCCAGAAGAAGAACTTGAAGGCTGGGCGATAGGCACCCGAGCGCACCGGCGAGCGGTCGAGCCACGGCAGCACGAACAGCACCAGGATCGAGGCAAACATGGCGATGACGCCCAGCAGCTTGTCCGGGATCGAGCGCAGGATCGCGTAGAACGGCAGGAAGTACCATTCCGGCACGATGTGTTCAGGCGTCGACAGGGGGTTGGCCGGCACGAAGTTGACCGGATCGCCCAGCGTCACCGGGGCGTAGAACACCCAGTAGGCGAAGAAGATCATGAACACGCCAAGGCCGAACAAGTCCTTGGCCGTGTAATAGGGGTGGAAGGGGATGGTGTCCTGCGGCCCCTTGGTGTCGATGCCGATCGGGTTGTTGGAGCCGAAGCGGTGCAACGCGATGACGTGCAGCACGACGACGCCCAGGAGCACGAACGGCATCAGGTAATGGAGCGAGAAGAAGCGGTTGAGGGTCGGGTTGTCGACCGAGAAACCACCCCACAGCAGCGTCACGATCCAGTCGCCCACCAGCGGAATGGCCGAGAACAGGTTGGTGATGACGGTGGCCCCCCAGAAGCTCATCTGGCCCCAGGGCAGCACATAGCCCATGAACGCGGTCGCCATCATGAGGAGCAGGATGACCACGCCCAGCTGCCACAACAGCTCGCGCGGCGCCTTGTAGGATCCGTAATAGAGGCCGCGGAACATGTGGATGTAGACGACGACGAAGAACATCGACGCGCCGTTCATGTGGATATAGCGCAGCAGCCAGCCGTAATTGACGTCGCGCATGATGCGCTCGACCGAATTGAACGCGTGGTCGACATGGGGTGTGTACTGCATGGCCAGGAAGATGCCGCTGGCGATCATGACCATCAGCATGAAGCCGGCCAGGGACCCGAAATTCCACCAGTAGCTGAGATTCTTCGGCGTCGGGTATTCGTTGGCTTCGTGATGCAGATAGGAGAAAACCGGGAGCCGGTGATCGATCCAGCGGATGACCGGATTCTTGAAATTGGCGCTCATCTATGCCGCTCCCCTCAACCGATGCGAACGACGGTGTCGCTCAGATACTGGTAGGCCGGGACCTCCAGATTGAGCGGCGCCGGACCCTTGCGGATGCGGCCAGACGTGTCGTAGGCCGAGCCGTGGCAGGGGCAGTACCAGCCACCGAATTCGCCCTTGGGTTCGGCATCCTTCTGCCCCAGCGGCACGCAGCCGAGATGGGTACAGACGCCGACCAGGACGAGAATTTCGGGCTTCTCGGCACGCGCCTCGTCGGGCTGCGGGTCCTTGAGGTCGGCTGAATCGTCGGCCTTGGCCTGGGCGATCTCGGCCGCCGTGCGGTGGCGGATGAAGACCGGCTTGCCGCGCCATTTCACCGTGATCGACTGACCCTCGGCGATCTGGCTGATATCGACCTCGATCGAGGCCAGCGCCAGCACGTCCTTGGAGGGGTTCATGCTGCTGATGAACGGCCACGCCGCAGCGGCCGCGCCGAAGGCGGTCACCGATGCCGCCGTCAGGTTGAGAAAGTCGCGCCGCGTGCCCTCGACCTCTGGGGAATGTCCTCCCGAGGCATGCCCACCGGGCGATTGCGCGTGATCCGCCATAATGCTTGTCCCTCCGGCAAGACCGACCTGCCCGCGCCTATCACCTCCGGTCTTCCGGGCGGCTCTGGGAACGCAGACAAAGTCTCGAATACCCAAAATAATCTGGGGCTTATACCATGAGGGCCGGGACCGATTGCTGCCGAGATACGCGACAGAACGCCGCATCATCGGCCCTCTTCCAGCATCCCCGGCCGCGACCGAACCTGGCCATGGCATTCCCCCTTAACCGGGCCAAGGGTATAAACGATTTCCGCCGATTTGCAAGGTAGCGCGGCGGGAGAGAGGCTTCGATCCGCCATGGAAAGCGCAGTGGAATCATGAACTTGGTCCTGTTCGAGCCGGACATTCCACAGAATACCGGGGCGCTGCTGCGCCTGGCTGCCTGTTTCGGCCTTGGCGTCGATATCATTTTCCCCTGCGGCTTCATCTTCGACGACCGGCGCATGAAGCGCGCCGGCATGGATTACATTGAAGCCGTGACGATCAGGCGCCATGCCTCCTGGGAAGCCTACCGGCGCTGGCGCAGGGAATCGGGAGAGGGCCGCCTGCTGCTGCTCTCCACCAAAGCGGCGGAACCCTATCACCGATTCGCCTTCCAACCCGCCGACAGCCTGATGGTCGGGCGCGAATCGAGCGGCGTGCCGGAAGAGGTGCACGCGGCGGCCGATCAGCGCCTGGTCATTCCGTTGCGCCCCGGCATGAGATCGCTCAATGTGGCCATGGCGGCCGCTATCGTCGCTGCCGAAGCCCTGCGTCAGACCGGATTGCCGACCGCATCATGATTCCCTACAGCGACAGCCCGACCTTCCCCGCCGATTACCAGGATCAGGCGCGGGCCTGGTTCGCCAGCTTGCGCGACGAGATCTGCGCCGCTTTCGAACTGCTGGAAGAGTCGCTCCCGGCCAAACTGGCGGGCGAGGCGGCGCCCGGCCGTTTTACCCGCAAGACCTGGCAGCGTGACGGTGGGGGTGGCGGCACGATCTCCCTCATGAAGGGGCGCCTGTTCGAGAAGGTGGGGGTCAACATCTCGACCGTCTTCGGCACCTTCTCGCCCGAATTCCGCCAGCAAATTCCGGGCGCCGCCGGCGACGGCAGCTTCTGGGCAAGCGGCATCAGCCTGGTGGCGCATATGCGCTCGCCCCATGTCCCGGCGGTGCACATGAACACGCGCCTCATCGTTACCTCGAAGGCGTGGTTCGGCGGCGGCGCCGATCTCACGCCGATGTTTCCGGAAGCGCATGAAGAGGACGGCGCCCTGTTCCACGCTGCCTTCCGCCAAGCCTGCGACGCCACCGATGCCGCCTATTACCCGCGCTTCAAGAAGTGGTGCGACGAGTACTTCTATCTGCCGCACCGGCAGGAGCCACGCGGATTGGGCGGCATCTTCTACGACCAGCTGAACACCGGCGACTGGGCGCGGGATTTTGCTTTCACGCAGGATGTCGGCCGCTGCTTCCGCGATATCTACCCCGAGATCGTGCAGCGCAACTGGGAGAAACCCTGGAGCGCCGAGGAACGCCAGCGGCAGCTCGTGCGGCGCGGTCGCTATGTCGAGTTCAACCTGCTCTACGACCGCGGCACCACCTTCGGTCTCAAGACCGGCGGCAATACCGAAGCGATCCTCATGTCCCTGCCGCCGGAAGTGGCCTGGCCCTAGCCCCGCAGGGCGCCCGCCTTTTCCAGACACGCCTCGCGGTCGGCGGCGAAATCGCCGGCAATCCACCACGCCTCGAGCTCGGCCAGTTTTTCGCCCAGTTCCGGCCCGGCGCGCATGCCAAGCTTGATGAGATCGCGCCCGGCCAGCGGGAAGACCGGTTTCGGCCATTTGCGGACGATGTCGAGCGCGCGGTACCAGTCGCTTTCCGGCTGGGTAAGGCCCCAATCGACCAGCAACAGGTCGAGGGCGCGATCATTGCCAAGATCGTAGATCTGGCGGCGGACGAGATGCGCATCCGTGACGTTGAAATCCGGCCGCACCGCGCTCATGAGGTCGAGCCGGGCGCGCTCGGCATTGGAGAGTTTCAGCGTCTCGCTGATCGCGGGCCCGCTACCGGTGAGGGCGAGGGCCGCGAGGCGGCGGATGGCGTCGGGTGCCACACCCAGTTGCCGCTCCAGCGTTGCCACCTTGCCCAGGCGGTCGAGGGTGGTGGCCTGCGGCAGATAGGCTTCGGCAAAGCCGAGGCGCAGCATCTCGCCCCAGACCGCGACGCCGTTCTTCGCCAGCAGCAGTTTCAACGTCTCCTGGCGCAGGCGCTCGCCGGAGAGGCGCTGCAACTCGCGCCGCCTTGCCGTGGCGGCGGCGATGGCGGCGGGGTCGAAATCGCCGGCGGCATAGTCGGCGTGAAAGCGGAAGAAGCGCAGGATGCGCAGGTAATCCTCGTCCATGCGCTGCGCGGGATCGCCGACGAAGCGCACGCGCCCCGCCAGCAGATCGGCAACGCCGTCGAAATAGTCATGGATGCGCCCGGTTCCGTCGCAGAAGAGCGCGTTCATGGTGAGGTCGCGCCGCGCCGCGTCGGCTTGCCAATCGTCGGTAAAGGCCACGGTCGCATGGCGACCGTCGGTTTCGAGATCATGGCGGAGGGTGGTGACCTCGAAGCCGACATGATCGGCGACGGCGGTGATCGTGCCGTGCTTGATGCCGGTGGGTACCGCGCGCAGCCCGGCTGTCTCCAGCGCCACCACCACCGCCTCCGGTGCCAGGTCGGTGGCGATGTCGAGATCCCGGACCGGTCGCGCCACCAAAGCATCGCGCACGCAGCCGCCGACGAATCGCCCCTCGCCGCCGGCCGCCGCCAGCGCCGCGAGGACCCTGGCAGCGGCCGCGGCATGTGGCCAAGCGTTGATGTCAATCGTTCGGTCGGTGGTCATCGCGGCGCGTTTCCCCGGAACATCCCTGCGCTGAAATAGCACGATTCCGGCCGATCTTGGCAAATCCCGCCCAATCATGACGCAACTCTGGCACGATGCAGCCCTGGCCTGATGCCGCCGCCGCCACTGGCCCTTGCCATGGGCAGGCCCGGCGGATGAGGATCGGCGCCATGCAGCAGATCATCCTTGCCGTCAATGCCGGCTCCTCCAGCATCAAGTTCCAGGCCTTCGTGGCCGAGAGCCTCGAGCGGCGTCTCATCGGCCAGCTGGACGGAATCGGCAGCCAGCCGCGCCTCGTGATTCGCGACGGGTCTGGCACCACCCTGCTCGCGCGCGATTTCGTCAGCACCGAAATCGCCAGTGTCGAGGCAGCCGAAGTGCTGGTCGGGACCTGGCTGGAAAGCCCCGATGCCGCCGGGGCGATCGGCGGACCGCTTGCCGCCATCGGCCACCGGGTGGTCCATGGCGGGGCCGATTTCGCCGGCCCGGTCCGCATCGATGAGTCGGTGCTGGCGCGCATCGCCGCCCTCACCCCGCTCGCACCCCTGCACCAGCCGAAGAACCTGGCGCCGATCCATGCCTGGCGCCAGCGCCGGCCGGACCTGCCCCAGGTGGCCTGTTTCGACACCGCCTTCCATCGCGGCCATGGCGAACTGGCCGACCGCTTCGCCATTCCCGACCAGCTCTACCGCGAAGGGGTGCGGCGCTACGGCTTTCACGGCCTCTCCTATGAGTTCATCGCCCAGCGCCTGCGCGAGTTGGCGCCCGATCTTGCGCGCGGCCGCGTGATCGTGGCCCATCTCGGCAATGGCTGTTCCCTGTGCGCGCTCAAGGACGGGAAAAGCATCGACAGCACGATGAGCTTCACCGCCCTCGACGGCATCCCCATGGGTACGCGGCCGGGCGCCATCGATCCGGGGGTCATTCTTTATCTCATCCGCGAGAAGGGCATGGACGCCGCGCGGCTGGAGCGCTTTCTCTACCACGAATGCGGGCTCAAGGGCCTCTCCGGCATCAGCAACGATGTGCGCGTGCTGGAAGCCAGCGCCGAACCGCTGGCG
>JAEUKV010000194.1 GCA_016794165.1 Rhodospirillaceae bacterium
CACGGGCAACCCGTTCCTGGCCTCCACCGGCCATGTCATCGAATCCGCCTTGATGTTCAGCTTCAGGATGTCGAGCCACAAGAAAGGGGCACGCACGCAATCGCTGCCGCGACATGCCGAGGTACGCGATGCGATCGCCTCTGGCGACGGCGATGCAGCGCGTCGGGCGATGGAGCATCTCCTGGATGAGGCCTGGGGAGATATCGTTGCGATGCTGGGGGTGAATGCACCGGTTCCCCGCAAGGACTGAAAGCTTTCACATATCAGCCCGGTAGCGTCATCCTGCCGAGCCATAACAGAAAAACAGGTGACAACGTCAAACACGGAAACGAGGGAGGAAACAATGCAGTTCAAAAAAACACTGATCTCATGTGCCGCCATGGCCATGGTTCTGGGTACGGGTGTCTTCGCCGCAGGCACAATCGATATCCAGTCGGCATCGGCCGACACTTCGGCCAAAAAGATCGCCCTTTCCAACAACTACGCCGGCAATTCCTGGCGCCAGGCGATGCTCAAGAGCTGGGAGAAGGTGACCGGCCAGGCGGTGAGTGATGGGATTGTGGCCGAAGCTTCCGCCTTTACTACGTCCGAAAACCAGGTGACCGAGCAGGCGGCCCAGATCCAGAATCTGATCCTTCAAGGTTATGACGCGATTGTCGTCAACGCCGCCTCGCCGGATGCCCTGAACGGCGCCGTGAAGCAGGCCTGCGATGCCGGCATCGTCGTCGTTTCGTTCGACGGCATTGTCACGGAGCCCTGCGCCTGGCGCATTGCGGTCGATTTTAAGCAGATGGGTGCCATCCAGCTCGACTACCTTGCCGGTCGTATCCCGGACGGTGGCAATCTCCTGGAAATTCGCGGCCTCGCTGGCGTGTTCGTCGACGACGAAATTCATGCCGGCATCGAGGAGGGCGTCGCCAAGCACAGCCAGTTCAAGATTGTCGGCTCGGTTCATGGCGATTGGGCGCAGGAAGTGGCACAGAAGGCCGTCGCCGGCATTTTGCCCTCACTGCCGGAGGTGAAGGCGGTGGTAACCCAGGGCGGCGATGGCTATGGCGCGGCGCAAGCCTTCAAGGCGGCTGGTCGCCCGACTCCGCTCATCATCATGGGCAACCGCCAGGACGAGTTGGCCTGGTGGAAGGAGCAGAAGGATGCCAATGGCTATGAGACCATGTCGGTCTCGATCGCACCTGGCGTCTCGACGTTGGCCTTCTGGGTTGCGCAGCAGATCCTGGACGGCCAGGAAGTGCCGAAGGACCTGGTCGTGCCATTCCTGCAAATCAACCAGGCCGATCTCGAGACTTCGCTGGAAACCACGGAAAAGGGTGGCGTCGCCAATGTCGAATATTCGCTCGACGACGCCAAAGCCGTGATCGCCGGCGAATGAGCAGCTAGCGGAAACCGCGCAAGATGACCCGGCCGCCACAACAGATCGTCGACCTGACGGACGTCGCCATGAGCTTTGGCGCCGTACGAGCTCTGGCCGGCGTCGATCTGGCCGTGGCGGCCGGGGAATGCGTGGGTTTGGTGGGACACAATGGTGCCGGCAAGTCCACGCTTGTGAATGTGCTGGCCGGAGGCCTGATTCCCGATCGCGGCCGGATCAAGGTTGCAGGCGAAGACATCACGCATCGATTCAACGTGCGGACGGCGCATCAGCATGGCATTCGATGCGTGTTTCAAGAGTTGTCGCTGTGCCCCAACCTGACAGTCGCGGAGAATGCGCGCATCTTTCATGCGCGTCTGAGGGGCATGAGCTGGAAGAGGCGGGCCGCGGCGCTGATCGGCGCCAAACTCGACGAGATATTTCCCGGCCACGACATTCTACCGCACGATATCATTGGCGACCTGTCGATCGGGCGGCGCCAGATGGTGGAAATCGCCCGTGCCTTCACAGTCACGGTCGAACCGCTCGATCTGGTGATCCTGGATGAGCCGACATCGTCGCTGGATGCGGTAACGGCGGGACAGCTGCTGGCCTTCGTCCGTCGGCAGGTGGCAATGGGAACCAGCGTCATTCTCATCTCGCACATGCTGGGGGAGGTGCTGGGAACCTGTAGCCGCATCGTGGTGATGAAGGATGGTGGCGTTGTGGCAGCCAAGCCTGCTGCCGCTTTCAATCGCGAGTCTCTGGTGTCGGCGATGGGCACGGTGGTCGAGGTCCAGGGGGTCGCGCCGCGACCCGAGATTGCCGGATCCCGGCAGGGAGAGGTAATGGTCGAAGCCCGATCACGGCGCCAGCTCAATGATCGCAAGCTGGTGGCCCATCGCGGTGAGGTGATTGGGCTGGCGGGTCTTGCCGGCCATGGGCAGACCCGCATGTTGCTGCAGATTTTCGCGGCCGCGGGCAAAGGCGACCTGTTTGCCGAGGTCAGGGGACCGGTCGCCATCATCGCCGGAGATCGACAGACCGACGGCATCTTCCCGCTTTGGTCGATCGGCCAGAACGTTACCATTCGCTCGTTGCGGGGCATGGTGCGACGCCTGCTGATTGATTCCGACCAGGAGCGCGCCATGGCTGCGACCTGGCAGCAGAAAATGCGAATCAAGACGCCGAACATGGACGACAACATCCTGACGCTCTCCGGCGGTAACCAGCAGAAAGCCCTGTTCGCCCGGGCGCTGGGCTCGGATGCCGGGATCGTGTTGATGGACGATCCCATGCGCGGCGTCGACGTTGGTACCAAGATCGAAGTCTATGATCGTATCCGGCAGGAGGCGGCGGGCGGCCGTACCTTCCTGTGGTACACCACCGAGATCGACGAACTGAAATATTGCGACCATGTCTATGTATTTCGCAACGGCATCATCGTCGACGACATTCCGCGGGATGAACTGACGGAAGCGCGGGTGCTGAGTGCCTCGTTCCACGAGGCTGCGTGACAATGTTCCATGGCCACCTGAATGCGCGGATGTTGCGCTCGGCTCTGCCGGCCCTGTCGCTGGCGGTGTTGTTGGCAGCCATCTTCTATACGCAACCCCGGGCGATGAGCTATTTCGGACTCAACCTGATGCTCCAATACGCCGTACCGATCGCGCTGGCGACGCTCGCGCAGATGTTCGTGATCACGGTCAATGATCTCGATCTGTCGATTGGGCCGTTCGTCGGCTTGGTGGCCTGTATCGGCGCGACCTATCTTCATGATGCGCCGGCGCTCGGGCTGTTCATGCTGGCTGGCTGTATCGGCCTTTACGCTCTGATGGGCGCGCTCATCCATCTGCGCAACTTGCCGTCGATCGTGGTAACGCTCGGCATGTCCTTCGTCTGGCTGGGCATCGCGGTCCTGGTCTTGCCAACCCCCGGCGGAAAGGCGCCGGAATATCTCAAGGCGTTGATGTCGCTGCAGGTCCCACTGGTCCCATTCCCGATCGTGGCGGCGGTTGTCATCGCCCTCGTCGTTCAGGCAGCCCTGATGCATTCTTCCTATGGTGTCGTGCTGCGGGGTGCCGGCGGCAATCCCAAGGCGGTGGCGCGGGCCGGTTGGTCAATGCTGCGCGCCAAGATGATCATGTTCGGTCTGGCCGGAGTTTTCGGCGTGCTCTCGGGCCTGTCTCTGATCGGCCTCACCACCTCGGGCGATGCGCATATCGCCGACCGCTATACCCTCTATTCCATCGCCGGGGCGATCCTGGGCGGGGCCGAATTTGTCGGTGGCCGGGTCTCGCCGGTGGGCGCTGTCCTGGGCGCGCTCACGCTGACGCTGGCGGGATCGTTTCTGATATTCCTGCGCGTCTCGCCGGACTGGCAGATCGGTGCCCAGGGGGCGATCCTGATCCTGGTGCTGGCACTTCGCGCTCTGATCAGCCGAGGAGAGGCGCGATGACCGTCGGCGTCGTTTCCTTCCTGCGCGGGCAGGCATGGATCTGGTCCTTTCTGGCGACGGCCGCGGTTTGGATGGCGACGATCATCTTCACCGGCGGCGTCGGTGGCGGCCAGATCCTGACCGCAGCATTGTCCTTCGCCATATTCACCGTGATCGTCGGCATCGGGCAGATGTTCGTCATCACGACCGGTCCCGGCAATGTCGATCTCTCGATCCCGGCCACCATGGCGCTTTCCGGCGCGGTGACCACCAAACTGATGGATACCCAGAACGAGCTGATCGCACTGGGTGTTCTGGTCGCCCTGGGCATCGGCATCTGCGTCGGGGTCTTCAATTACCTGCTGATCCGCCTGCTGCGCATTCCGCCCATCATCGCCACACTGTCGGCAAGCTTCCTGGTGCAGTCGACGGCCATTGCCTATGGCCGGGGCCTCAGGATCAAGCCGCCCCCGGCCCTCGCCGATTTCACCACGGCGCAGATAGCTGGCGTTCCGGTCCTGGCACTGTGCGGCTTGGCTTTCACCGCGATCATGGGCCTCGTCCTCGCCCGAACCATGTATGGTCGCTCTGTACTGGCCGTAGGCCAGAACATGCGCGCGGCCTGGTTGGCCGGGATCAATGTCGAACGCACCCGGCTGATGACCTATATGCTCTCGGCGATGCTGGCGGGGCTGAGCGGGCTTCTGCTGTCCGGGTTTTCCGGCGGGTCGTCGCTCAATATGGGCGAGGAGTACCTGCTGGCTTCGATCGCAGTCGTGGTCATCGGCGGCACGTCGGTTGCGGGCGGGCGGGCCAATGTGCCTGGGATCTGGGGCGCCGCCCTGTTTCTCTATCTGCTGGTGACAATGCTGAATACGTTCGGGGCCAGCGCCGGGCTGCGGCTCATCCTTTCCGGACTGATCATCATCACTGTCATCACGCTGGCCGGTGGCGGCGAGCGGAAACGTTAGGAGAAGAGCTCATGTCCATGGTCAGTGACGCCTATGAATATTTCGACCGGCGCTTCCGCACCCTTACCGTGCCGATCGCCAAGGTCGAGCGGCTTTACGACTCCTGCCGCTGGGCGGAAGGACCGGTCTGGTTCAATGACGGACAGTTCCTGGTCTGGAGCGATGTCGCCGACAATCGTATGCTGCGCTGGGTGCCCGGACTGGGCGTCAATGTCTTTCGGCCCGATTCGAACAACGCCAACGGCAATACGCGCGACCGCCAGGGGCGGCTCGTCACCTGCGAGCATCTCACCCGGCGGGTCACGCGCACGGAAGCCGATGGTCGCATCACGGTTGTAGCGGACCGCTACAACGGCAAACGGCTGAACTCTCCCAATGATGTGGTGGTGAAGTCGGATGGCAGCGTGTGGTTCTCCGATCCCAGCTATGGAATCATGAGCGACTATGAAGGCGAGCGGGCTGATTCCGAGCAGTCCGGCTGCCATGTCTACCGGGTCGATGGCCAGACCGGGGCTGTTACCATTGCGATTGACGATTTCGAGAAACCCAACGGCCTTGCCTTCTCGCCGGACGAGAAGATCCTCTATATCGCCGATTCCGGCCGCTCCCACGATGACGATGGCCCACATCATATCCGCGCCTTCGATGTCGATGAACAAGGCCGGCTCGGCAAGGGCCGCGTCTTTGCTGTGATCGAGCATGGGGTGCCGGATGGTTTTCGGGTCGACACCAACGGCAATGTCTGGACCTCATCGCAAAGCGGCGTGTTGTGCTACAGCCCTGAAGGCGACCTTCTGGGGCGGATCAAGCTCCCGGAAATGGTCTCGAATCTTACTTTCGGCGGGCCGAAGCGGAACCGGCTGTTCATCACCGCCACCTCCTCGCTCTATGCCGTCTATGTCAGCGCCAATGGCGCGCAGTTGCCCTGATCGGAGCCGTCATGCACCTCTCGCTCACCCCCGACAGCATTCTCCCGGAGGACGGCACCGCCGGCACCTTGCTGGGCCGTGCCTTTGTTCCCGGCAGTCCGGGTGGCCCCAGTGTCGTGCTGGCGACGGATGCGGGATTGCGGGATCTCTCGGCAAGCTTCCCCACCATGTCCGCGCTGATGGCGATGGCTGAGCCCCTGCGTGCGGCAAGGGATGCGGCGACCAGGGCGCCGTTGATCTGTTCATTGGCTGACGCACTTGCCAATACCCCACCGGACACGAGAGACGAGAGCAGGCCCTATCTGCTCTCGCCGATCGATCTGCAGGCCATCAAGGCCTGCGGCGTCACTTTCGCCGCCAGCATGCTCGAGCGGGTGATCGAGGAGCGGGCCAAGGGCGACCCGCTGGCGGCCGAGGGCATACGTCAGGTGATCGCCCGGGAGATCGGCGGCGATCTCCAGCGCATCAGGCCCGGCTCACCCGAGGCTGATCGACTGAAGCAGGCGCTGATCGAGCGGGACATGTGGTCGCAATATCTTGAGGTTGGTATCGGCCCCTATGCGGAGGTCTTTACCAAGTCTCAACCGATGTCATCGGTCGGTATCGGCGCAGATATCGGCATCCACGCGGAATCGAACTGGAACAATCCGGAACCGGAAGTCGTCCTGGTGATCAATCCGAAGGGCGAGATCGTTGGCGCCACACTCGGCAACGATGTCAATCTGCGCGACTTCGAGGGGCGTTCGGCTCTGCTGCTGGGGCGTGCCAAGGACAACAATGCGTCGGCGGCGCTGGGTCCGTTCATCCGGTTGTTCGACGATACCTTTTCGACCGATGATCTTCGGCAGGCCGATCTCAGCGTCAGGGTCACGGGCACGGATCAGTTCGTCCTGGACGACAGATCCTCAATGTCGCTGATCAGCCGAGACGTGACCGATCTTGCTGGCCAGACGCTGAGCAAGAATCATCAATACCCGGATGGGCTGGTGCTCTATGTCGGCACCATGTTCGCCCCGATCAAGGATCGCGGCGCACCCGGCATGGGTTTTACCCACCGGATCGATGACATCGTCACCATTGCGACGCCGAAACTGGGCGCTCTGGTGAACCGGGTTCGGTATTGTCATCAGATAGCACCATGGACCTTTGGTACCGGCGCGCTCATGGAGAATCTGGTCCAGCGCGGATTGCTGAAATGAGGTTTGGGGGACATCATGACTGACAGGCTCGCCGGCAAGACGGCATTGGTGACGGCGGCGGCACAGGGCATCGGCCGCGCCACGGCGCTCAGGTTCGCTGCCGAAGGGGCGCGGGTCATCGCCACCGACGTCAACATGCCAAAGATGGCAGACTTTCCATCAGGCATCACCATCCGCCGGCTCGACGTCATGGATCCGGCCGGGATCGCCCAGGCGGCGGGGGAGATCGGCGATATCGACGTCCTCATGAACTGCGCCGGCTTTGTCCATCACGGCACCATCCTCGAATGCAGCGAGGATGATTTTGATTTTTCGGTGACACTCAACCTGCGTGGCGCCTATCGCCTGATTCGTGCCTTCCTGCCGGGCATGCTGGCCAGGGGGCGGGGATCGATCATCAACATCGCCTCCGTTGCCTCCTCGATCAAGGGCGTACCCAACAGGTTCATCTATGGCGCCAGCAAGGCGGCCGTGATTGGGCTCACCAAGTCGGTAGCGGCGGATTTTGTCGGCAAGGGCATCCGGTGCAACGCCGTCTGTCCGGGTACCGTCCAGACGCCCTCGCTCGACGAGCGCATCAACGCGCAGGCGGACGCCGAAGCGGCGCGCAAGGCCTTCATCTCCCGCCAGCCGATGGGGCGTCTCGGTCGCCCGGAAGAGATCGCGGATCTCTGCCTCTATCTGGCGTCGGACGAGGCAGCCTTCGTGACCGGGGCAGCATTCATCATCGATGGCGGCATGACCGTCTGACACAGGAGGAAATCATCATGGCAGGTATCGAACGCGTCGGCCTGATCGGCATCGGCCTGATGGGCCACGGCATCGGCAAGAACATCCTGTTGAAAGGCTTCAAGCTGACCGTGCTGGCAAACCGCAACCGCAAGCCGGTCGATGATCTGATCGGACGGGGCGCCAGCGAGGCCAAGAACCCACGGGATCTGGCTGCGGGTAGCGATCTGGTGATCACCTGCGTCGGCAATTCGGCGCAGCTGGAAGATATCATGCGCCGGGTCGACGGTATTCTGGCGGGGCTCGCTCCCGGTGCCGTCATTGCCGACTGCACGACCGCGCAGCCTCAATCCACGGAAGCGCTGGCAGCCGAGACCGAAGCCAAAGGCGGGCATTTTGTCGATACGCCCCTGACCCGGACCCCCAACGAGGCCGAGGCCGGAAAGCTCGGCCTGATGACCGGCGGCGATGTGGCGGTGCTGGCGCGGATTCGACCGGTTCTGGAGAGCTTCGCAGATACCATCGTGCATTGCGGCGGAGTAGGCGCGGCCCACAAGGTCAAGCTGATCAACAATCTATTGGCTCTGGGTGCCGCCGCATTGACAGCCGAAGCCCTGGCAACGGCGCAGAAGGGCGGCGTCGACCTCAAGGCCCTGCGCGACATCGTGACCGCTGGTGGCGCCAACAGCGTCATGTTCCAGCGGCTCGCCAGCTACTTTATCGACGGCGACAAGACCCAGGCACAGTTTGCCATCGCCAATGCCCAGAAGGACCTTCGCTATTACCTGCAGATGGCCGAGGCCCTGGCGACGCCATCGCCGGTCGCGGCAGCGGCCCATCAGCTCTACTGGCTGGCGAGCAGCATGGGATATGCGGAACGCTATGTCCCGGCCACCATCGATGCCCTGATTTCAATCGGGGACAAACCCGCCTAAGACCCTGCAGATTCATTCTCGGCCCCGCGTATCTCGATTTTTGCGTGCTGTATTAAGGTGTTAGATCTTGCGCGCGGTCGTTTGCCGTGGCATATACCAAGCCCAACGAAGCGCACGGACCGCGGTTGGCCGGCCTGGGTCCGCGCGGCGATGTGGAGTTGGACAGCATGCTTGAGATGGCGCCCTACGACCCGACGCCATATTACAACTGGTCTTTTCCGGATCGTGGCCGCCTGGAGATCGGGTCGGCGTCACATCGTGACGCTTTCTGTCGACTCCTGACCGATACCTACAATCCCTATAAGCCTGCCGTGATTCCATGGCCGACCCTGTCGGCTGAGGAACTGGCGCGATTGGCGGCCCTGCCATTCTGGGATACGGCGGTGGCGATCGAAGGCCGTGCGTCCTTGCGGATGCAGTGGCAGGCGGACCGGCTGGATGACAGGGTCATCGCCGACGCGCTTTCGCTCAATGCTGCGGAGGAGCGGCGGCACAAGGAAGTGTTGCACAATATGCTCACTTTCTACCGTATCGAATTGGGTCCGGAACCGGTCTATCTGCCGCCCAGGGATCCGGAGTTCGGTTTCCTGCGCACCGGTTTCGGCGAATGCATCAATTCCTTCTTCGCCTTCGGCCTTTTTGATATGGCGCGCTCTTCCGGCTTCTTTCCGCCGGCCCTGGTCGAGACCTTTGAGCCGGTGATCCAGGAAGAAGCGCGGCACATCATGTTTTTCGTGAACTATGTCGCCTATCGCCGAAAGCGGCTTGGGCTGCTCAAGCGCCTGTGGTTCGACCTCAAATGCCTGATCGCGATTGCCGAGCAGTTCGCCTCGCGCATTGGCATGGCGATCGAGACCAGGCGCAGGCGCGGCAAGGTGAAGTCCAACTTCCTCACCGCCGGGGCGAATTCGGTCGCCAAGGGCTTCTCCAAGCGCACCTTTTTCCAGCTTTGCCTGTCTGAGAACGACCGGCGTATGGCCGGCTACGATGCCCGGCTGCTGCGGCCGATGATGATGCCGCGGATCGTCGCGCTGATGCTGAAATTTGGGCGCGCCTGAGCGGCGCCGTGCCGCCCACTCGACTTGTATCCGGCCTGCTTGTGTCTCTCCTGCCGATCTGTTAGATCATCCGACGGTGGTTCCCCGACGGATAGAGTCCAGGGGAATAATAGGGAACACGGTGCGGACGACCCAGATAGGGGCCAAGACCGTGGCTGCCCCCGCAACTGTAAGCGGCGAGGTTTCCGGCGACACGCCACTGGCCATCCGTCAAG
>JAEUKV010000307.1 GCA_016794165.1 Rhodospirillaceae bacterium
GCGCCAGGCGGTGGCGGCGACTTACCAGGACGTGGCACCGGAGGACATCCTCGCCTTTGCCGGGGCGGAGGAAGGCATCTTCTGCGCCATGCATGCGATCCTGGACAAGGACGACCATGCCATCGTCGTGACGCCGAACTATCAATCGGCCGAGGAACTGCCACGCGCCATCTGCGCGGTGAGCGGTGTCGCCCTCGATCCCGACAATGACTGGGCGCTCGATCTCGACAAGGTCGCCGCGGCGATCCGACCCAGCACCAAGATCATCTCGATCAACTTTCCACATAACCCGACCGGCAAGGTGCTGGACCGCGCCACTTTCGACGATCTTGTCGCCCTCTGTCGCCAACACGGTATCTGGCTCTTTTCCGACGAAGTCTATCGCGGGCTGGAACGCTCACCCGAGATGCGACTGCCGGCGGCGGTGGACGCCTACGAACGCGGCCTGTCGCTGGGCGTCATGTCGAAGGCCTATGGCCTGCCCGGCCTGCGCGTGGGCTGGATCGCCAGCCGCGACCGCGCCCTCCTCTATCGCATGGAGCGGATGAAGCACTACCTTTCGATCTGCAATGCGGGGCCCAGCGAGTGCCTGGCCGTGATCGCCCTCAAGGCCGGCCAGGAGATCATGGCGAGGAACCGGGGCCTCATCGCCGACAACATCAAGGCGTGCGATGCGTTCTTTGGGGAGTTCCCCGAGCTCTTCGAGTGGCGACCCGGCGACGGCGGCTGCATCGCCTTCCCGCGCTATCTCGGCAAGGAGGGCGTCGAGGATTTCTGCCGCCGCCTGGTGGAAGAAGCCGGGATCGTTCTGCTCCCCGCCAGCCTCTACCGCTCCGCGCTCACGCCCACGCCCGGTGATCGCTTCCGCATCGGGTACGGCCGCACCTTCGTGCCCGAGGGCCTCGCGGCCATGCGCGCCTTCCTGAAGCGGAACGCCGCCTAGGCCGCCATCTCGGCGAGCTTGTCCATCAGTTTCCGCACACCGCTCACGCGGGCATCCGCATCCAGCCAATCCTGGCGGTAAACCAGTTTGTGGTCCGGCCGCACGGAAATGATCTCGGAGCGGCGCGAGATGAAATCGATGAGCTTCTCCGGCCTGGCAAAGCGGTTGCCGCGGAAGCTGAGCACCGCCCCCTTGGGCCCGGCTTCGATGCGTTCGATCCCCGCCGTTCGGCAGAGCCGCTTCACGGCGACGATGCGCAGCAGGTTTTCCACCTCGTTCGGCAGGGGTCCGAAGCGGTCTATCATCTCGGCGGCGAAGGCCTCGGCTTCCTGGTCGTTCTCCAGCCCGGCGACGCGACGATAAAGGCCAAGCCGCACCGAGAGATCGCTGACATAGGCTTCCGGAATGAGAACCGCGGTGCCGAGATTGATCTGCGGCGCCCATTCCTGCTTCTGTGCGTCGCGGACTTCGCCGCGTGCTTCCGCGACGGCCTCTTCCAGCAGATGCTGATAGAGTTCGACTCCCACTTCGCGGACCTGACCGGATTGTTCCTCGCCCAACAGATTGCCGGCGCCGCGGATGTCGAGGTCGTGGCTGGCCAGCGTGAAGCCGGCGCCAAGCTGGTCCAGGGTCTGCATCACCTCAAGTCGCTTCTCGGCGGTCTGGGTGAGCGCCTTCCCCGGCGGCGTTGTCAGATAGCAATAGCCGCGCAGCTTGGAGCGGCCGATGCGGCCACGAAGCTGATAGAGCTGCGAGAGGCCGAGGATGTCGGCGCGGTGGATGATCATGGTATTGGCGCTCGGGATATCGAGGCCGGATTCGATGATGTTGGTGGCGAGCAACAGGTCGTAGCTGCGATCGTAGAAGGCCGTCATCGCCTTCTCAAGCGCGGCGGCCGGCATCTGGCCGTGGGCGGTGACGATCTTCACCTCCGGCACCAGCTTGCGGATGCGTTCGGCGACCTGGTCGAGATCCTCGATGCGCGGACAGACATAGAAGATCTGGCCGCCGCGGAACTGCTCGCGCAGGACCGCTTCGCGGATCACCACCGGATCGAAGGGCAGGACGAAGGTCCGGACCGCCAGCCGGTCGACCGGCGCCGTGGTGATGAGGCTCATCTCGCGGATGCCGGTGAGGGCCAATTGCAGGGTGCGCGGAATCGGCGTCGCGGTCAGGGTCAGCACATGGATGTCGCCGCGCAACTCCTTCAGGCGCTCCTTCTGCGAGACGCCGAAATGCTGCTCCTCGTCGACGATCACCAGGCCGAGATCGGCAAAGGCGATCGACTTCGAGAGCAGGGCGTGGGTCCCGATGATGATGTCGACCTTCCCTTCCTTGAGGTCGGCCTTGATCTGGTTCGCATCCTTGGTCGTGACCAGGCGCGACAATTGGCGGACCGTCACCGGAAAGCCGCGGAACCGATCGGTGAACGTCTTGAAATGCTGGCGACAGAGCAACGTCGTGGGTGTCACCACCGCGACCTGCTTGCCGCTCATGGCAGCGACGAAGGCGGCACGCAGTGCCACCTCGGTCTTGCCGAACCCGACGTCGCCGCAGACCAGGCGGTCCATCGGCTTGCCCGCCGCCATGTCGGTCAGCACCTCGTCGATGGCGCGCTGCTGGTCCTCGGTCTCGGCATAGGGAAAGCGGGCGCAGAACTCGTCGAAGGTACCGGCGGGCGCCGTCAGCGGATCTGATTCCCGGATGGCGCGCTGTGCCGCCACCTTGAGCAGATGCTGGGTGATGTCGCGGATGCGCTGCTTTACGCGGGCCTTGCGCGCCTGCCAGGCGGCACCGCCCAGCTTGTCGAGTTC
>JAEUKV010000061.1 GCA_016794165.1 Rhodospirillaceae bacterium
CGAGCTCGCCGAACGCCACGGCCTGGTGACCGCGATCGACAACATGCAATTGTTCCGCTGCATCCAGACCCTGCGCCGCATCCGCAAATCCAATGCCAGCGTCGGCTTCTTCCTCAACATCTCGCATCACACCCTGGCCGATCGCGAGTTCTTCCGCGAATTCATCAATTTGATGGCCCAGAACGCCGAGCTGGCACCGGCGATCGTCTTCGAGTTCTCGCAGCGCGCGATGGAAAGCGCCGACGACGCCCTGCTGCACGACCTGGAACGCCTGGCGCAGATGGGCTATCGCTTCTCGCTCGATCAGGTCACGCATTTCGACATCAGCCCGACCGAGCTTTCCAGCCGCCATTTCCGCTTCATGAAGATCGAGGCCGAGCGGCTGATCGCGGCCGCGCGCGCCGGCGCGCTCGGCGACGACCCGACCGAGTTCAAGCGCATGCTGGATTCCTTTGCCATCGACCTCATCGCCGATCATGTCGAATCCGAGCCGATGCTGCTCGAACTGCTCGACATGAATCTCGATTTCGGCCAGGGCTACCTGTTCGGCGAGCCGCGCCTCGCGCGGGGCGGCGGCGCCAACCTGCAATAGCACCGCCCGGCCACAGCAAAGACCCAAGATGAACCAGATTGCGACCCACATGCCAAGTGGCCTCGGTGCCATCGTCGACGAGGTCGATCTCATCCTCATGGACCTCTGGGGTTGCATGCATGACGGCATCGCGGCCTATCCGGCGGCCCGCGACTGCCTCCATCGGCTGAAGGAGCGCAACATCCCCGTGGCGCTGCTCTCCAACGCGCCGCGACGCACAGAGGCGGTGCGACCGCGCCTGCGCGAGATGGGAATCGGCGACGACCTCTATGCCGGCTTCTATACCTCGGGCGAGGAGGTCTGGGGCCATCTTGCGCGCCGCGATACCGATGCCTATCGCGCGCTCGGGCGGCGGACCTATGCCATTTTCGCCGAACACGACCGGGTGTTCTTCGACGGCCTCGACCTCGCTTTGGTGGAGGATGTGGCGGCGGCCGATTTCCTGCTGGCAATCGGCGTTTCCGGGCCGGCGGTGACGGTGGCCGATTTCGACGCGGTACTGGCTGGCGCGCGGGCGCGCGATCTGCCGCTGGTCTGCGCCAATCCGGATCTCGTCGTGCACCGGGGCGGCGTGGCCGAGATCTGCGCCGGGGCGCTGGCCGAGGATTATCGCCGCCGCGGCGGCCGCATCGTGATCGAGGGCAAGCCCTATCCCGACATCTATCGCCGCGTCATGGCGGATTTCGGCGTCACCGAACCAGGCCGGGTCCTGGGTATCGGCGATGCGCTGCGGACCGATGTCGCGGGTGCCGCCGGAATCGGTGCGCGTTCGCTGCTGATCGCCGGCGGCATTCATCACGGCGAGCTGCTGCGCTCAGGGGAGGTCGACGCCACCGCCCTGGCGCGGCTCAGTGAAGTGGGGCCGCGACCGGATTTCGCGCTGCCCTATCTGCGCTGGTAAGAGCGGCCGAATTCTAGCCGGGTCGTTTCATGGCGAAGGTTTCGCTGACCGTCGTGTAGAGCGAATAGCCGAGGCGCGCGATGGGCTTGGCGATGGTGATGTCGACACGGCCTTCCGGCGTGATCAGCCGGTCGTCGATATGGATGCCGACCACGTCGCCGAAGATGACGTCGTTGGGCTCCGCCGGGTCGAGGCTCGGCAACGAGACGGTCTGCAGATAGCGGCATTCCAGGGCGACCGGCGAGAGGGCGACGCGCGGGGCGTTGACGAGGCGCGACGGCACCATGGTTAGGCCGGCCGCCGCGGCTTCGTCGGTGCCGGCCGGCAAGCCGGCCGAGGTGGCGTTCATCGCCTCCCTGAGATCCCAGGTGGCGAGATTGACCACGAAGGCGCCGGTCGCCTCGACATTGCGCCGCGAATCCTTGATGCCGCCGCCCGGCTTCTGGCCGCTGGGTGCGAAGATCACGATGGGCGGCGCATCGGCGACCAGATTGAAGAAGCTGAAGGGCGCCAGATTGACCGCTCCGGCGCCATCGACGCTGGATATCCAGCCGATCGGCCGCGGCACCACCAGCGCCTTCAGGGGGTCTATGGGAAGACCGCTGTTGTTGAGGCGCGGCTCGTAGAACATGACGGCTCCCCTTGGTGAAGATCGCCGTTCAGGCGCGGCGCGACCACAGATGGAAGATCAGCATGCCCGCCACCATGGCGCCGAAGAAGGTGAAGGCCTGATGGCCGTCAAGGGACAGGATGGCGAGCGCCGGGCCCGGGCAGATGCCGGCAAGACCCCAGCCGATGCCGAAGACGAGGCTGCCGAGGACCAGCCTGCCATCGATGGCCGTGGCGCTGGGTAGATCGAAACTGTCGGCCAGCGCCGGCTTGCCGCGGCTGCGGGCATAGGCGAAGCCCGGCACCGCCACCAGCAGGCCGCCCGCCATCACCAAGGCGAGGCTGGGATCCCAGCCGCCCTGTGCGAAGGAAGCGAGATCGAGGAAGGCGAGGACCTTCTGCGGATTGGCCATGCCGGAGAGCACCAGGCCGGCACCGAGGACGACGCCGGCGACGAGGGCGGAGATGAGGCGCAGCATGGTTTCAGGCTCCGATCACATGACGCAGGACAAAAACGGTGACAATGGCGCTCGCCATGAAAAGCAGGGTCGCCACCAGCGAGCGTTTCGAGAAGCGGGCGAGACCGCAGATGCCGTGACCGCTGGTGCAGCCGGCACCGAGACGCGTGCCGAAGCCGACCAAAAGGCCGGCTGCCACCAGCTGCGGCCAGTCGCCAAAGGGGCCCGGCGAGAAGATCGGCGTGAAACCACCGATGGAGCGGGCCATGGCATAGGCGCCGAGCACGATGCCGGCCAGGAAGGCGATGCGCCAGGGCCGGTCGGCGGCGGCACCGGTAAGGGCGTTGCCGAGAATGCCGCTCACCCCCGCGATACGGCCGATGCGCAGGAACAGCATGACGGCGGCGAGGCCGATCAGCATGCCGCCGATGAGGGCGGCGCGGGGATCGAAGGCGGTCCAGTACATTTCCAATGTCTCCAGATCTGTCGTTCGGGTTCAGTCGATTGGCCTATCGGTCGATTAGCCTGTCAGTCGATTGGGGGCAGAATTCGGCCTGCAGGGCCGCGACGATGACGCGCGCGGTCCCGCTGGTGGCGCGGTAGTGAAGGGTGGTGCCGCTCCTTGTCGCCACCACCAAGCCCTGGGCCTTCAGTCTGGCGAGATGCTGCGAGACGTTGGGTTGGGCGAGACCGAGCAACGCGGCGAGTTCCCCCACATTGCGCGGCGCCTCATCCAGCGCGCAGAGAATGGCGAGGCGGTGTTCATGGGCGAGTGAGCGCAGGAACTCGGCGGCCGCGCCGGCCTTGGCAAGCAGGGGCTCGGCCAGGACTGCGGCAGGGGGCGCGGCGGGGGACTCTGCAGCGGGGCGCCGTTGCGATTTAATATTCATGAATGCGAATATACGAATATAATAGCCACCGTCAAGAGCCCTTCCCGTCAGGGCCATCGATGCCGGCCAGAACAGTCGGATCGCCTGTCATTCCGGCATTCGGCCGGTGGGAACCGATTCCGACCGCCGCTTCGCCAGTTCCCTCCGGGCATGCCTTCGGGGGAAACTGGCTGCCCGCATCATCCCCTCAAGTCAGACGTCCCCAGAAACGAGTCCGGCCATGGTCCAGCACCTGAATTTCCCGATCCTGATCGTGCATCCGCATTTCGGCACCGCGAGCGCCGCCGGGCGGCGCCTCACGGAAATCGCACGGCAGCTGGAAGCCGACGGCTTTGCCACCATCACCACCACCGACTATGCCGATGCCGGCATCGTCGCCGCCACCCATCGCGGTTTGGCCGCGGTGCTGTTCGGTGCCACCGGGCTCGCGGGCGATGCGCAGGCACAGCGCCACATGCACGAACTGATCGGCGCCATCCGCCTGCGCGCCCCCAGCCTGCCGATCATCGCCCTCGCGGAGATGGACCAGGCGACGCCCATGCGCGGCAGGAAACGCGACGGTGCGGTGGGCCGCGAGCTTCTGGGCGAGATCCGCCAGGTGATCTATCTGTTCGAGGATACCGTGGCCTTCATCGCACGCCAGATCGAACGGATGGCAGAAGCCTATCTCGAAGGCCTGCTGCCGCCCTTCTTCAAGGCGCTGGTCGATCATGCCTCGCGCTCGAACTTCTCCTGGCACACGCCCGGCCATGCCGGCGGTGTCGCCCTCAAGAAAAGCCCCGTGGGGCGCGCCTTCCACGATTTCTTCGGCGAGAACACGCTGCGCGCCGATCTCTCGATCTCGGTACCGCAGCTGGGTTCGCTCCTCGATCACATCGGCCCGGTGCAGGAGGCCGAGGCGCGCGCGGCGCGAAACTTCGGCGCCGATCATTCCTTCTTCGTCACCAACGGCACCTCAACCGCCAACAAGATCGTCTGGCAGGGATTCGTGGGCAAGGATGATCTGGTCCTGGTCGACCGCAACTGCCACAAATCAGTGCTGCACGCGATCATCATGACCGGGGCGACACCGATCTATCTGGAGCCAAAGCGCAATGCGCTCGGCATCATCGGCCCCATCGGCCGTGACCAGTTCACACCGGCGGCGATCCGCAAGCGCATCGCCGCGAACCCGCTGGCACAGGGGCGCAAGCGGGACCGCGTGCGTCTCGCCACCATCACCAATTCGACCTATGACGGGCTCTGCTACAACGCCGAGATGATCAAGGAAACGATCAACGGCGCCACCGACGTCCTCCATTTCGACGAGGCGTGGTACGGCTACGCGGCGTTCCACGAATTTTATGCCGGGCGCCACGGCATGGGACGACGCCACGGTTTCCAGCGCTCCGATCACCCCATCGTCGTCGCCACGCAATCGACGCACAAGCTGCTGGCCGCCTTCAGCCAGGCCTCGATGATCCATGTCGAGGATTCGGCGAAGCCGCGCTTCGACTGGGCGCGCTTCAACGAAGCCTTCATGATGCACACCTCCACTTCGCCCGCCTATGGCATCATCGCC
This sequence comes from Rhodospirillaceae bacterium, assembly GCA_016794165.1. Taxonomy (GTDB): domain Bacteria; phylum Pseudomonadota; class Alphaproteobacteria; order Dongiales; family Dongiaceae; genus Dongia. The sequence continues at coordinate 5,012 of JAEUKV010000061.1, forward strand.
TCCTGCGACGTGGCTTCCGCCATGATGGAAGGGCCCGCCGGCCGCTCGCTGGTCGAGGAGACGCATGAGGAAGCGCGCGGATTCCGCGCCGCCATGAAGGCCGTGCGTCAGGGCTTGAAGGCCAAGGATTGGTGGTTCTCCGTCTGGCAGCCCGACGGCATCGATCTCGAGCGGCCGACCGACGCCGCGCAATGGACCCTGAAACCCGGCGCCGCCTGGCACGGCTACGGCGCGGTGGCGAAGAATTTCGTCACCCTGGATCCGATCAAGGTCACCATACAGACGCCCGGCCTCGACATCTCCGGTCGCATGTCGCCCTTCGGCGTCCCCGCCGCGATCGTCAGCAAGTTCCTGTGGGAACGCGGCATCGTGGTGGAGAAGACCGGGCTCTATTCGTTCCTGGTGCTGTTTTCCATGGGCATCACCAAGGGCAAGTGGAACTCGCTGGTGACCGAGCTTCTCGCCTTCAAGCGCGCCTTCGACGAGAACGAGGCGCTGGAGCGCGTCCTCCCCAGCATCATGGCCAGGCATGGCGACGCCTATAAGGGCCTGGGCCTCAAGGATCTCTGCCGGGCGCTCCATGACTGCTATCGCAGCGACAACATCCCGGCGCAGATGAATGCGATGTTCAGCGGTCTCCCGGAGCCGGTGATGAAGCCCGCCGAAGCCTATGACCGCCTGGTGCATGAAAAGTACGAGAAGGTCGAGATCGACAACCTCGCCGGCCGCGTGGCCGCCGTGATGCTGGTCCCTTATCCGCCGGGCATCCCCCTCATCATGCCGGGCGAACGCTATGGCAAGGGCAAGCAACCGATCCTCGACTACCTCAAATTCGCGCGCAGCTTCGACCGCCGTTTCCCCGGCTTCGAGATCGACATCCATGGCCTCCGCTTCGAGACGGGGAAGAACGGCGAGAAGCGCTATCTGGTGGATTGCCTGAGCGAGTGAGGGGGCCCTACTCCGCCGCCTTCTTGTAGATCGGGAAGCGCGAGCGCATCTCGAGCTCGAAGATCGGCACGGTGTTGCGGATGTATTGCCCGCGCGCATCGAAAACCGGCTGGTAATCCCAGGCGACGTTCTGGGCGCGGATGATGTCGTTCATGTAGCGGCGACGGCGCTGGCTCGCGATCACCGTCTGGCGGATCGCATTGAGATCCCAGCCCTTAGCGATCTCGGCGCGCAGGGCCGCGACATGGGCCGCATGTTCGGGTGCGGCAGCGAGATTGTTCACCTCCAGCGGATCGGCCGCCAAATCATAGAGCTGGTCCGGGTCCGTCGGGCAGTGGATGAACTTCAACGACCCACGGCGGATCATGATGCCCGGCGCACTCGCCCCCTCGCCCATATATTCGCCGATCACCTCGTCATGGCCCTTGCCGCCCTCGAGATGCGGCACCAATGAACGGCCGTCGGTGATCGACATCGCCTCATGGGGCAGCTTGCCGTCGGTGGCGAGGTCGAGCAGCGTGGGCAGGATATCGATCTGGGAGACGGCGGCGGCAACGCGGCGCGGTTTGAAGCGCTTCGGCGCATGCACGATCATGGGAATGCGCGCCGAGTTCTCGAACCAGTTCATCTTGAACCAGAGGCCGCGCTCGCCCAGCATGTCGCCATGATCGCCGGTAACGATGGTGACGGTGTCGTCGGCAAAGCCGCTTTCCTGAAGCGCCGTCATCAAATCATGGAAGCGCTCGTCGATATAGGAGACCGTGCCGTAATAGGCATGGCGCGCGTTGCGCACGGCGTCCGCCGTCGGCGCCGGATCGTCCATGCCGATCCCGTTCATGATGCGGCGGCTGTGCGGATCGATCTTGACGTCGCCGGCCGAGAGCTTCGGCATGTCGATGTCGTCATGGCGGTAGAGGTCCCAATGCTCGCGCCGGGCGAGATAGGGATCGTGGGGACTGATCAGCGAGACGACGAGGCAGAAGGGCGTCTGCTCCTGGCGCCGGGCGAGATCGAACAGGTGGCGCTTGGCCTGGAACACCACCTCGTCGTCGAAATCGAGATAGGCCGAGCGGGTGCAGATGCCGGCCTCATGCACCACGTTCATGTTGTGGAACCAGTCGAGGCGCTTTTCCGGATGTTCCCAATCCGGGACCCAGGCGAA
>JAEUKV010000072.1 GCA_016794165.1 Rhodospirillaceae bacterium
TCTCCCAGACGTAAAGCCTCCCTGTTTAACTTGCCGGGCCTCGTGCCCGGCAATTTTTTTGCCCGGGCCTTTTTGTTTCGCCAGCAGCTTTGAGCGCTGGTCATGGCTGGCTACCCACCGCACTATGCCCTTCATCCGTCCGGCCGCAGCCGGGCGGCGCGGTCCTGAGGTCCGGAGGCATCTGGCCATGCTCCTTTCCCGCGTGCTGTTGACGGCGTCTTTGCTGCTGACCGGCTGGGCGCTTCCTGGCGAACATCCCGCGCGGGCCCAGGAGGCACCGGCAGTCGATGTCGCCCTGGTGCTCGCGGTCGATGCCTCTGGCAGCATCTCTCCGGCCGAATTCGACTTCCAGAAGCAGGGCATCGCCAGCGCCATCACAAATGAAGAGGTGCTGGCGGCGGTCACCGGTGGCCGGCACGGCCGCATCGCCATCGCCTATGTGGAATGGGGCCGACCGGGCGGTGCCGCCGTCATGGTCGATTGGATGCAGGTCGGCAGTCTCGACGAAGCCAATCTGTTCGCCGCCAGCGTCCTCACCGCAGAGCGCTCGGAGCAGAGCTTCAACGCGCTGGGCGATGCCGTCGTCCTCGCCACCGCGATGATCGGCACCTGCCCGTGTCGGCCGACGCGGCGGGTGATCGACGTTTCCGGCGACAATCCCGACAGCCGCAGCCATGTGCCGGCGCCGTTTGCACGCGACGCCGCGGTGGCCGCGCGTATCACCGTGAATGCACTCGCCATCATCAGCGATGGCCGCATCGGCCCCAGCGGCAGGCCATGGCTGGTGGAGAGCTACGAGGCCAATGTGATCGGCGGCTTCGCCGCCTTCGTCATGGCAGCCGCCGACCGCAGCGACTTTGCCCGCGCCCTGCGCCAGAAGATGATTCTCGAAATTGCCGGACTCACGCCGGAATCCGCGCCGGATTCTCCGGCACAACGCATGCCGGTGACGCAGGCTGCATATGCGGACAGGGAATGGCCGCGGCCAATGTCACCGCACCTCGATTGACGCGCGGCATCCCTTCCCTGTAGCTCTATCTGGCGCACCGCTTCGCTGGTGCCAGAGTTCCATGAGATCCCGGGCTTCCTGCCCTTGGTCGGTCATTTCCGGCGGAGCCCCGGCTTGAACACCCCCGATACCCAACCCGGCGACAATCGATCCGGCCAGGAAGAGATCAACTGGCGCAATCTCGTCGCTGCCTGCGCGGCGGTCTGCGTGTTCGCCTTCTCGCTGGGCGAGATGTTTCCGCTGCTGGCGCTCAACATGGAGAGCTGGGGCGTCGGCGAAGTCGTCATCGGCCTCAATACCGCGATGGCACCGATCGGCATCCTGCTTGCCGGCCTGATCATTCCGCGCCTCTCCCATGCCTTCGGGCCGCGACGCGTCGCCATCTTCATGGCGATTGCGACCGGCATCCTGTTCCTGCTCTATCCGACCTTCCCCAGTCTCTGGGCCTGGTTTCCCCTGCGCCTGCTGCAGGGGATCTTCGTTGCCACCCTCTTCGCCCTCAGCGAGGCCTGGGTGCTGGCCAATGCAAGAGGCGCCTATCGCGGCCGCGTGGTGGGCATTTATGCCACCTGCATTTCGGCCACGTTCGGCGTGGGCGCCGGTGTCATCGGCTGGACCGGCATCGATGGCTACCTTCCTTTCGCGGTCGGCGCGGCGGTGCTGTTCCTGGCCGTGCTCCCGATCGCCATGGTCTCCAACGATGCCGGCAGCGATCCCGGCCAGCCGCACGTTTCGATGTTGAGCTTTCTGCCGAAGGCGCCGATGCTGCTGTTCGCCATCGTCGTCCATGCCATGTTCGACGGTGGCATGCTGGGCTTTCTCTCGGTCTACGGCGTACGCCACGGCATGGATTTCGAGACCGCGGCGCTCACCATCACCGCGCTCTCGCTGGGCAACGTCTTCTTCCAGATTCCGATCGGCTGGATCGCCGACCGTACCTCGAAGCGCGGCACCATGGTCGCCTGCTTCATGGTGGCGTCGGCCTGTCTCGCCCTGATGCCCGTCGCCATTGTCACGGTCTGGATCTGGCCGCTGGTCCTGGTGGCCGGCGCCGCCGGATTCGGCGTCTATACCGTGGGCCTGGCCGAGCTTGGCGACCGCTTCAGCGGACCGGACCTCATCGCCGGCACCTCGGCCTTCTCCACCATGTGGGGATTGGGCGCCCTCATCGGCGCGGCGCTCTGTGGCATTGCCATGGATGTGTTCGGCCCGCACGGGTTTCCGGTGACGCTGCTGCTTGTGTTCATCGGCTATCTAACGGTGCTGTGGCTGATTACGCTATGGCGTCGCGCGCAGCGCAAGGCAGCACTCGCGCCGCACGCTTGACACCCTCCCTGCAGGTCCGGGCGTGGCGCCCGCGGTGACCGAAAGGCGCGGCCATCATCCCGTCACACCAGGCGACCGGCGAACGCGGGAAGGTGGATTTCCCACCACAAATGTCCCGTTCGATACACTATCGTGCGCGCCCCGAATGATCCCACTCCCCAGGCCTGCCGTAATGCTGTCACCGACCACGAAACAAAAGGCAGACCCCCGTGATCATTCAGAACCTCGCCAGCAGGGTGCGCCTGCACCGCGACATCCCCTTGACCGAAATCGGGCAATACCCCGATCTCGCCGCCGCCCTGCAATCCTGGCAGATGTCCGATGGCTGTCCCTCGAACACCTTCCGCGCACCGCGAATAGTCGATCCGATGAACCTGCCGAAGCCGCTTCTGCCCTATGTCATGCTGCTCGACCTGGAAGGAGATATGGAACGCCGACCCAGCTTGCGCGTCCGCCTTGCCGGCACCTATGTCTGCGATAAATATGGCGGCGAAATGAAGGGGCGCACGACCGACGACTTCTTCGCCCCCGACGATGCACGGCATGTGGTGGATTCGGCCCTGACCGTGGCGAGACTCGGCATTCCGAGCCTGGCCGAGCGGCAATACATCAATCTCGATGGCGGGTTGTGGTCCTATGTACGCCTGATTGCCCCGCTCTCGCGGGACGGCCAGCGCATCGACGGCTTTTTCAAGGTCCTGGACCCTGCGACGCTGAGTCAGTGTGGCGTTTCTGAAATCGCCTGATTGGACCACCGCCCGAGACAACCCGGTCAGGGATAGAGGTTCTCCAGCACCAGGAACCAGTTGCGGCCGCTTTCGGCGGTGAGGCGGCCATCGGCGTCGAGGTAGCGTTCGGTGCGCGTCACCGAGTTGCGGACGTTGCCGCCGATCGACCACAGCCGGCCGACGCCCGTCATCACCACGATGTCGCAGTGAAGCGTGGCACCCGCCGGAATGTCGTCGAAGCGATCGATCCGCTGGCCGGCCCGGGTGGCACAGATGAGATCGCCCGCGCGCGGCGCGCGATCCTCGGGTGCGCGCGCGCGCCAGCGGGCACCCGCTCCCTGCTCCTTCCCCGCCGCGATGGCGGCGCGGAGATAGCCGGCATGGGTGGCACTGGCCGGCATTTCCTTGGGCGAGACTCCCGCCTCGGCCATGACCCAGGAAACAAAGGCCGCCGACCAGGGCTTGTCGACATCGAAGCCGGTCCAGTCGCTGCCCACGGCCCGCCAGTATTTTGCCACCAGGGTGTCACCGCGCTTCTCGTCCTCCCACACGCCGACGGGATCGATGATCTCGCGCCCCAGGGCGTTGAAGCGGACGGTCTGTCCGTTGAAGGCATGCCATTCCTGCTCGGCCAGCCGCAGGATGCTGGCGCGGACCGTTTCGGGCGGTGCCAGTGGCCGCGGCGGCAGCGCAGCGGCGCAGCCGGCCAGGTTCAGCAGCAGGCCAAGGCGCAAAAGGAAAAGGCGGGGCAGCCAGATCGGTTTCATGCAGGTCGGTTTCATGTGCTTGAGCTTAGCCCGGTGGCGACGCACAATGCCAGCCATCGACGCCATCGGAAGCCGGCCTCATGAAAATCCGCGTCATCGCTCTCGGCCGCGCCAAGCCGGGACCCGAGAAGACCCTGTGCGAGAGCTATGCGAAGCGCCTGACCTGGCCCTGCGAACTGGTCGAGTTGGAGGCGCGGAAGGGCCTTGCCGGGGCGGAGCTGATCGCGGCCGAAGCGGCGCTGATCGAGAAGGTGCTGGCCGCGCGCAGGGAGACCAAACGCGTGCTCGTGGCCCTCGACGAGCGGGGACAACACCTGACCAGCCGCGACTTCGCCAAGCGGCTCGCAGCCCTGGGCAACCAGGGCTACGGCGAGATCGATTTCGTGATCGGGGGCGCCGACGGCCTCGCTCCGGTCATTCGCGACCGCGCTGCGCTGCTGCTGGCCTTCGGCGCCATGACCTGGCCGCATCTCCTGGTTCGGGTTCTGCTGATGGAGCAGATCTATCGGGCGCAGACCATCATCGCCGGACATCCCTATCACCGGGATTGAGCCGCCGCCCCGGCGCCGCGTGGCGTGATGTCCCCGGCCATGTTATCCCGGCCATATATCCTGGGCCATTTCCGGGCCGTTCCCGCTGGCGCCAGAGCGCCGATCGGGTTAAGTCTGTCGGCACCCGACAACGATCCGGACCGAGTACGCGCGACATGACACCAGCCCCCATCAAGCCCGTGGTTCTGTGCATTCTCGATGGCTGGGGCCACCGCCACGAGAGCGAGGACAATGCCGTCCTTCTGGCCCGGACACCCAACTGGAACAGCATCACGGCGGAGAATCCGTGGAGCCTGGTCGACGCCTCGGAACTCTATGTCGGCCTGCCCGAGGGACAGATGGGCAATTCCGAAGTGGGCCACATGAATCTGGGTGCCGGTCGGGTGGTGATGCAGGATCTGCCGCGCATCGACCGCGCCATCGCCGATGGCACGATTGCCACGCTGCCGGAGCTGGAGAGGTTCGTCGCCAAGATGAAGGCCACCAAGGGCGATGTGCAGATGCTGGGCCTGCTGTCGCCGGGTGGCGTGCATTCGCATCAGGAACACATGGTGGCGCTGGCCAGGATTCTCTCCGCTGCGGGCCTCACCGTGGTGATTCACGGTTTTCTCGACGGCCGCGATACGCCGCCGCAAAGTGCCAAGACCTTCGTCGCCGATTTCGAGGCCAAGATATCCAACCTCCGCAATGTCCGCATCGGCACGCTGGGCGGTCGCTATTATGCCATGGACCGCGACAAGCGCTGGGAGCGTGTGACGCTGGCCTATGACGCCTTCATGGGCGAAGCGCCACGCGCCGCCACGGCACAGGCTGCGATCGCGGAAGCCTATCTGCGCGGCGAAACCGACGAATTCGTCAGGCCCACCCTGATCGGCAACTTCCCGGGCTTCAAGAATGGCGATGGGTTGTTGATGGCGAATTTCCGTGCCGACCGCGCGCGGCAACTGCTCACCACGCTGGTCGATCCCGGCTTCAGGGAATTTCCCAGGCGCAAGGTGATTTCCTTCGCCGCCATCCTCGGCATGGTGGAATACTCGGCCGCACTCGCCAAGCTGATGCCCTGCCTGTTTCCGCCCGTGGAACTGACCCGCACGCTGGGCGAAATCGTGGCGGATCACGGCATGAAGCAGCTGCGCATGGCCGAGACCGAAAAATATGCCCATGTGACGTTCTTCTTCAATGGCGGCGAGGAGAACCTGTTCCCGGGCGAGGAGCGTATCCTGGTGCCGAGCCCCAAGGTCGCCACCTACGACCTCAAACCCGAAATGTCGGCCTATGAACTGACCGACAAGCTGGTCGAGGCGATCCGATCCGATGCCTTCGACCTCATCGTCGTGAACTATGCCAATGGCGACATGGTCGGTCACAGCGGCAATCTGCAGGCAGCGATCCAGGCCGTGGAGGCGGTCGATCTCTGCCTCGGGCGGGTGCGCGCGGCGGTGACGCAGCAGGGCGGCGCCCTCATCATCACCGCCGACCACGGCAATTGCGAAATGATGAAAGACCCGGTCACCGGGGAGCCGCACACGGCGCACACCCTCAACCGGGTGCCCTTCATCCTGGTCAATGCGCCGAGCTGGGCCCACAAGCTGAAGAACGGGCGCCTGGCCGACGTGGCGCCGACCATTCTCGCCCTGCTTGGCATTGTGCAGCCCAGGGAAATGACCGGCGAATCGCTGATCGCGCCCGACGCGGCGGCAACGGATCGCGACGGTGCCACGGCGAGGGCGTGACATCGCCCGGCGGCTGCCGCGCCGCTGGCTTGCCGGCAGCGTGATGCTGGCGCTGGCCTGGTCGGGCACAGCCCTGGCGCAGGATCCGGACGACCTGGAAACCGTGCAGCAGGAGCTGGAGGAGAGCCGCAAGGCGGCAGAGGATCTCGCCAGGAAGGCAGCCAGCCTGGACCGTGAGGTGCAGGATCTGCAGGCCAGCCTGATCAAGGCCGCCGCCGACGTACAGCGGCGAGAGCGCGAAGTGTCCGAGATCGAAAGCACCCTGACGACCCTTGGCGAATCGGAGGCCGAAAAGGCAGCCGCCCTCAAACAGGGCCGCGCCGATCTCTCCGCCACCCTGGTGGCGCTCCAGCGGCTCTCCACAATGCCGCGCCAAGCCCTCTTGTTCAGCCCCGACTCGCCCATCGACATGGCCCGCTCGGCGCGCCTGCTCGGCATCGTGACGCCGGTGCTCAACGCCAGGGCCCGGGCCTTGCAGAGCGAGCTCAACGAAATGAAGGAACTGCGCCAGGAAATGGCGCGGCGGCGGGACGACCTTACCGGCGCGCTGGCGCAGCTGGCGCGAGACAACCAGAGCCTGGCGGCCCTGGTGGCAAAGAAGGCCGGACAGCGGAAATCCACCCTGGCGGAGACCGAGGCCACCAAGCAGCGCCTGGCGCGCCTCGCCGATCAGGCAAAAAACCTCCAGGAGCTCATTTCACGGCTGGAACAGACCGAAGCCATGACGCCCAGTGAACCTGTGGCGACGGCGCCGTCAGACGACGAACAGGTGGCGGCACTAACCCCCGCACCGATGCCAAGAAGCGAAAAACCGGCCGATCTCCGGGCCTTTCCCAAAAACCTCAAAGAGCTGACGGCACCGGCCAGCGGCCGGCTGGTGCGCAAGTTCGGCAGCGCCACCGAAACCGCCGGCACCATGAAGGGGGCCGAGATCGAGACCCGTCCCGGCGCCCAGATTGTTGCCACATTTGATGGCCAGATTGTGTTCGAAGGCCCATTTCGGGGCTATGGGCAAATATTGATCATCGAACACGGGGGTGGGTATCATACTGTCCTGGCCGGGCTCGACCGTGTCGTGGCCGAGGTTGGACAATGGCTCAAAGCCGGTGAACCCATAGGCCGAATGGGGGCATCGGGCAGAAACGAGGATGGAACGGAGAGCGGGCGGCCGAGGTTGTATGTTGAATTGCGCCGCGACGGGCAGCCTTTCGACCCCGCACCGATGTTCGCCGCCGCCGCCGGCAACTGAGAGCCAGTAACCCAAAACCCAGATTCCGCGTATAAGCCAGTATCAACCAACAAAGGTCAGTTCTCACATGCTTCGCCAAACCCTTCTCGCCGCCACCGCGCTCGCCGCCGGCATGGCCATCGGCATGGTCGCCTTCCACCCCGGCCTGGTGTCGGCGGAGACGAGCGCGGCAACGGACGCCCCACCGGTCAATACCTATGAGCAACTCAACCTGTTCGGCGAGGTATTCGAGCGGGTGCGCGCCGGTTATGTCGAGGAAACCCGCGACGACCAGCTGATCGAAGCGGCGATCAACGGCATGCTGACCTCGCTCGATCCGCATTCCAGCTACATGAATGCCGAAAGCTATCGCGACATGCAGGTTCAGACGCGCGGGGAATTCGGCGGGCTCGGCATCGAAGTCACCATGGAGAACGGTCTGATCAAGGTGGTATCGCCGATGGACGATACGCCTGCGGCCAGGGCCGGCATCCAGCCGGGTGACCTCGTGGCGCAGATCGATGGCGAACCGGTGATGGGGCTCAACCTTAACGAAGCGGTCGCCAAGATGCGCGGCGAGGTTGGCACCAGCATCACCCTCACCATCCTGCGTGGCGAACAGGAGGCGTTCGACGTCACCCTGAAGCGCGCCGTGATCGAGCTGAAATCGGTGCGCTGGGAGCTGGAAGACGGCAATGTCGGTTACGTCCGCATCACCTCGTTCAGCGAAAAGACCGATTCCGGCCTGCGCGCCGCGATCGACGAACTGAAGAAGGCAACCAAGGACGAACTCAACGGCCTGGTGCTGGACCTGCGCAACAACCCGGGCGGTCTCCTGGACCAGGCGATCGCCGTCTCGGACGATTTCCTCGACAAGGGCGAAGTCGTCTCGACCCGCGGCCGCGACCCCGACGATGCGCAGCGCTGGAATGCGGAGAAAGGCGACATTGTCGACGGCAAGCCGATCATCGTGCTGATCAATGGCGGCTCGGCCTCGGCCTCGGAGATCGTGGCCGGCGCGCTGCAGGATCATGGCCGTGCCGTGCTCATCGGCACCAAATCCTTTGGCAAGGGCTCGGTCCAGTCGATCATGGGCATCCCCGGGCACGGCGCCATCCGCCTGACCACGGCGCGCTACTACACGCCCTCCGGCCGCTCCATCCAGGCCACCGGGATCGACCCCGACATCAAGGTCGAACAGGCAAAGATCGAGAAGCTGGATGCCGACAATCGGCCGCATGAAGCGGACCTCAAAGGGGCACTTGCCAATCCGGACAACGGTGCCCCAGAGGGAGAGGATGAGGCGGCGCCCACAGACGCGAACGCGGCCGAAGCCCCCGCGGCGGATACCGAGGAGACGGCCGAACCCTTCGTGGGGTCGGAGCGGGAGCAGATCGCGCGGCCGGACGAGGATTTCCAGCTCGCCCGAGCGCTTGACCTGCTGCGCGGTCTCGCCCTGATTCAGGGCAAGGCCTCGAACTAGGGGCGGCGACGTAGGGGCGCCGCCACCAACGCCATGCAGGGCGATCATCAGCCCGGCCCGGACGATTCCCTGCGCCATCTCTCGAGCGCGGCGCGCGGTGGCGGAATCGGCGGGCCGGGTTTCATCTTCGTGCTGTTGCTGCTGTTGATCGGTGCCGGGGCGGGGCTCTATCTCGTCGCCACCGGCACGCTGGAGCGCTGGCTGGCGCCGGGCAGCGCCTTCAATTTTGGGCTCCTCGGCGAGGACGGCGCAGGAAATGCGACGCCAACACCCGCACCCGCCCCAACAGGCAGCCCGGCCACGCCAGGATCGCAAGCTCTCGTGCTCGCGGCAATGGGCCCCAGTGAACTGATGCAGGCCCGGACGCCGCCGCGCAGCCAGCGCCTGGCGCCGGGCGCCTTTGACCTCCCGCCGGTACAGCGCTTCGCCCGCCCTGCTCTGTTTCTGGGCCAGAAGCCCCGCCTCGGCGTCATGATCGTCAATCTGGGTCACAACCTCGCGGTGACCGCCGCGGCCGTCGCCGACACCCCGCCCGAGATCACCCTCAGTTTCAGTCCCTACGCGCCCGACCTCGCCGCCTGGATCGATGCCGCCCATGCCTTCGGTCATGAGGTGATGCTGGATCTGCCGCTGGAATCCCGCGCCTACCCGCAGGAGGATCCGGGGCCCCTCGGCCTGCTGACCGCCCTCAACGCCGACGAGAACGGGCGCCGCCTTGCGGCCTTGCTGGCCAGCGCCGAGGGTGTCCTTGGGTTTGCGACCCAGCGCGGCGACCGGTTTCTCACCGATGCAACGGCACTCAGGCCGGTCCTCGCCGAGATTGCCCGGCGCGGCCTCGGCCTCGTCATCGCCCGGCCCGGTGCCAATGCGCTGCGGGAAGCGGAATCGGGCCTCGCCAGCCTGCCACCGCGCATTGGCGCCGATATCGAGCTTGCCCATGACCTCTCGCGCCAGGCGCTGGCCGCCGCGCTGGAATCGGCGATGGTCAAGGCACGCGACAGCCGCCGGGCCCTGGTGGTGGTGCAACCCTACCCGCTCAGCATCGCCGCCTTGACGAATCTCGCCGCCCTCGCCAAGGATCGCGACCTCGCGCTGGTGCCCGCCAGCGCCCTGATGAGTGTGGACCAGCCATGAAACGGGTTCCCAGCGCCGCCGAGATCGCCCGCCTGCCCTATCGCCGCGGCGTCGGCATCGTTCTCTTCAACCGCGCAGGCCAGGTGTTCGTGGCACAGCGGCTCGACAGCCCGGAACCGGCCTGGCAATTCCCGCAAGGCGGAATCGACAAGGACGAGGATCCTCTGCTGGCGGCCAAGCGCGAACTGCACGAGGAGACCGGCGTCACCTCGGCCGAGCTGATCGGCGAGACGCCGGACTGGATCCGCTACGACCTGCCGCCCGATCTGGTGCCGAAGGTGTGGAAGGGCCGCTATCGGGGCCAAGAGCAGAAATGGTATGCCTTCCGCTTCTCCGGCGAGGACAGTGAGATCGACATCGACGGCGAGCATCCGGAATTCAGCGACTGGCGCTGGATGGACCTTGCCCAAACGCCGTCATTGATCGTGACCTTCAAGCGGCCGCTCTACGAACAGGTCGTGAAAGCCTTCGCGCATCTGGCTGGATGAAGTCGCGCTCACACGATGGCGGCGTCGACCGCAGCGGCAAGGGCGGCCTGATCCGATTCCGTTGCATCGCGCCGTGAAACCAGGATCGGCCCCACCGAACAATGCTGTGCGAGAATCTCCCGCTGTTCCTCCAGCGGCACCGGGTTCGACAGCGATTCATTGAGCACGATCGCCCTCGGCCTGACGTCGTACTGGGCCATCGCCGCCAGGGAAGCCAGCGCTTGCGACAACCCGTCCCGGCCACTGCCCGCAACGAGGAGGGCCGGAATGGCCAGATCCCTGGCCCAATCCATCACGGTATGGCGATCGTCCAGGGGCTCGCAAGCACCGCCGACAGCTTCAATAATCAATCGGCCGTCCGCCGGCATCATCCCGATCACGGACCGGCATGTTTCCACGACCTTGTCGTAGGCAATTATCGTTCCTTCCCGCGCCGCCGCCAGTTGCGGCGCAAGGGCGGCCCTGAACCGCCACGGCGAGATCAGGTTGAGCCCCTGAACGTCAGATGGCGCATGCATTGCCAGCAACAGGCGACCGGCGTCGGAGCCTTGAACGTCCGCCGGATCGAAGCCGGTCAGGATCGGCTTCATGGCGGCAACGGCGCGCTCCTCTTTGCGCCAGTGGCGCAGCAGCAGTGCGCAGACATGGGTCTTGCCCACACCGTCGCCGGTCCCTGTCACGAAGCAGCTTGTCACCGCGACCGCCTGAACCAGGTCTCACTCGACCTATTTGTTCATCCGGTTGTCGACCAGATCCTTCACCACGCCGGGATCGGCGAGAGTCGAGGTGTCGCCGAGATTGCCGAATTCGTTCTCGGCAATCTTGCGGAGGATACGGCGCATGATCTTGCCGGAACGGGTCTTCGGAAGGCCCGGCGCCCATTGGATGAGATCGGGCGAGGCGATCGGCCCGATCTCCTTCCTCACCCATTGCACCAGTTCCTTGCGCAACTCCTCGGTGGGCGTCTCGCCGGCCTTCAGGGTCACATAGGCGTAGATGCCCTGGCCCTTGATGTCGTGGGGATAGCCGACCACGGCGGCCTCGGCCACCTTCGGATGCGCCACGAGGGCACTTTCCACCTCGGCCGTGCCCATGCGGTGGCCGGAAACGTTGATCACATCGTCGACGCGGCCCGTGATCCAGTAATAGCCGTCCTCGTCGCGGCGGCAGCCGTCGCCGGTGAAGTACTTGCCGGGATAGGTGCTGAAATAGGTCTCGGCGAACCGCTTGTGGTCGCCATAGACCGTGCGCATCTGGCCGGGCCAGCTATCCTTGATGCAGAGATTGCCCTCGCAGGGACCTTCCAGCACCTTGCCGTTGGCATCGACAATCTCGGGCATGATGCCGGGCAGCGGCCTGGTGGCCGAGCCAGGTTTCAGCCGCGTGGCACCGGGCAAGGGCGAGATGAGAATGCCGCCGGTCTCGGTCTGCCACCAGGTATCGACGATGGGGCAGCGGTGCTTGCCGACGACGCGGTGATACCACAGCCAGGCCTCGGGGTTGATCGGCTCGCCCACCGAGCCCAGGAGCCGGAGGGAATCGAGTTTGCACTTCTGCACCGGCGCTTCACCCTCGCGCATCAGCGCACGGATCGCGGTGGGGGCGGTATAGAAGATATTGACCTTATGCTTGTCGCAGACCTGCCAGAAGCGCGAGGCGTCGGGATAGTTGGGCACGCCTTCGAACATCAGCGTGGTGGCACCGTTGGCGAGCGGGCCATAGACGATATAGCTGTGGCCGGTGACCCAGCCCACATCCGCCGTGCACCAGTAGATATCGCCCTCGTGATAGTCGAAGACGTACTGGTGGGTGAAGGAGGCATAGACCAGATAGCCGCCGGTGGTGTGAAGCACACCCTTCGGCTTGCCGGTCGAGCCCGAGGTATAGAGGATGAAGAGCGGATCCTCGGCGTTCATCTCCTCCGGTTTGCAGTCGACGCCGACCTTGGCCGCTTCCTCGTGCAGCCAGTGGTCCCGCCCCGCCTCCATATGAACCGACCCGCCGGTATGGCGCACGACCAGCACGTCGGTCACCCCCGGACATTGCTTGAGGGCTGCGTCGACATTGGCCTTCAAGGGGACCTTCTTGCCACCACGCAGGCCTTCATCGGCCGTGATGATGAATTTGGAATCGCAATCGACGATGCGTCCCGCCAGGCTGTCAGGCGAGAAGCCGCCGAAGACGATGGAATGCACGGCGCCGATGCGGGCGCAGGCCAGCATGGCATAGGCCGCTTCCGGGATCATCGGCATGTAAATGGTGACGCGGTCGCCCTTCCTGACACCGCGGGCGCGCAGGATATTGCCGAAGCGCCCGACATGGTCGCTCAGTTCCTGGTAGGTGATGTGCTTGGAGACGGAAGGATCGTCGCCCTCCCAGATGATCGCGGTCTGCTCGGCGCGCTTGGGCAGGTGCCGGTCGATGCAATTGGCGGCGACGTTGAGGGTGCCGTCATGATACCAGCGGATCCGGATCTCGCCGGTGTAGTCGACATCCTTGATCTGGGTGTAGGGCTTGATCCAGTCGATGCGGCGGCCCTGCTCGGCCCAGAAGCCGGCATTGTCGGTGACGGATTGCCGGTACATGGCCTCGTACTTGTCGCCATTCACCAATGCGCGTGCCGCGATATTGGCCGGAACGTCGAAAACCTGCTGCTCACTCATGGAAACGGGCCTCCCAAGCCCCGGAAAAATCTCGTTATTTCGTGCTTCTAGCGCGCGGCACGATTTCGATGGCCGATTATCGACAGAAGATTCCGGGCTGACAAGCAGGAGATGCTCCGCCAGCAACCGGCGCGACATATCAACGCGTCGCGACGCCGGTGAAAATCCCTACCAAAGGAGGGGCCAGGAATCGGCCATGGCGCCGGCCCCCAATGCGGCCGCGTGCAGCACGTCCCTAGGGCTTCACCCCGCCCATCTTGCAGATCAGCTTCCACTGCGGCGCGGTGATCGGCATGACCGAGAGGCGCGACTGGCGGATGAGGGCGATGTCGGCCAGCGCCGGCTCGGCCTTGATCATGGCCAGCGTCACGGGTGTTTTCAGGGGACGCAGCGGTTTCACGTCGACCATGCCGAAGCGGCCGCTCTCGTCGGTATGGTCGGGGTAATATTCCTTGGCGATCTCGCAGATGCCGACCACCGCGAGGCCCTCGTTGGAGTGATAGAAGAAGGCCTGATCGCCCTTCTTCATCGCTTTCAGGTTGTTGGCGGCCTGGTAGTTGCGGACACCGTTCCAGAAGGTTCTGCCGTCCTTGACCAACTGTTCCCAGGCGTATTTGACGGGTTCGGATTTCACCAGCCAGTGATTCATTGCCGCCCCCTTACTGCGCGCGCGGAAAGACGTTCTTGTAGGGCGTCACCGTCACCGACTGGAAGAGGCCGGCCTTGCTGTAGGGATCGGCCGCGAGGAACGTATCTACCTCGGCCCGGGTCGCAAAATCCACCACCAGCAGGCTGCCGATCATGCGCTCGCCCTCCAGCAGCGGGCCGCCGGTGATAAGGCGTTTTTCGTGGGCGATGAGGTGTTCGACATGCGCGGGCCGGTTGGCCAGGCGCACCTCCAGGTGATCGGGCTTGTCGAGACAGTAGATCATGAAGGCCATGTCGCTTTCCTCTTCTGGCGGTACTACGCCTTGACGCCGGCGCCGGCGAGGCGGGGTGCCTGTTCATCGAGCGGCCAGCGCGGCCGCGGGGCGAAATCGAAGCCGCTGCGCTCGCCCAGCGCCAGGCGTTCGATCCCGGCCCAGGCGATCATCGCGGCATTGTCGGTGCAAAGGCGTCCGGGCGGCGCCAGCAGGGCAACATTGTGCCGCGCCGCCAATGACTGAAGCGCTTCGCGGAGATGCTGGTTGGCAGCGACGCCACCGGCGATCACCAGGGCGCTGAGTGCCGGATATTCCGCCCGCGCAAGGGTGAGCGCACGGGCACAGCGATCGATCAGGCAATCGACCACCGCCTGCTGAAAGCCGGCCGCGAGATCGGCCCGCGCGGCATCGTCGAAACGCCCGTCGGCGCGCAGGGAATCGACCCGCTGCCGCAGCGCCGTCTTCAGGCCGCTAAAGGAAAAATTGCAGTCGGGGCGGCCTTTCATCGGGCGCGGCAGATCCTGCACCGGATGGAGAGCGGTGGCGGCCGCGGCAGCCACGGCGGGGCCGCCCGGGAAGCCGAGGCCCATGAGCTTCGCCGCCTTGTCGAAAGCCTCCCCCGCCGCGTCGTCGATGGTGGCGCCGAGCCGCCGGTAGCGGCCGACACCTTCCACCACCAGCAGCTGGCAATGCCCACCGGAGACCAGCAGCAGCAGATAGGGAAACGCGGCATTGTCGGTCAGGCGCGCCGTCAGGGCATGGCCTTCGAGATGATTGACGCAGATGAGCGCCTTCCCATGGGCAAGGGCGATCGCCTTGGCCATCATGACCCCGACGATCACGCCGCCGATGAGGCCCGGCCCGCCGGTGACGGCAATGCCGTCGAGATCGGCGAAAGCCATGCCCGCCTGGTCCATCGCAGCGGCGATCGTCTCATCGAGATGGTCGAGATGGGCGCGGGCGGCGATTTCCGGCACCACGCCGCCATAGGGCCTGTGTTCGGCGATCTGGGCGAAGATCACGTCGGACAGGATTCGCCGGTCGCCGGCCACCACCGCCGCCGCCGTCTCGTCGCAGGAAGATTCGATACCCAGAACGACCATTTGTGCCGCGCCAATTGCAATCGCCCGCCCCGGCCGCTAGGAAAGGGCAGCCAGCAGGAGGCGGGGTAGTTATGGCCGGTTCGCAAGCGGGGATCAACCAGGGGAAGCACGGCGAAAACGCCGTCCGCATCGGCACGCGCGGCTCGCCTCTGGCGCTTGCCCAGGCGGAAATGGTGAAGGCGGCACTCGGCGCCGCGCATCCTGGCCTGCCCGTCCCCGAGATCGTCGTCATCAAGACCACCGGCGACCGCATCCAGGACCGCGCCCTCGCCGAAATCGGCGGCAAGGGCCTGTTCACCAAGGAGATCGAGGAGTCGCTCCTGGCGGGCGGCATCGACGTCGCGGTGCATTCGATGAAGGACGTGCCGACACATCTGCCCGACGGATTGGCGATCGCCTGCCTGCTGGAGCGGGAAGACCCGCGCGACGTCCTGATCCTGCGCCAGGGCAAGACACTCGACGACCTCCCGCCCGGCGCCGTGATCGGGTCCGCCTCGCTGCGACGCCAGGCGCAGATTCTGGCGCGGCGGCCGGATCTCAAGGTCGTCACCCTGCGCGGCAATGTGGGAACGCGGCTGGCCAAGCTGGCGGCGGGCGAGGTCGATGCCACGCTGCTGGCCCTCGCCGGATTGAAGCGATTGGGCCGCGCCGAGGTGGCGAGTGCCGTCCTGGCTGTGACGGAGATGTTACCGGCCGTGGCCCAGGGAGCGATCGGGCTGGAGATTCGCGCGGCCGATCGCCGCATGCAGGATCTGCTGCGACCCCTGCACCACGCCGCCACCGCCACCACGGTCGCCGCGGAACGCGCCTGCCTCGCCGAATTGGAGGGTTCCTGCCGCACACCGATCGCAGCGCATGCAACGCTGGGGCCCGACGGCCGATTGCAGCTCCATGCGCTGATCGCGAAGCCGGACGGATCGGCCATGCACCGCGATGCGCGCAACGGGCCCGCGGATGAGCCCGAAGCCCTCGGTCGCGCCGCCGGCCGTGCCCTGAAGTCACTAGCCGGGCCGGGTTTCCTGGCTTAGTTTCCCAGCATGCATATTCTTATCACCCGCCCCCAGGAAGATGCCGCGGAACTGGCGGCCGACCTGTCCGCGCGCGGCATCGATGTCTCGCTGGAACCCTTGCTGACGATCCAGCCGGTGCCATCGCCGGCGATCGATCTCGACGGCGTGCAGGCGATCCTGTTCACCAGTGCCAATGGGGTACGCTGCTTCGCCGCGGCCCATCCCCGCCGCGACATCAAGGTGTTCGCCGTGGGCGACAATTCGGCGGCGCAGGCCACGGCTCTGGGCTTTGCCGACGTTACCAGCGCCGAGGGCGACGTCGCGTCGCTGGCGAAGTTGGTGACCGATCGCCTGCATCCGCGTGACGGTGCCCTGCTGCATGCCGCTGGCGCCAGCCTGGCCGGGGATCTCCGCGGGCAGTTGCAGGCGGCCGGTTTCGTGATTCGCCGCGTCGTGCTCTATGATGCCGTGCCGGTGACAGCGTTGACGCCGGCCACGGTGATGAATCTGCGTCTCGGCGGGATCGATGCCGTGGCGCTGTTTTCGCCGCGCACGGCGCGCTGCTTCGCCGGTCTGTGGCAGGCAGAGCAGAATCATGAGGCCGACGGCCTCAAGCAAGCGACCGCACTCTGCCTCGGCGAGGCCGTGGCCGCGGAAGTGAGAGACCTCGGCTGGCAGCGTGTCGTCTGCGCGGCGCGGCCTGATCGCGCGGGCATGCTGGCCCTGATCGCGCAGGAGCAGAAGAGAAGGGAAACCGCGATGGCAAGCACAGGGCAGGAATCGACCGCGGAGTCGGCGCAGGAGTCGGCAAGCTCGGCGGAAGACATGCCGGGCGACGGCGACGTCAGCGCCCGCGAGGCCGGCAAGCGTGGTGCCGCCATCATCGCCGCGGCACCCAACGCGCCCCGGGCCGGGCGCGCCGGAGCGCTGTTCCTCGGTCTCGTCGCCGGTGCGCTGGCCGGTGGCGCGATGGTGGTGGCGGAGCCCTATTGGCGGCCCTATATCCCCCTGGCAGGCACCGCTGCGCCGACAGACACCGGTGCTGACACAAGTGGGCTCGCGGCCGAAATCGCCGCCCTCAAGGAACAGCTGGCGACGCTCGAAGGCAGCCAGGATGTGGATGCCGAGGCACGGCGGCGGATCGAGGCACTGCAATCCGAAATCACCACCTGGAAATCGGAACTGGAGACGGCGACCGGCCAGAGTGCCGCGGCGCAGACCGCCACCATCGACCTTGCCCCGCTCGAAGGTCGCCTGGAGGCGCTTGAAGCCCGCCTCGCCTCGCTTAGCGCTGAACTCGCGCAGATCACCGCCACGGCCGGGCCGAGCGAGACCGCTGGCGCGGCCGGCGGCGACAGTGTCGCGACGCCGCCCACGGATACCGACGCGATGGCCGCACTCGCCGCACGCTTTGCCGCACTCGAGGCCAAGCTGGGCGCGCTCGACCGGCTGGCCGCCGAGGCGGCGACTCAGCAGGCCGAGATCGACGCTGCGAAGGCACGCCTTGCCGATCTCGGCACCCTCGACTCACGGCTGAAATCCCTGGAAGAAACGGCTGCGTCGCTGGGCAGCGATTTCACGGCACTGGCCGAGGATCAGGGCGAGACGGCGCTGCAGCGCCAGCGCGCCGCCGCCCTGGTACTGATGGTCGGGCAGTTGCGTGCATCGCTTGGGACCGACAAGCCGTTCGAGGCCGAACTTGCGGCTCTCGAGGATCTCGCCCGCGCCGATGGCGACCTCGCCGCGCGCATGGCGCCGATCCTGGATCCACTGCGCCCATCGGCGGCGGCAGGCGTACCGACCCTCACGCAATTGCAGGCCGAACTGCCGGCGACCGCGATCGCCCAGGCCGCCACCGCCGATGCCGCGGGTGCCGCCATCGGGGCCGAGGCCAATTGGCTGCAGCAGACCCTCAACCGACTTTCCGAACTGATCACCGTGCGGCCGGTGGGGGATGTGGCCGGCGAGGGCGCCCTCGCCGCTCTCGCCCGCGCCGAAGCCAGGCTGGCGGCCGGCAATCTCGCCGACGCGGTGGCCGAGATCGACACGCTTTCCGGCCAGGCAGCCGACATCGCGGCCCCTTGGCGCGCCCGCGCTTCGGCTCGGCTGGCGGCCGACACGGCGGCGGTGCAATTGGCGACCTTCTCCGCCGAAGCCCTGGTGCCGCTCGCGGCGCCGGCACAGTCCAACTGAGGAAGGGCGCCATCATGACGTTCGGTCGCGCCCTCTGGTTCATCATCAAGCTCGCCTTGCTGGTCAGCGCCGCGGTGTGGCTGGCCAACCGGCCGGGCAATCTCTCCCTGGTCTGGTTCGGCTACCGGATCGACATTCCGCCGCTCGGCCTTGCCATGCTGGGCATCATCGCCGGCATCGTCGTGCTGTGGCTGATCGGTCATGTGGTGGGGCGCATCCTGGCGGTGCCGGGCGAAATCGGCGCCATGCGCGGCCATGCCCGCGAGGCCAAAGGCTATCAAGCCCTGACACGCGGCCTTGCCGCGGCGGCCGCCGGCGATGCGCAGGAAGCCAAGCGCTTCGCCCTCAACGCCCGCAAGCTGCTCAGCCATGACGGCATCGAGCCGCCGATCACCCGCCTGCTGGCCGCGCAGGCGGCACAGCTCGAAGGCGACGACACCTCGGCCCAGGCGCATTTCCGCGCCCTCGCGGAGGTGCCGGAGACGGCGATCCTCGGTCTGCGTGGCCTCGCCATGGGCGCCCTCAAGAGCGGCAATGAAGAGGAGGCACGGCAGCTCGCCGAACGCGCCCTCACCGCCAACCCGAACGCGCAATGGGCGGCGGAAACCGCGCTGCGCCTGCAGGTCAAGGCCGGGCGCTTCGATTCCGCCGAGCGCAGCCTCAAGGCGCTGGTCCGTGCCGGCGCCCACAACGCCAAGGCCGGGCAGCATCAGCGTGCCGCCCTGCTGACCGAGAAGGCGCGCCAGGCGCTGATTGCCGATGGCACCGATGTGAGCCAGGAGGCGGCCCTCGCCGCGGCGCGCGAAGCCGTGAAGCTGGCCGGCGATTTCGCCCCGGCGCGCTTCGTGCTGGCGCGGCTGCTGGTGCGCCAGGGCAAGCGCAAGGAAGCCATGCGCATGATCGAGCAGGTCTGGGACAGCCATCCCCACGAGATCCTCGGCGAGGCCTATCTTGCCGCCGGCGAGAACGAGCGCCCGATGGAGCGCACCCAGCGCCTGGAACGCCTGCAGCGGCAGAACCAGGACCACGCCGAAACCCATCGCGTATTGGCCGAAGCCGACATCGCGGCCGAATTGTGGGGCGAGGCGCGGCGCCATCTCGAGCGCCTCACCGTGCTCGAAAGCGAGGCCCTGGGTGGGCCGAGCCGCGCCACCTGCCGCGCCTTTGCCGTGCTGGAGGAACGCGAGCGCCACGACCAGGCCGCCGCCAGGCGCTGGCTAGACGCCGCCGCCTCGGCCCCGGCGGATGCCGCCTGGATCTGCCGGCAATGCGGCCATCTCGGCGATGCCGGGCCGGAAAGCGGCCATTGGCAACTGACCTGCCCGCGCTGCCAGTCCGTCGACAGCCTGGATTGGCGGGTTCCCGCCAGCGCCCGCTCGATCCACGGGACGGCCCTGGCCCTGACGGCGGACCCCGGGGCCGATGCCGGCGCGCGGGTGCTGGAAAACGCGCCCGTATCGGTGGTACAGCGGGATCCGGCCAGCGGCGGCCGCGGCCCCGTGATCGAGGTCGGCCCCAATCCGCCCGCCGCCGCGGGCGCCGACGGCAGGGAGCCGGCCGAGCCGGCGCCCACGGCCACGGCCTCGGTTGACGCGGCCCGGCTGATAAACTAGCTTCCGGCCCGCGCTGCCCGACCGACCATCGGTCGCCTTCCGATCGATCGGGCCCGGGAATCCGGTCCGGCGCCGCCTTAGCTCAGCGGTAGAGCAACTGATTCGTAATCAGTAGGTCCGCGGTTCAAGTCCGCGAGGCGGCACCAGTCTTTTCAACAAGTTAGACAGATTTCCATCCAGCTTGTTTTCTCGTCGGCCAGCATGTAGCCGACACCGCCCACTGGCACTGGCGACCGGATTGTCCGGTTGACGGCGTTCCATGAGGCGTTTGGGTCGCGTCGAGTTCCACTTCTCGGCCGCGGTTGAAGGGAAGGCCCCTACTCCCCATCGCACCCTGTCCCGCGGCGCGGGCTCAGTTGTGCCTAGTCATTGTCCGAGCTCGCTGCGCCCGCATCCGCCCTGGACCGAATTGTTGCTGGCACCGTCGTTCGGAGCGCCATCGTATC
>JAEUKV010000101.1 GCA_016794165.1 Rhodospirillaceae bacterium
GGGGGAGATGGACGTGGATTCGGAACCGAGAATCGGCGACTCTGCCGCGCCGCGTGCCGCGCCTGCCCCAGCGGCGGAGGGCGCGCTGCCCACGGAACGGGTGCGCCCGCCGGAACCTGACCTGCGGCCAGACTTGCGGCCGGACAACATTCCGCCTGCCCCAGAGTCGAAAGCTGCCAATCCCGGGCGGCGCTGGGTCATTGGCATTCTGCTCCTCTGCCTGGTCATCTTTGCCTATTCGCTGATCGCCGACCGGCTGACGCCCTATACCTCGCAGGGGCTGGTCCAGGCCTTCGTCGTCGGCATCGCGCCGGAGACCGCCGGCCGGGTGATCGAGGTCAATGTCGCCGACAACCAGCCGGTTTCGGCCGGCGACGTGCTGTTCCGGATCGACCCGGAGCCCTATCTCATCGAGGTCGAGCGCGCGGAAGCCGAGGTGGCGTCGGTGGGCCAGTCCATCGGCGCCGATACCGCCGGGGTGAGTGCCGCGCAGGCCATGGTGGCCGAGGCGCGCGCGCATCTCGTCAACGTCACGGAGCAGAGTGCCCGCACCTTCGAGCTGGTGAAGAAGGGGGTGTTCGCGGCGGCGCGCGGCGACCAGGCGACCGCCCAGCTGGAAACCGCCCGCGCCCAGCTGCGCCGGGCCGAGGCCGAGTTGCAGCAGGCGCAGGAGGCGCTGGGCCCCAAGGGTGCCGACAATCCGCAGCTGCGCGCGGCGACCGCGGCGCTGGCCAGGGCCCAGCGCGACCTCATCCACACCCGCGTGCTGGCGCCCACCGACGGGCTCATCACCAATTTGCAGCTGACGCTCGGCCAGTTCGCCCCGGCGGGCCAGCCGGTGATGACCTTCATCGACCGGCGCAGCCACTGGGTGGTCGCGAGCTTCCGCGAGAACAGCCTCGAGCATGTGACGGCGGGCATTCCGGTCGAGATCGTGTTCGACGCCCTGCCCGGGCAGATCTTCACCGGCAAGGTGGAGAGCATCGGCTGGGGGGTGGACAATTTCAACGAGGGCCAGTTCGGCGGCCTGCCCACCATCAAGAACCAGACCGGCTGGATCCGCGACCCGCAGCGCTTTCCGGTGCGCATCGAACTCGATGCCGAGGAATATCTCGCCGGCCTGCGCCACGGCTCGCAGGCCAACGTCGTCATCTATACCGGCGAGAACGGAATCGCCAACTGGCTGGGCCGGGTTTTCGTCCGCCTGGTGAGTTACCTCACCTATGTCACCTGACGGCCCCACCCGGGACGCGGCCGCCGCCGAAGCCAGCAGGGCCAACGCGGCGTGGCGCCAGACCCTGCGCCTTGCCCTCGCCCTGGCGCTCAGTTTCACGATCGGCGAGGCGCAGGACCAAACCTTCGCCTTTCTCACCGCGCTCTTTGCCGTGCAGATGCTGGCGAAGTCGCCGGACATGCCCAGCCTGAAGCAGGGCTTCGGCTTCGCGCTGATCATGAGTGTGGCCGCCCTGGCAGCTCTCACCCTCGCCGGCATCCTGCTGCACAAGCCGGTCGCCTATCTTCTGGTCATGGGCATTCTCGTCTTCGGCTGCTTCCAGCTGCAGGCGCGCGGCAAAGGCGGGCCGGTGCCGCAACTCTTGCTGATCTGCAGCGTGGCACTGCCGGTCATCGCCCAGCAATCCACCGATCTCGCCCTCGCCTTCACGGCCATCATGGTCGAGGCCGCCATCGGCGCACCGCTGGTGGTCTGGCTGGTGCACGCCATTCTCCCCACCACCGCGATGCCGGCGGCGCGCGCATCCCCGCCGCCCATGGCGGACGCGTCGGATGGCCTCCTGCGCCGCAGCCTGCTCGCCACCCTCGTCCTGTTGCTGCCCTTCGCCTGGTACATGATGCATCCGAACGCGGCCAGCATCGTCATCCTCATCACCTGCATCGGCATCCTGGGCCAGGCGCCGGCGCTGCAGCTGCGCACCGCCGGCGGCCTGCTGCTCGGCAACCTCATCGGCGGCGTCGCCGCCAGCCTCGCCTATCTCGCCGTCACGCTGCTGCCCAGCCTCGTCCTGCTGTTCCTGGTGTGCCTGCTGGCCGGCATCGTGCTCGCGGCGCGGCTCTACAGCCCGTCGCCGCTGGCGCCGGTCTACGCCATCGCCCTCACCACCTTCCTCATCCTGCTGGGCACTGGCCTCGCCCCCATCGGCGACGGCAGTGCGGTGGCCTTCATCGCGCGCCTTGCCGATGTGGCGCTGGCCTCGCTCTATGCGATCGGCGCCATCATCCTGTTCCGGGCGGCCGGAGCGGCCGCGCACAAATCCGAACCACCCTCACCACCCGGGGAGAAAGCCCATGCGTGACGTTTCAACCGAACCGGCGCAGGCCATGCCGGCACCGCCACCCGCCTCGCGCCTCGCCCTGGGTGGCGCGATCCTCGCCCTCGGGATCCTCGCCAAGATCGGCGGCCCGGCCCTGATCGTGGCCTCCGACCTTCCCACCGCCTGGAAGACCGGACTCTCCATCGGCGTCTTCGTGATCATTCCGAAGTTGATGATCGTGTCGATCATCATGCTGCTGGGCAAATCCGGCTTCGCCTACCTGAAATCCGTCTGCTTCAGTTTCATCGGCAGAGTCCTCGCCCCGCTCGCCCCCGCCCGGAAGATCGGCAGGATGCGTCACCGCATCGGCGTGGTGATGTTCGTGCTGCCGCTCATCGAAACCTGGCTGGTACCCTATGTCGAGGCGGCCTACCCGGCCTTCGCCGCATGGCGGCCGATGAGCTGGGCCTGGGACGTAATGCTGATTGCCAGCTTCTTCGTCCTCGGCGGCGATTTCTGGGACAAATTCCGCGCCCTTTTCATCCGCGGCGCGACGGCGACCTTTCCTGTCCGGCAGGGTGCCGCCGCCTGAAATCTTGGGCAAACGGGCGCCAGCGGCCGACCCGCCGAGGGGTGTTTTCCGGTCCGCCCCTTTCTTGACCGGCGACCGCCGCTGCCATATGACAGCCGGGCCGTTTTCGACCTGCCCGCCCGAAGGAGATTCCCATGCCTGCCTATCGTTCCCGTACCACCACCCATGGCCGCAACATGGCGGGGGCGCGGGGGCTGTGGCGCGCGACGGGCATGAAGGACGGGGATTTCGGCAAGCCGATCATCGCGGTGGTCAATTCCTTCACGCAATTTGTCCCGGGTCACGTCCATCTGAAGGATCTCGGCCAGATGGTGGCGCGGGAGATCGAGGCGGCGGGCGGTGTCGCCAAGGAGTTCAACACCATCGCGGTCGATGACGGCATCGCCATGGGTCATGACGGCATGCTCTATTCCCTGCCCTCGCGCGAGCTCATCGCCGACAGCGTCGAATACATGGTCAACGCCCATTGCGCCGACGCCATGGTCTGCATCTCGAATTGCGACAAGATCACGCCGGGCATGCTGATGGCCTCGCTGCGCATCAATGTGCCCACCGTCTTCGTCTCCGGCGGGCCGATGGAAGCCGGCAAGGTCATCCTGAAGGACAAGGAAGTGGCGCTGGACCTGGTGGATGCCATGGTGGCCGCCGCCGATGACAAATATACCGATGCGGAAGTGGCAACTATCGAGCGTTCGGCCTGCCCCACCTGCGGGTCCTGTTCGGGCATGTTCACGGCGAATTCGATGAACTGCCTCACCGAAGCCTTGGGCCTGTCGCTGCCGGGCAATGGCTCGACGCTGGCCACCCATGTCGATCGCAAGAACCTGTTCCTTGAGGCCGGGCGCCTCATCGTCGACATCACCAAGCGCTATTACGAGGAAAATGACGAGAGCGTGCTGCCGCGCAAGGTCGCAAGCTTTAAGGCCTTTGAAAATGCGATGAGCCTCGACATCGCCATGGGCGGGTCGACCAACACGGTGCTGCACCTGCTGGCCGCCGCCCATGAGGCGGGCGTCGACTTCACCATGACGGACATCGACCGCCTGTCGCGCAAGGTGCCGTGCCTGTGCAAGGTCGCACCCGCGAAATCCGACGTGCATATGGAAGACGTGCACCGCGCCGGCGGCATCATGGCGATCCTCGGCGAGCTGGATCGTGCCGGTTTGCTACATGCCGACGAGCCCACCGTGCATTCGACGTCATTGAAGGACGCCTTGCGCCGCTGGGACATTAAGCAGACCAACAGCGAGCGCGTGCAGAAATTCTTCATGGCGGCACCGGGCGGCGTCCCCACGCAGACTGCCTTCAGTCAGGACAGGCGCTGGCAAGACCTCGACCTCGACCGCGCGGGCGGCGTCATTCGCGATGCCGCGCATGCCTTCTCGAAGGATGGCGGTCTCGCCGTACTCACGGGCAACCTGGCGCTGGAAGGCTGCATCGTGAAGACGGCGGGAGTGGATGAAAGCATCCATGTCTTCGCCGGCCCCGCGCGTGTCTATGAGAGTCAGGACGACGCGGTCTCCGGCATCCTGCTGGGCGAGGTCAAGGAAGGCGACGTGGTGGTGATCCGTTATGAAGGTCCGCGCGGCGGGCCGGGCATGCAGGAAATGCTCTACCCCACCAGCTATCTCAAGTCGAAGGGGCTGGGCAAGGCCTGCGCGCTCATCACCGATGGGCGTTTCTCCGGCGGCACCTCTGGCCTTTCCATCGGCCATGTCTCGCCGGAAGCGGCCGAAGGCGGCCTCATCGCGCTGGTGGAGAACGGCGACCGGATCGAGATCGACATTCCCGGCCGCACGATCGGCCTTGCCGTCGCGGCGGATGTGCTGGCCCAGCGCAAGGCGGCAATGGATGCCAGGGGCAAGGACGGCTGGAAACCCGCCCACCCGCGCAAGCGCAACGTCTCCCCGGCCCTGAAGGCCTACGCCGCCTTCACCACCAGTGCCGCACGCGGCGCGGTGCGCGACGTGGATCAGGTCAAGGCGTCGAACTGAATATGGCAAGGGGCAACTGCTCTACGCCGCCTCTTCCTCCGCGGCCGCTTCTTCCTCTGCCGCCTCCCTGATCACGCGCACGGCATAGGCACCGCGCACGGATTCGCCCCATTGTTCCACCAGCCTTTCCTGGGTTTGGCTGATGCGACGCAGGCGCAAGGCGGTCTGGGCCGCGGCGATACGGTTGAAGACCGACGGCATGGCTCCGAACAGAACCCAGCCGGCGCCGGCGCCCAGCAGGGCACAGAGCCAGCCGAAGGTATCGGCCAGCGTCGGGGCGATATCGCCGACGCCGTGACCCGCTGCCCAGATTTCATGAAGAAAGTAGAGCGCGCCCACGAGATTGAGGGCGCCGACGGTGATGGTCAGGCGGCGGCCGGTGGAGGTATCGACCAGCCGCGCCACCAACGTCGGTACCATGGCGGCAAGGATCACCGCGCTGCTCGGCAAAAAGACCAGGCTGACGAGCAGGAGCGGAATCAATACGGCGAAAGGCTTGATGCCGACGGACGCCTGATTGGCGGTGGCCGGTTGCTGGTTGGGTGTGCGCGCCATGACGTCCTCCCCCTAAAACAACGTCATGGCGACGCCATAGGCGGCGAGGCTGGCGCTGCAGATGAGGCAGGCGGTGACGGCGGCGGCGCGTTGCGCGGCGGCGCGAACGCGACCGGTTTCGGTGAGGCCGCCATTCTGCAGCCAGTTCCGACCCTGCTCGAGGCCGGCATATTCCTTCAGCGCGGCGGCGAAACCGGCATTGTCCGCGCGGCGCATCGGTCCATCGGGGTCCACGAGGAGCAGCATCTCGTCAAAGCGGCAGGTCGCCTCATGGCGTGCCAGTTCATCGCGAATCTTCTGGCGCGTATTGTTTGAATGAACGGCGGCGAGTACCGGCTCCAGCATTTCCACCACCACCCGTGCCAGTCGCGGCAAATCGTAATTCTGGTTGCCGCGCTGCACGATGGCAAGCAGCCGCAGGATGCCGACCCGATAGGCGACATCGTCGGCCCGATCGGCCAACGGCGCCAGTTCGCCCTCCAGCGCGCGCTTCATACCGGCGGCGATGAAGGCGGCGATATGCCGGTCCACCGGAAGCGTACCGCTGGGCGCGGCACCAATCGCGGCATCGATTGCCGGCAACAGATCGGCGACGGCAACGACGTAGTAGTCGGCAATCAGCGCCGAACGGCAGGGCGTGCCCTTGTCGAGTTCATAAAGTACACGCTCGATGCCGTAGCCAAGGCCCGGCCGGCCCAACACCTTGTCGACGGTGTCAAGATCGCGCCGGAACTGCATCTGGTCGGCGCGCAGGTTGGGCTGTTCCTCGAGCCAGTTGTGGGGCAGCCGTGCCTGCAACAGCTCGCCGATCTGCTGCAGCTTCTCCGGCCGTTCGAAGTAGTGCGCAAGGGCTGCACCAATGCCGGTCACGTTGGCGATGATGTCCTTGTAGGCCAGCGGCAGCGCCCCACCCATCATGATGATGTAGCGCGAGAGCATGCGGTCTCGTATGCCGGAGGCATGGCCGGTCGCATTGGCAAGACTGATGACGCGGTTCATCTTCTCGGCCGCCTTTTCATCGCCGAAGCCGCGTTTCATCCAGTTGTCGAAATCCGGATTGCTGATTAGCGTAATGCCCTCGTCCCATTGCCGCGCCATGGCCTGGGCCAGCGCCTGCTTGCTGAGGTAGTCGGCACCGCAGAACCGGATCTGGCGCGACGCGCGCTGCGGCACGCCGGGCAGGACCGGGCTGAACCGCTGGCCCTGCGCCCAGCCTTCAAGATGCTTGATGGTCCAGCGGTCGGAGAGCTTGTCGCTGAGCAGGCCGCGCAGCAGTTCGGCGATGGCGGGGCCGAATTTCTCGCCGGCGGAAAGGGCCGAGAACGACCCGGAATTGATCTTGGCGTGAAGCACCTGTTCGTCGCTGAGATGCGCCACCGGGTTGCGCCCCAGATGCAGCATCAGCACCGTGACGCCGAGCGCATAGATGTCGTCGGCGAGGACACCCTGGCCGCGGGCAACCGGATCGGCCAGGGCATTCTCGATGGTCTCGAACGTGGCCGGCTGGGTACTTGCCACCGGTGCCGCTAGGCAGTCGCCGAACATTACCTCGCTGTTCTGGTCGGTCTGGTAGAAAAGGTTACCGGGGTGAATCGCCCGGTGCGGCACCGCCATCAGGGTAAATTCCCGCAACATCATCAACGCTGGCTGCAGCACCTGGCGCAGCAGATTGGCCTCGGTGAAGGTGGGCAGGCTCCCTTCCTCGCGACCGATCGCGGTGCCGGTGAAAAGCCGTTCCCCGGTCGGCTTCGGATAGACCAGCGCCGGACGCCGCCCCCAAAGTACATCACTGCCGTCGGTCCCCACGGGCCAGTCGACAATCCCGGCGGCGATTGGCCAGAGCAGGAACCCGCCGGCGGCGGCACGCTGCGGTGCCAGGGTCAGGCCGCGGTTTGAGAGATGGCCGGGTGGAATGAGGGCGAAGAGCTTGCGGCCCGGTTCGACCCGGTCTGCCACCGCATAAGCTTCCGCCATGCCGCAATCGAGTGCCGGCAGCCGCTGGCCAGGCGCGATCTCGTACCGCTCCCCCAGCCCCACCATCTCTGAAAAACCCGCCGCCGCCATTGCCTACGGAGACTCCCTACCCGGCACGAATGACCGCCCGCCGGACCAATTCCCGGCGGCGTTGGTCTCATCATGCAGTTTTGATGCCGGAATGGTTAACAATGGGTTATGGAGTAAGCTGAGCCGGCCGCTAGCCTCCCAAGTCCAGCCGGTAGTAATTGTCCTTCTTGCGGTAGGTGCGATTGGCGAGTGCCGCCTGATCCCTGCCCGCCATCACCGCGCAGATGTCGTCGCGGACTTCCGGGACCAGGCGGTAGTACTGGTGCCATTGCGGATCGAGACGCTTGTTGGGCTTCACCTCCGGATTGGCAGCGGAGCAGTTGACGAAATGGATGTTGCGGCCCTTGAAGGCTGGCTTGTCGGCGGGCCCCGCCAGCCCCAAGCGCCCGGTACCGTGGATGACGCGGGAGATGGTGGAGAGTGGGATGTCCTGCTGATTGTAATAGAGCGTCACCTCGGCAGCGATATCGGTTGCGAAGCGCAGACCGCTCGATGACGAAAGCGCGTCGTGATCCTCGTCACCGGCGATGAGGAGCACGCGGTCGATGAGGGCGGCCAGGGTCGGGGCCGCGATCTGCCCCGGCCCCGATCCAATGCCGGCGCTGAGGCCTGCATGGAGAAAGTGGTTGCCCATGGAATGGGCCATCAGGGTAACGCGGCGATTTGGGTCGCGCGCGCGGTAGTCTGCGATGATCGGCAGCAAGGCGTTCAGGAAGCGGCGGAAGGCGCCGCCGGACAACCCCGCGTGCGGTAGTCGGTTTTGTAGGCATCGATGCTGAGACTGCCCAGAGACGGCCAGGTGAAGGCAAGAATGGTGGAGACGATTCCGGGTTTGCCGCGGCGGTACCAATCGCCCAGGAAGGCCGCGCGCATCATCACCTCGCGGAAGCGGTAGTCGAAACCGTGAAGATAGAGCAGGAGATGCCGCTCGCCGTTCTCGGCGATCGCTTTCCTGAGCTTCTCGGTGAAACCCAGGGCACTTACCTCGTCGATCGCGAGATTGCTGTTGCCGATCTCGCTTTCATCCTTCACCGATTTGATGGTGGCGCGACCAAAGGTGAGAGCGCCATCGGGATGGAAATCGGTGCCAAAATTGTTGGGGACCACGCTTTCGATCGGGTTGCGGTTGGTCGCGAAATAGACGGGAATGGCCATGGCTCTTCTCCCTGACGAGGGAAAGCGAGCATGCGCTCGCTGCCTGAGGTCTGTCCAGATCAACCGAGCGGCGCGACGATGTGCTCGGCCATCAGACGGTGCAGATCGCGGGCATAACCGCTGCGACCCGAAGGGGCCGCGGGGTCGGAGGTGATCACCACGGTGAGGCGCAGATCCGGCACCACGTAGAGCATCTGGCCGCCATAACCCCAAGCATAGTAGACCGGATATCCACCCAGGGCGAAGATGAACCAGCCATACCCATAGCCATGGCCGGTGAAGCGCGAGGTGGTGCGCAGCCGCCAGGATTCCGCCGCCCAGGCCCCCGGAATGACCTGCTTGCCGTCATGAACGCCGCCGCGGCGATACATCTCGCCAAAGCGCAGCAGGCTCTCGGGCGAAAGCAGCATGTTGTTGCCGCCGAGATAAATCCCCTGCGGGTCGCGCTCCCAGGGCGGAATCTCGATGCCCAGCGGCTGGCCCAGCCAGGCGCGGGCGAGGTCCAGGGTGGAGCGCCCGGTGGCATCGGTGAGGATGGCCGAAAGCAGATGCGAACTGCCGGTCGAATAGAGCATCGCGCCGCCCGGCGCCTCGACCATCGGGCGCGAGAGAACATGCGCCACCCAGTCGCCACTCTGCACCCAGCGGCCATAATTGGGTCCGGAGGTGCGCTCCAGCCCGGCCGTCATGGTAAGAAGATGCTCAAGCGTAATGCGCGCGACGCCGGGATCGAGATTGGCCGGCGCGCGCTTCGAGAGCAGCGGCAGGATGGGCGCATTGACGCCAGGCAGGACACCGTCGCCGATGGCCCTGCCGACGAGCGCGCTCACCAGGGA
>JAEUKV010000123.1 GCA_016794165.1 Rhodospirillaceae bacterium
AGGTTGTGAACGACCTCGTGATAGGTCGGGTTGCCGCGGGATTCGGCCCAGAAGGCGTACCAGATCGAGACCTTCTCGACATTGCAGACGGTGGGATGGAAGTCGGCCTCGATCATCGCCTCCAGCCCGGCCGCCGGCGAAACCTTGCCCTTGTTGATCGCCGCCTGCCAGAAGGTCGAGTATTCCTCGGCAATCTGCTCCAGGGTCGCGATCAGCAGCTGTTCCTTGGATTTGAAGTAGAAATTGACGATGCCCGGCGACAATCCGGCCTCGGACGCCACATGGGTGAGGGTGGCATTGGCGTAGCCGACCCGGCCGATCGCACGAATAGTGGCGTCGATCAGCTGCTTGCGGCGGACTTCCTTAACGGCTTCGGCCCTGGCCATCTGCGCTCCATTCCTTGCGTCGAGTCGCGGAAAACTTCGTTAAACGTATGATATATATGAATTTGCTGCACTCGCAATATTAAATGTTCATTTAGTCCACTTGAGCTTTCGAGACTCTCAGGATATAGTTTTTATACAAACATTCAACGACCGGACGGCGACATTAGCCGGCCCGGAGGGCGGCGAGTGCCGCATCAGTTTGAGAAAAATGGAGATTTTCATCATGTCTACGATCAAGGCCGATCGCAGGGATCTAACCAAGAGCCGCGCGCACTTCCAGGAAGCGGTCAAGCACATGCCTCTCGGCGTGAGCTCGAACTTCCGCTACTGGGGCGACGACAACACCATCTTCGTCAAGAAGGGCAAGGGTGCGCGCCTCTGGGATATCGATGGCAATGAATACATCGATTATCGCCTCGGCTATGGTCCGGCCATTCTCGGTCATTGCAATGACGCGGTCGATGCCGCCGCCCGCGAGGCGCAGTCCGTCGGCACGGTCTATGCGCTCGGCACGGAAAAGGAAGTCACCGTCGCCAAGCTGATCAAGGAGATGATGCCGGCGGCCGAACTGGTGCGCTTCTCGAATTCCGGCACCGAAGCGGTGATGGCCGCCCTGCGCCTGGCGCGCGGCTATACCGGCAAGGACAATTACGTTACCTTCGAAGGCTCTTATCACGGCCTGTTCGACGCCAGCATGTGGACGGCCGATCCCGAGGACATGAAGGACCAGAGCAAGCAGCCCAAGGTCATTCCCTATGGCGAGGGCATTCCGCAGCTCGTCCGCCAGCTCTTCTGGCAGGTTCCGTACAACGATGCACAGCGCCTCGAGGAGGTGCTCAAGAAGAACCACGACACCATCGCCGCCGTGCTGATCGAGCCGATCCTCGGCAATTGCTGCGGCATCCCCTCGAAGCCGGAATTCATCAAGGCAGTGCGCGAGCTGTGCACCAAATACGGCGTGCTGATGATCGTCGACGAGGTGAAGACGGGCTTCCGCGTCGCCAAGGGCGGCGCGCAGGAGCTCTACGGCATCGAGGCCGACATCTTCACCGTGGCGAAGGCCATGGCCAACGGCTATCCGATCTCCGCGATCGGCGGCAAGGAAGAGATCCTCAGGAAGTACGGCAAGGGCGTCGCCCATGGCGGCACCTATACCGCCCAGGCGATGAGCCTCGCCGCGGCGGAAGCCACCCTCACCATCCTCAAGGACACCGACGCCCTCAAGAACATCGCCTCCTACGGCCAGTCGATGCAGGACGGCATGCACAAGGTGCTGGTGAAGCGCGGCATCCCGCACAGCTTCACCGGCCACCAGTCGATGTCGGGCCTGTTCTTCAGTGCCGAGGCGCCGACCACCTACCGCAACTGGAAGCTCTCCGACTACACCTTCTACGATACCATGGCGGGCTATCTCATCGACATGGGCGTCATGTGCGAGCCGGACAGCCGCGAGCCCTGGTTCATCTCGGCCGGCCATGACAAGGCCTGCCTCGACGAGACGCTCGCCAAGTTCGAGGAAGCGGTCGACCTCACCCTCGACGAACTCGCCAAGGGCCGCGACGAAGAAAACAAGCTGATGCCCGGCATCAGCGGCTAGCCAGTTTCGCTCCCTCCCTGGAACGGCGCCGCGGCTCTTGCGGCGCCGTTTTCGTGTCTCCGCCCCCGTTTGACTCTCCCGCGGCACCTTCCTATCGTCACCCCGGTATCGGCACTGTGCGGCGAACGGGAGGATCGGGCGATGAAGGACCAGCGCGGCGTTCCCACTTCAGCGAGCAACCAGGAGAGTCTCGCAATCTACGAGCAGGCGCTTAGGGCCTTGAACGTCTATCGCGGCGATCCTGTGGCGATCATCGACCAGGCCCTCGCCGCCGATCCCGACTTCGTCATGGGCCAAGTCTTCAAGGCTCAGGTTTCGCTTACCATGTGGGAACGCAGCGTCCTGCCCACGGTCACGGCAAGCCTGGCGAAGCTGGGCGAGCTCGACAACCGCTGCAACGACCGCGAGCGCGCCCATGCCCAGGCCCTGCGCCTGTGGGCAGGCGGTGACTGGCGCGGCTACAAGGATGCGCTCGACCGGCTGCTCGTCGAGCATCCACGCGACCTGCTGGCGCTCCAGGTGGGCCATCAGGCGGACTTCTTCCTTGGCGACCGCGACAATCTGCGTGGCCGCGTCGCCCGCGCACTGCCGGCATGGTCGCGCGAGGATCCCGCCTATGGCTTCGTCGTCGGCATGCACGCCTTCGGTCTTGAGGAATGCGGCGATTACGGCCGCGCCGAGGAAGCGGGGCGCCACGCCATCGAACTCGAACCGGACGATAGCTGGGCGCAGCATGCCCTCGCACATGTCCTGGAGATGCAGGCGCGCCAGGCGGAAGGCATTGCCCTGATGGAATCCCGCGTCGAACACTGGGCGCAGGAAGACAACACCTTCCAGTTCCACAACTGGTGGCACACGGCCCTCTACCATCTCGACCAGGGAATGCCCGACCGCGCCCTCGACATCTACGACCGGCATATCCGTGCCGACCCGGCTGCCGTGCAACTGATGATGCTGGATGCCGTTGCCCTGCTCTGGCGCCTGCATCTCAATGGCCACGACGTCGGCCGGCGCTGGGACGAACTTGCGGCGAAGTACGCGGGTGGTGAGGAGATCGGATTTTACGCCTTTAATGACATGCATGCCATGATCGCTCTGACCGCCACCGGGCGCGACGCAGATGCCGCGCGGCTGTTGAAATCGGCCGAGGCAGCCGCCGACAAGGGCGATACCAACGCCATCATGTTGCGTGAGGTTGGCCTGCCGATCCTGCGCGCGATCCGAGCCTTCGGCGCGGGCCGCTACGGCGAAACCGTCGACCAGCTGATGCCGGTGCGCTACCGCGCCTCGCTCTTCGGCGGCAGTCATGCTCAGCGTGATATCCTGCATCGGACCCTGATCGAGGCCGCCTTGCGCGGCGGCGACAAGGCCCTCGCCCATGCCCTGGCCCACGAACGTATCGGCCAGAAACCGCACTGCCCCTTCTCCTGGGGCCTGCATCGGCGCGCAACCCAGTAGGGCTACGGCTACTCCAGCGTCCCCGGAAACAGCTTCCAGGCACCCACCGCGTCGAGGTAGGGCAGCGATGGATAGTCCGTGATGGTCAGGCCGCCATCCACGGTAAGCACGGTGCCGGTGACAAACGAGGCCTCCGCCGAGGCAAGGAACATCACTGCGCTGGCGATTTCCTCCGGCCTTCCCATGCGACCGAGGAGCGAGGCGCCCTTCTCCCAATCTTCGGCGGCGCCGCTGGCGCCGGTGGTCTCGGTCTTGATCCAGCCAGGCGAAACCGCGTTGGCGCGGATGCCATGGGGTGCTCCCTCGGTGGCCAGGGATCGTGTCAGCGATTCCATCGCCGCCTTGGCCATGCCGTAGCTGCCCCAATTGCCGTGCAGCGTGGCGGTCGAGGAGATGTTGACGATGGCCCCGCCGCCGGCCGCCTTCAGCGCCGGCAGGGCGAAGGCAGAGACGAAATAGGCGGAATGGAGATTGGCCGCCATGATCTTGGCGAGGCGCTCGCCCGGCGTGTCGGTGGCCTCGACGCCGGAGCGCCGCGCCCCGGCGCCGGCATTGTTGACCACCACGTCCAGCCGACCGAAATGCCGTGTCACATCGTCGATCAGCGCCTTCGCCGCGGCTTCGACGCCGACATCGCAGGGAAAGAAGACCACTACCGCCCCATCGGCACCCAGCCGCGCGGCGGCGGCCTCGCCCTGGGCGCGGTCGCGCCCGACGATCGCCAGCCGCGCCCCCTCCTGGGCGGCGCGGCTGGCGATGCCGAAGCCGATTCCGGTAGTTCCCCCTGTTACCAGCACGACCTTGTTGGCAAAACGCATCATCTCCCCCGTTTCATGCCGGCGCCGCGCGATATCCCGTTTTCCGCGATCAAGGCGCCTTGCCCGAAGACTCGGCCGTCGCGGCCCCGCTCAGCGCCTCAATTGCCGTTTCCTTCTTCGGGCCGACGATATGCATTGTTCGCTGCGGGAACGGAATCTCAATGCCGGCGGCGTCAAAAGCCTCTTTAAGGCGCCAGTTGAATTTTCGTCCCACATCCCACTGCCGGATCGGCTTGGTCTTGAGCCGCGCCTTGATGATCACGGCGGAATCGGCGAATTGGTCGACCCCCTGAATGTCGATCGGCTCCAGGATGTCACGGCCGAGCTGCGGGTCCTTGCACAGCTCGGTGGCGACGGCGCGGATCACATCCATAACCTTGCCGATATCCTGGTCATAGGCGATGCCGATGTTGAACACGGCGTAGGAGTAGTCGCGGGTCATGTTCATGACTTTGGTGATGGCGCTGAAGGGAATCGAATGCACGACCCCGGCCTGGTCGCGCAGGCGCACTGTGCGGATCGTCATGCTTTCCACTACGCCGCTATTTCCTTCAAGATCGACAACATCTCCGACGGCGATCGTATCTTCCACCAGGATGAAGATGCCCGTGATGATGTCCTTGACCAGGGTCTGGGCGCCGAAGCCGACGGCGAGGCCCACAACACCGGCCGCCGCCAGCAGCGGACCGATGTCGACCCCGATCTCGCCCAGCACCAGCAACGTGATGATGGTGCCGAGGGTCACCCGCATGACGTTGCGCAGCAGCGGCAGCAGGGTCCGCGCCCGCGACCGGCGCGAGAGGTCGGCATAATCGGCGCTCCGGCGCTGCAGGTGGCTCTCCACCGCGATGCTGAAAAGCTCGGAAAGCACGATGCCGCCGATGATCAGCAGCGCGATGGTCATCAGGCTGCCGGCGATGCCCTGCCCGGCGGGAGAGGTCAGCCAGGCGAGGAAATCGACGCCCCAGATCTGCAGGACGAAGATGCCAGCCAGAACGCAGAGCAGTGCGATGACTGCCCGGCGCAGGACATCGAGGTAAACCCGCACCCGCCGCCACGGGCCGGTACTCCACCGCGCTGGTTTCTCCACCTCCGCCGCGTCACGGGCGAAAGCCCGGCCGATCAGCCGCACCAACGACCGCACGAGCAAGGCCACGACCACGGTCAGCACCGCCCCGCGCAGGCAGAAGATCAGCACCTCGACCGGTGCCAGAAGCCACAAGAGATAGAAGCTGAGAACGGCAATGGTGGCATAGCTGGCCCAGTTCCGGCGCATCGACTCTTCCGCCTTGGCCAGAGAGCGCGCCGCCATGGCACTCGCGCCATCCGCCACGCTGTCCACTCTTCCCTGGCTCGCGCCGCTCACAAGCGCCTCGGTTTCGCGCGTCTGTTCTGCCAGCTCGTGAAGGGCCAGGATGTGACGCAGGCGACGAATGGCGTGCAGCGCAATGATCGCGATGGCGATGCCGACAACGTGCATGATCAGGCGGATCAGCGGCTCCACCACTCCCATGGCGCCGGCAAGCTCGATGGTCATGACACCGTAGGCCAGCACGATGGTAAGGCGCAGGATCGCGGCGCGGAGGAAGGTGGCGGCCTCGTCGGTAAACCAGCCGGGCATGATGCGGCCGCGCGCCACGGCGAGGTCCAGACTGCTCACTGCCATCATCAGCAGCACCGCGGTCTGCGCGTTGATTACCGCCATGGCGACCAGCCGTGCCGTTTCGGAAAGGTCGTAGACAATGACCATGATGTAGCCGCTCAGGCCGAACAGCAGGGCCGGAAGCAGCTTCAGCACCACACCCAAGGCATTGCGCCAGATCAGGTGCGTGACCCTCTTGACGCGGCCCAGCAGCCGGCGCGATGGCCGCAGCAGGATGAAATGGGCACCGGCGCTCAACAGGCCGGCAACTGCCAGGATCACCAGGAGCTCGAGCGAGAGAGCTGCCCAGAAGGTGCGGAATTTCGATGTCTCCAGATTGCCCTCAAGATGGGTCAGATGAGCCGGCAACTCACCCAGCCACTGCCACGATTCACGCAGGTTGGCACGAATTCCGCCGACCATCTCCTGCAGCGCCACGAGGGCGCCGCCCGGCTCCACGCCTTCCGAGGTTTCCACGGTCGTCTCGGCAGCGCCCTGCGCCGGTTGTACCGCCGCGGCATTCCCAGTCAGGTTGGCGATCGCGGCGGCAATCGAATTGTCCTTCACGGCAACGGCTGGCGCGCCCTCCCCCGCCTTGTCCTCTTTCGGTGCAGCGTCCCGCCGTTCCCCCAGGGCCTGCGCGGCACGCAGGATCTCCAATTGCCGCAGCAGTTCCGCACGCCTGTCCGGGTCGCGCAGCGCCTCGATCAGGGCATCAGTATCGTCGACCGCCGTCCCTTGCATCTCGGTTTTGGGTGCCGCTGAGCCATTGACCTGCTCCTGGGCTGCGGCGCTGCCCGCCAGGTCGTACTGACACAGCAGGACCAGGACAGCTGCGAGGCAAAGGCGGCGGAACAGGCATTTTAGATGCATGCGATCAACGACTCCGGAAAGGGGACGGGTCTCCATAGATGCGGGTCGACCATACCCAATGGAAGGCACAGGAGTCGATTTTGCTCGGCGCGGCGTCAGGCACCGTCATAAAATTCAAAATAATATTGTATAATTAGTGCGTTATATATTTTTCTTAAGTCTTTTCCGGAGATTTCGGGGCCCGCTGACCCGTAAGTTCCCGGCGTAAGTCCGCCAGTTCCCGCTCTTGCCGATAATAGAGTTCAATCACCTGCACGAAGGCGATACAGGATTTCACCGCGTCCCTGGTCTTGAACTTCTTGGGATAGAGCAGCGCCTGCAGCCAGAAACCATCGATCATGGCCGAGAGCGCGCCGGTGGCGCGCTGGGCCACTTTTTCAACGGCGGGATGATCGGCCAGGATTTCAAGAACCTGCCGTTCCAACTCCTTGACGTAGCGCCGCTCGACCGCGGTCGCCGCGTCGCGGAACTTATCCCGGAGCGCCGGATCTGACCAGAAGGCGAACCAGACCGCGAGCTTCTCGCCGGTGAAGACCTCGCGGTCGAAATAGGTCTCGATCATCACATTGAGCAGCGGCCAGGGCTCTTGTGGTGCCGCTGCGATGCGCTCCTGCCAGACCTGGTCGTATTCGGATTCGAGGTGCTGGAACACCGCCTCGAACAGCTTGTCCTTGCTCTCGAAGTGGAAGTTCATCAGGCCGGTCGACACGCCGGCTGCCTTCGCCACCCGGCTTACCGTGGTGCCGTGATAACCATACGCCGCGATGACGGCGATCGTGGATTCGATCAGTTCCTTGCGGCGGTTGCTGCGGATGGGGGCGTTCCTGCCCATGACACGGCCTCGACCTGCCCCGTCACACGACCTCCTTCTTGCGCGGCGGATCGAAGAACATGCGGTTTCGCGCCCAGCATTTCACCATGCTGCGCTCGATCTTCTTCTCCTTCGGATACCAGATCTCGATCCACATCTCGGTGCCAGGTTTGGTATAGGCGATGGGGATCTGGGCAAAGGCGATGTTCTTCTTCAGGAGTGGCGACCACATGGCCGACGTGGTGAGCCCCAGCTCCTTGGTTCCCTTCTCGTCGGCATAGAGGAAGGCGCCCGGCGCGGGCTTCCGGCCTTCGATCTCGATGCCGGAAAGAATGAAGCGCGAGGAACCTTCAGCCTTCTCCTTCTGCAGCGCGCGCTTGCCGACGAAATAGGCATCCTTCTTCAGGGCCACGGCCCAGCCGATCCCCGCCTCGATCGGCGAAACCCGCTGTGTCGGACGAATCGCATGGTGGGCGCCGATATAATCGACATCCACCAGAATGAAGCCGGCCTCGACCCGCGTCATCTCCAGCGCATGCCCGCCCATGGGCGCGATCTTGTAGGGATCGCCGATGCGGAACAGGGTTTCCCACAACCAGATGGCGTCCTGCGGCTTGACCCAGACCTCATAACCGAGATCGCCGGTGAAGCCGGCCCGATCGATACGCAGCCAATGGCCATCGACGGTCGTTTCCATGATGCCGAAATGCGGCAGCTTGCCGATCCCCTGCACCCCCAGGACTTCGAGGATCACCCGCGAATTGGGCCCCTGGAGCGACAGGCCCGCCAGCTGTTCCGATATCTCCTCGATCTCGACCGAGAAGCCGTAGGCACTCTCGTTCAGCCAGTGCAGCTGGTGCAGCGCAGCGTTGAGCAGGAAGTCGTTCGGCCCAAGGCGGAACAGCGTACCTTCTTCGATCATGCGGCCGTCATCGTCGCACCAGGCGGTATAGGCGACGTTCATCGGCGCCACCTTGGTAAGGTCGCGGGTCACCAGATAGTTGGCGAATTTCGCCGCATCCTTGCCCCGGATCGCATACTTGATCAGTGGCGACACGTCGTAGACGGTGGCGCCGTTGCGCGCCGCCATGTATTCCGACTGCGTGGAATCGAAATAGGCCGGCGAATAGTAGCCCTGCCAGCGGATCCACCCGGCTCCGTGCATCATCG
This sequence comes from Rhodospirillaceae bacterium, assembly GCA_016794165.1. Lineage (GTDB taxonomy): Bacteria > Pseudomonadota > Alphaproteobacteria > Dongiales > Dongiaceae > Dongia. The sequence continues at coordinate 8,756 of JAEUKV010000123.1, forward strand.
CTTCCATCGGTTCATGGAACGGGGTCTTTTTCAGGAACGGCTTGAGATGCTGAACGTGGGTCATCAGGCGGCTCCCTTGCTGGCAGTCTTCTTGAGGTCCTTCAGGATCTCGCGTGCGGCGTTGGCGCCGGCAGCACCCGAGACGTTGCCGCCGGGATGCGCGCCCGCCCCGCACAGCCACAGGCCGGGCAGCGGCATCCGGTATTGCTGGAACGAGGCCGCGGGTCGCAGGAAGAAGACCTGATCCAGGGTCACCTCGCCCTGGTGCCACTGGCCGCCGGACAGATTGAACGTCGCTTCAAGATCATGGGGTGTCAGCACCTCCGAGGCCGCGACCTGGTTCCGGACACCGGGGGCGATCTGCTCCAGGACATTGAGCGTTCGCTCCAGCACCTGGCTGCGCGCCTCGTCCTGCGTCGTCTCGCGCAGCTTGTAGGGCGCGTACTGGCAGAGGATCGAGGCAACGTGTTTGCCGGACGGCGCCAGGCTCGGATCGGTGAGGGTCGGAATCACGATCTCCAATGCCGGGTTGTCAGAGACGCGGCCATATTTCGCGCAGTCAAAGGCATGCTCGACATAGTTGGTCGAGGGCGCCACCACCATGCGGCCCTGGGCCTGCCGGAACACGTCGGGCAGAGCATCCAGCGCCAGATGCACCTTGGCGACACAGCCGTTCATCCTGAGATGCCGCATGCGACGCAGGAATTCGGTGTCGAGATTGCCGGGCTGGACCAGATGCAGGAGCGTGCGCTGCGGATCGGCGCTGGAGGCCACAACCGGCGCGCGGCATTCCTCGCCGTTCGCCAGCACCACGCCGACCGCGGCGTCCTTCTCGATCAGGATATGATCGACCGGCGCCTGGGTGCGGATGGTGACACCCGCGGACGTTGCCGCCTTGGCGAGGGCATCGACCACGGCCCCCATGCCGCCCTGCGGCAGGTAGAACCCGCCCTGCCCGTGCTTCTGGCTGAGCGAGGCCAGACGGTAGAGAAGATTGAACACGGTGTTCGGGGAACGCGGGCCGAGATAGACGCCCAGTGTCGCCTCCAGCCCCAGCATGCCCTTGATCACGTCGCTTTCGAAGAAATCGTTGGCGAGGTCGGCCACGTTGATGGTGAGGATGCGGGACAGCTCCAGCATGTCCTTCTTGCCCATCAGGCGGAGTTGCACCGCGAACATGCCGAGCGCCAGCTTGGTCTGGAAATCGTTGGCTGCCGGCGACGGGCTGGGCGGTGTCTTCATCAGGAAGCTGCCAAGCGCACCGGCCAGCCGTACCAGCCGCTCCATGCGCGGATGCCAGGCCAGCGCATCGGCTGGGGAGAACCGGTTGATCGAGGCCTGGGTCGCCGCCTTGTCGTCTGTGATATCCAGTCGACCGCCGCCCGGCAGCATGGCGGAGGTACCGATGCGGTGCTGCGTCGCCCTGAGGCCGTGGCCCTCCAGGCCGAGATCCGCAATCACCTTGGGGTGCAGCGCATGCAGGATGTGGGCGACCGCCGAGGTTCGGTACCCTTTGGCGAATTCCCGCGTCTGGGCGGCACCGCCCATCTGCTCGCCCGCCTCCAGCACCAGCACCTTCTGGCCCGCCTTGGCCAGATAGCTGGCCGTCACCAGGCCGTTATGGCCGGCGCCGATGACGATGACGTCGTATCGATTGGCGCTCATCACACCACCCCATGCTTGAAGTCTTTGAGCATCTCGCGCGCCGCATTGGCACCGGGGGCGCCCATGACGCCGCCGCCGGGATGCGTGCCGGAGCCGCACATGTAGAAATTGTCGAATGGCCCGCGATATTGGCCGAGCCCCGGGAATGGCCGGTTGAACAGCATCTGGTCGAGGGTAAGTTCGCCCTGGAAGATGTTGCCTTCGGTGAGGCCCACTTCGTTCTCGATGTCCCACGGGGTGCGCGTCTGGCAATGCAGGATCAGATCGCGGAAGCCGGGTGCGTTCATCTCGATGGTGTCCAGCACGTCCTTCTCGAAGGCCGCCTTCATTTCCGGCGTCCAGGGCTGTTCGCCCAGTTTGTAGGGAACGTATTGCACGAAGACCGACATGAAATGCTTGCCCGGGGGCGCCATGGTCGGATCGACCGTGGTCGGGATGACGATGTCGAGGAACGGGCGCTTTGACCAGGAGCCGTATTTGTAATCGTCATAGGCACGCTCGATATAGTCGAAATCGCCGCCGATATCGATGGTGCCCCAGGCGGATTCCTTGGGCAGGCCGGCAAACTGCGGCAGGCCGTCGAGGGCGATGTTGAGCTTGCCGGAACTCCCGCGGATCTTGAAGTTCTTGGCATAGCTGTGAATGTCGGGATCGATTGCATCGAGATCCGACTTTTCGATCAGCTTCAGATAGGTCCGCTTGGGATCGGCATTGCTGACTACCGTGCGAGCATAGATCTCCTCGCCATTGGCCAGCGTGACGCCAACCGCCTTGCCGCCGCGGATGATGACCTTGGCCACCTCCGCATTGGTGCGGATCTCGACCCCGGCCTCGGTCGCGGCGGAGGCGATGGCCTTCGAAACCGACCCCATCCCGCCCCGCGCGAATCCCCAGGCACCGATCTGGCCGTCGACCTCGCCCATGTAGTGATGCAGCAGGACGTAGGCGGTGCCCGGCGAATAGGGACCCAGCGCCGTGCCGATGATCGAGGAGGCGGCGGCAAAACCTTTCCAGCGCGGCGTTTCGAAATACTCGTCGAGAAAATCGCCGATCGACATGGTCCAGAAGCGGATGATCTCGTACATCTGCTTCTCGCCCATGCGACCAAATTCGTGGGCGATCTTCAGCAGGCCTTCGAGGTCGTTGCGCTTGCCCCAGGGATTGATCTTGTTTTGCGCGAAGGGGTTGAGCCTTGTGGGATCCGGCGGTGTGACCATCAGCAGCGGCTTGATGAAGCGGCACTGCCGGCTGATTTCCGCGGCATAGTGATCGTAGGCCTCGGCATCCTTGATCGAATGACGGCGCAGGGATTCGCGGGTCCGGTCGTGATCCGAATAGGTGATGATCCCCTCGCCTTCATGGTTGGGCGAGGAGTTGATCTCGTAGGGGATCACCTGGAGCCCGTGGCGCGGCAGGTCGAGGAAGCGGAAGATCTCCGGCCGCAGCAGCGAGCAAACATAGGAACAGGTCGAATAGGTGAAGCCGGGATGGATTTCCTCGGACATCGCCGCGCCACCCACCTTGTGGTAGCGCTCCAGCACCAGGACCTTCAGCTTGTTCTTGCCCTCCTTCTCGCCGCCCTTGGCGAGATAGGCGGCGGTGACCAGGCCGTTATGCCCGCCGCCGATGACGATGGCGTCATATTTGGTGCCCATGGATATTTCCCCGATAAAACTGAATATCTGTTCAAATTTTGAACGATCATTCAGTCTGATGTCAAGCCTAGACTGCTGGAGACACCCCGGCCATTGACGATCCCGGGGCGCGGCTTTACCAAGGGCCGAGGCATCAACCAAATCTCAATCCGGATCCCCCATGACGCATCGGCTTAGACTTGCCCTGCCCCTGGCAGCCGCGCTGACGGTCGCAGTACCGGCGATGGCGCAAGAAAATAACCCGACGCAGCCGCCGCCGCCGGCGGTCCCTGTGGGCGAGGTCGACGGCACCCCGCTCGAGGCCCTGATTCCGCCGACGATCGAAGGCAGCGGGCGGGCGATCGATGGCGACGAGATTGCCATCGGCGAGATCGTGTTCAAGCTCGACGGCATCGCCGCCCCCCTGATGACCGTGCCGATGGGTCCGGAAGCGCGCGTGGCGCTGCAGGCCCTCATCGACGGCCAACGCCTGAGCTGCGATGTAATCGGCCGCGGCGTCGACGCACAGCACCTCGACGGTGTCTGCCGCGTAGGCGAAGACGATGTCGCGGAAGCCATGCTGGCCGGCGGCATGGTCGCGGTGCACCGCCTGGGGACGGCCGCGGATGCGGACTCCCGCGAGCGCGCCGCCCGCTATGACGCCGCCGAGACCGAGGCACGCGAGCGCGAACTCGGCATCTGGGCGCCCGTACCGACCGCCGATGACATCGACATTGTGGCGGCACCGGTAGAGGAGCCGGGGATTGACCGCGACCTGGTGCGGAACTGGCTCTCGCAATTGCCGCTCCTTGTCCTGGCGATCGCGCTCGGCCTTTGGCTTGCCGGCCGTGCCGGCAAGCGGCGCCTCGCGCGCGCGGCGCGCCGCGAGAATGAGGTGAAGGCCCTGCTCGCGCTGCTGCTGGGCGAGGTCCTGGCGATCCGCGCCGCCACCGAGGCCGCCCTCGCCACCACCGCGCCCCTGATCCAGGACCTGCCGATCCCCACGGCGCAACTGGCCAATATCGCCCTGCCGGAAGCGACCGTCTTTGCCGCCAATGCCGGCCGCCTCAAGGATTTGCCGCGCGAGGTTTCGGTCGATCTGGTGCAGTTCTATGCCCGCTATCAGGTGGTAAGCCGCATCCTCAAGCAGGCGAGCGCCCTGCGCTGCGAGCAGCTGCGGGCCTCGCTGGAGTCCCTGATCGTCAGTTCCAACGAACCGATGGCCCGCGCGGAAAAGCTGCTGGCCTAGGCTTCTGCTTCCGCCCTAGCCGTGCTGGGGATAGCGCCGCTCCAGATGCCGCGCCAAGGCCGTGAGCAGGACCAGGATCACCATGTATTCGATGGTGAGGAAGGTGTAGATCTCCATCGGATGCAGGATCTGCGTCTGCAGCAGGGTGGCGCGCCGCGTCACCTCCATGACCCCGATCACCCCGGCGAGTGACGAATCCTTGACGATGGAGATGAACTGGCTGGTCATCGGCGGCAGCATCCGCCTGACCGCCTGCGGCAGGATGATCCGCCGCATGACCAGACGCCGCGACATGCCGAAGGCAAGGCCGGCATCCACCTGCGCCCTGCCGACGCTCTCGATCCCGGCGCGAAAGATTTCCACCATGAAGGCGCCGGCATTGAGCGACAGGCCGATAGTGGCCGCCGTGAAGGGCTCCATGCGCCGCAATGCCTCAAGGCCCGGCAATCGCGCCACGGCCGGCGGCAATTCGCCGATCGCGATCGGCAATGCATAGTAAATCCAGAGCAGCAGGACGAAGAGCGGCACCATGCGGAAGGTCTCCACATAGAGCCAGACCGTGCGCCGCACAGCCGCAAGGCGGCTGCGCGACAGGACGGCACCGGTGAGCCCGATCACCGAACCCAGGATGATCGTGTAGACCGACAGCAGCAGCGTGTATTGCAGGCCCGAGACAAGAGCCCAGAAGTTCTTGTCACCCGCCGGCGTTCCCGGCAGCAGCGGCGCCCAATTCCCGCAGCCCGCCAGCAGCAGCGCCGCGGCCAGTGCCACGGCAGAGCGGTGGACGCGCATGAAGCGAGCCGGTACGGCGGATTACTTGTCGGCGATCCACTTGTCAAAGAGCGCGTCGAAGAATCCGGTCTGCAGCTTCATCTCGACCCAGGTGTTGAGCCAGTTGAGCCAGGCGGTATCGTCGCGCACGGTCATCATGGCGTTGGGTTGACCCTCGATGAAATGGGCGGGGTCCACGGCGACGATCTTGTCGGCGTATTGGCCGAGCGCCTTCTTGATGAAGACGGTGTCGGTAATGGCGGCATCGACCTTGCCGGCGAGCAGTTCCTGGTAGTCGAGGGCCGGCGCCGTAATCGAGACGATCTCGGCCCTGGTAAAGGCGGCCTTGGCCGAGCCTTCCGCCGAGGTGCCGCTCATGACCGCAATCCGAATGCCTTCCTGGTCGAGATCGCGCCAGGCCGTGTACTTGGCGGCATCCTCGACGCGCACAATCGGCAGCAAGGGTGAATCGAGATAGGGCGTCGAGAACCCGACCTGCTTCAGGCGATCAAGGGTCAGCGTGATGCCGGAGGCGGCGATATCGTACTTGTCGGCCTGGATACCGGCCGCCAGCGTGTCCCAGGTGGTCGGCACGAATTCCAGGGCAACGCCGAGATCCGCGGCAAGCTGCGTTGCGACGTCGATCTCATAGCCGCTATAGGTCCCGCTCGACTGGTCGAGTTCCGAGAACGGCGGATAATCGCCGGTCGTGCCGACCCGCAACGTGCCACTGGCCAAAATCCGGTCGAGCAGAGAGCTGTTTTCCTGCGCCCCGGCCGACGGCACCGCCATTGCCAGAATGGCCATCGCCGCCATCGCGGCGTTCAGCATCGTCCTGATGTTCTTGAACATTCCAATCCTCCCCAGGCGACGGTGACACTTTCAGGCGATGTGTCCCGATAGCGCCGTCCCGGCATGGATAGCGCGCGGCTGGGAAGCAGACAAGGGGTGGATGTTGGCAAGTGCCGCCGGAAATACCACCAATTGTGCCACTTTGACGAAAAGTTAACCTTCCTGGGCAATACTTGGAATCGCTTTATTCCAGTATCGAAACCCCGACGCGCCTTCATTTCTCCGCCTGAGGACGACATGGTTGTGGCGAGCACCAACCGCCTGCGCGAAGACCGCGATCGTTTCGTGGGGTTTACCTTTGCCCATGCCGATCTCCTGGTTCAACTGGATCTGGACGGCTGCGTCATCTGGGCGGACGGGGCGCTGCGCTCGCTGCTCGGCGTCGAAGCGGAGGAGCTGATCGGCGCGCCCTTCGCCAAGGTGGTCGCCGGCACCGATGTCGTCCTGCTCAAGGCTGCACTTCACCAGTTGAACCCCGGGCAGCGACGGCGCGACATCCCGCTCACCCTGATCGGCACAAAGGGCGCGCCAGTCTCGGCACTGGTGTCTATCAATCGGTCTCTCCAGCAGAGTGAGCAGGGATACTACGTCGCGATCGTGGTCAGGCCGCCCGATGCGGCGACGGCCGGCGCAGCGGACGGGATGCCGGCACGTGACCGTGTCAGCGGCCTCGTCGAGGCCGCCCAGTTCACCCAGACGGCCATGAATGCCTTCAACCAGGCACGGCAATCGGGCAAGTCAACCTCTCTTACCCTGCTCGAGATTTGCCAGGGCGAGGATCTGAACCGGCTGTTGGGACCGGATCGAGCCGAGGCACTTACGGCGGAGATCGGCGCGCAACTGAAGCTGCATGCGCTCGACTATGACTCCGCCGCACATGTCGGCGATGGGAAGTTCAGCGTAGCCCACTTTACCGATGAGTCACCCGCCTCGATCGTGGCGGCCATTGCCCGTGTCGGCGAGAGTTACGACATCGATGCGGTCACGCTCAACCTGTCCAGACGAACGGTAGACTTTCCCGACTCGTCGCTGGGCGACGACGATGTGGCCGGCATCCTCTCCTACGTGATCGAGCGGTTCAGCCGTGATGGCAGCGAAGGCATGGCAGAAGGTGTCTCCGCCCAGGACTATCTCCGCAAGAAGACCACCGAAACCCTGAGCCGCGTGGTTGCCATGCGGGATCTCATCCATGAACAGCGGATTACGCTCCACTATCAGCCGATCGTCAGCCTGCCGGACCGCTCGGTGCATCACTACGAGGTCCTGCTGCGCTTTGCCGACGGCCGCTCGCCCTTCGAGGACGTGAAGTTCGCCGAAGAGATCAACATCATCCACGAGCTGGATCTGGCGGTCACCCAAGGCGCCATTCGACGCATCGAGGAAGCCGCCGAGAAGAAACACAATCTGGAGCTCGCGGTGAACATGTCCGCGCGCTCCCTGCTCAACGACAATTTCATCGGCATGTTCGATCAGCTTGCGCGGCGCCTGGAAAAGAAACGTGGCAATCTGATCGTGGAGATAACCGAATCGGCAAAGCTCGACGACCTGCCGAAGGCCGCACAGGCGGTCGACCACCTGCGCAACCAGGGCCACGCCGTCTGTCTTGACGATTTCGGTGCCGGCGCCTCATCCCTGCCTTACCTGCAGCAATTGATAGTCGACTATGTGAAGATCGATGGCGTCTACATACGGAGCATTACCGGGAGCCGGCGGGAGCGCGCCATCGTACAGGGCGTGCTGACCACCTGTCGCTGCCTCGGCATCAAGACCGTTGCCGAGATGATCGAGAAGGAAGATCAGCACACGTGCCTGGCCGACCTCGGTGTGGATTATGGCCAGGGGTGGCTCTACGGCCGCCCATTCAGTGAGATTCCGCCAACGGCGCCCACCAGCGCAACGCGACTTCGTCGACGCCAGGGCAGCAAGGAAATGTGGTCGTAGACCCTAACATGGCATGATGCCACCGTAGATCGAATTCTCAGCCGCTGCGGCATTCATGAACTCGGATTCGTCCTGAGCCCCTGAGTCCTGGGCCAGCGATGCGCCAACGGCCGGCTGTCCGCACCTATTCGCCGCGACCTGACTTCGCAAGATAGCGTCGGGACCAGGAACGAGCCTTTACCCGCGTCGCAAAGGGACCGAGATTTCCAGCAGGATTGCCGCCAGCCATCTGGCTGCGATCCGGCAGGCAGTGCGGCACGATGTAGTATCCCGCCAGACCCGCGTGTCGCAGCGTTGCCGCGACCGCGCGGAAGAACCTGATCTCCGGGTCACCATAATATCGATCGACGGCACTCGCACTCCAAATCGGCGTGGGGGTTGCGAATTCGGCGTCGAGCAGTAGCTGTTTCATTCTCGGGGGTATCTGCCTGTGCGAGGCTCGCCCTGGACCGCGGCGGACCGGTGACACGTGGGAGCCATCATCATTCGTGAACGATGACGTTCAGGAGAGATGAGTGCACCTTCAGCCCACCATTGTATTCGATGAAGCCGAGCTTGCGAAACTTGTTCATGAAGAAATTGATGCGCGAGCGCGTTGTTCCGATGCGCGCTGCCAGGACATCCTGACTGATCTTCGGGATGATCGTCTCCATCTTGCCTTCCTTGCCGAAGCTGGCGAGCAACAGCAGGAGTCGTGCCAGACGTCGTTCGCTCGAGTTGAACAGCTGATCCACCAAATCCGCCTCGATCTGGATGTTGCGTGCCAGCAGGAACGCCATGAACATCTCGGCCATCTCGGGTTGATCGCGAAGAACCCGGATCATGGCTGCCTTTTCGATCCGCACGATCTTGGATCGCGCTGTCGTGGTGGCGGAGGCCATGTTCGACGGCTGGCCCGCCAGACATCCCTCACCGAAAAACTCGCCCGGCTCCAGCATCGCAATGACCCCCTCCTTGCCCTGGGCGGACACGACGGTGAGCTGCACCTTTCCGGTTTCAATGTAATAGACCGCATCCGCCGCATCGCCCTGCCGATAGACGGTTGCCTTCTTGGGATGTGTCGTGCTGGATCGCCCCGTTCCGACCGAAGTCAGGAACAGGCGCCCGTCAAATTGCGGCATCGCAACCGGCTGACTCTGCCGGCGCGGCGGGGCATCCTTGACGGCGGCCTTCTTTGCCGGCAGTTGCCGTTTGACTGGCTTCACCCTACCCCCTTCAGTTGATGGTCCGACTTCTTGAGCCGGACGCGTCGCCTGGTCAGTAGACATCGGGCAGATATCGGCTGACGCCGTGAAAGATTATTATAGGCCAGCTTTTCCCATGATGCACCGGCGAACTACCGAGCGCCCTCTATCATTGAATCGCCGGCGCTGCCCGACACCGTGAAGATTATCTCGAGACAGGATTCGAGATAGATCTTTCTTGGTCGCAACGTGAACTCGGCAGCGATGCCCGGCCCGGATGTACCCGGGCCGGGCATCGCTGTGATCAGCTGCCTGCCGTCTTGGTGAGCATCTCGGCGCAGGCTGTTGCAAGATTGCGATCCGGGGCCGTCGCCGCCGGCATCGTAGCCCAGCCCGCCTTCATGACATAGTCGCGCTGTTCATAGGACGTCTTCATCGCGCCAAGAGCGACCAGCTTGGTGGCTGCCTGGGGGTCAATCTGCGACTTGCCCACACAGACCGGTACCAGCGCCGCGATCACTGCGGCGTCCGACTGTTTCTGTGCCATTGAGTCGGCGGAACTGCCGAGATACCAGCCACCGTAACTGAAACCGACAATCATGGTTGCGATTCCGCCGACGATAGCGCCCAGGATTCCGGGTTTGATCCAGCTTGGGGATTGCATGTCTGTTTTCCTCGCGATTGCTGTCGCCGATGGTGGTGCCACCGGCTGACATGTGAATGGGGCCAGGCTGTCGAGGAGTCGCTGTTACCCGGTGCGACCCGCAGCGGGGCTGAAGCAACGCCTTCTCCGCTAGCCTTTGCAAACCTGACAGATGTTTCATCTCGGAAATGTTCAATAGAGAACAGAAACCACCGAGCCGCAGGTCTACGATTACTGGCATGTCTGGAGGGATTTGCGAGAAATGGGGTCAGGCCGCATGGCCGTCCTATTCCGATCGCAAATGCCCCAGAGACCTGATTGCCGATAGCCAGCCAACACGGCCGGCATCACGCCATCAGGAAAATGGGAGGCATGAAATGCCCAACAAAGCCGTCGCAAGCAGCCGCGAGGTTGCCCCGTACATCGCCGAACTTGCACATACTGAAATCGCGGCGTTGCTCGTCGAGCATACGGGTAGCCTGCGCAACTTCGCGCGGTCGATCGCCAGCAGCAGGGACCAGGCGGACGATCTCGTCCAGGAGGCCAGCCTGCGGGCCCTGGCGGCCGCCGCGCGCTTTACGCCCGGGACGAATTTCAGGGCCTGGATTTTCACGATCCTGCGCAACTTGCGCTACAACGAATACCGCAAGCCGTGGCTGCGCCACCAGCCCCTGCATGAACTTCT
>JAEUKV010000178.1 GCA_016794165.1 Rhodospirillaceae bacterium
CGCCCCCGGCATCAATTGCTGGATGGCGGCACCGTCCAGGGTCGCCGACATGACGACGAGGCGGAGATCGGGCCGCAGGCTCGCTTGCGCCTCCAGGGCGAAGGCCAAGGCGAGATCGGCATCCACGCTGCGCTCGTGGAACTCGTCGAACAGGATGGCGGCGACGCCGCCGAGGCCGGGATCGTTCTGCAACTGGCGCAGGAACAGCCCCGTGGTGACGCATTCGATCCTTGTCGTCGGTCCCACCCGGCGATCCAGCCGCACGCGGTAGCCCACCGTCTCGCCCACCGCTTCGCCGAGATTCGCGGCAAGGCGGTGCGCGGCGCCGCGCGCCGCGAGGCGCCGCGGCTCCAGCACCACAATTTTGCCGTCGCCCCGCCAGGACGCAGCCAGCAAGGCGAGCGGCACCAGCGTGGTCTTGCCGGCACCCGGCGGCGCTTCCAGCACCATATTGGGATCGGCCGCCAGCGCCGCCTGGAGTTCCGGCAGCAGTGGGGCGATCGGCAGGTCGGACTCGAAGGCGGTCTTCATCTGGATATCATATTGGCGATTGACGGACAGTCAGGGGCGGCGGCGTTGGCTGGCATACCATCGCACTGCCGCGGATGGGCGGATTTCATGTGCTGGATCGAAAATGTCAGGTTACTGTCAGTTACACGGTTTATGGCTTCGCAGCCAAGCTCAATTCCCTGCCCATCCTGCGCCAGGTGATCGTCCATGCGGTTGTTGCTGATCGAGGATACCGACCGGCTCTCCGAGTTCCTCGAAAAGGGCCTCGGCGATGCGGGCTTCGCCGTGGACCGGGTGGCGGATTTGGCGAATGCCCGGGCGGCACTCGAATCCGGCGGTTTCGACGCCGTCATTCTCGATCTCGGCCTGCCCGATGGCGACGGGCTCGATTTCCTGAAACAGCGCCGTGCCCTTGGCGAACAGACGCCGGTGCTGATCCTCACCGCGCGCGACGGGCTCAGCGACCGCGTGGGCGGGCTCAATGCCGGGGCCGACGACTATCTCGCCAAGCCCTTCGCCATGGAGGAACTGGTGGCAAGGGTGAAGGCCCTGCTGCGCCGGCCGGGCGCCGCACTGGGCGTTCAGCTGAGCCTCGGCAATATCTGTCTCGACACGGTCGGGCCCAGTTTTCTGATCGACAGCAAGCCGGTGACATTGACCCGGCGCGAGCTTGCCCTGATGGAGATCCTGCTCCGGCGCCCGGGCAAGGTGGTGAGCCGCAGCGCCATCGAGGAAGGGCTCTACAGTTTCAGCGACGAGGTGGGCTCCAACGCCCTTGAAGTCCTGGTCTCACGGCTCCGCAAGAAGCTCGGCACGCTCGGGGCCGACATCAACCTCCATACCGTGCGCGGCGTCGGCTATATGGTGATGGATCGCGGCTGAAAACCGAGAGCGGCCCGCTGGACCAGGGTCCGGCCGGGAGGCTAGTCTGCCCCATGCCCAAAGCCGTCACGTCAAAAGCCGTCCCGCCGAGGGACGCCGCACCGCGCCAGAGCAGCTCGCTGCAGACACGCCTCACGGTGCGCCTGCTGGCCGTGTTCATCATCGCCTTTATCATCACCGGCATTTCGACCTTCCTGATCTCCCAGGCCGACGACACCGAGATTCCCTATGAAAGCCTGCTGAGCGATGTCGAGAGCGTGCGACAATATGTGCGCGAGGACGCGACCGGCAACTGGCTGATCGATCCGGCGCGGCTGCCGACCGGGGTCACCTTCATCCTGCGGGGACCCGACGGCAGCGAGATCCAGCGCGGCGGCAACCCCGATATCCTGGCGGCGGTCGCCGGCATGTCGGCACCGGGACGGGTGGCGGAACTGCCGCCGGGCAGCATAAACCTGGCCTGGCGGCTGGAGCCGGAGACCGAGAACAACATCTACCTGATCTCCCTGGCGGTACGCAGCAATGGCGCGCCGGCCGTGCTGGAAGTGGCCCAGGTGGTGACGCCCACGGCCTCCGGGCTCTATGCCGTGGTCTATGAATGGCTGGGCGAATTCGTGCCGGTCGGGATTCCGCTGCTGCTGGTGCTGGTGCTGGCGCTCACCCTGTCCCTGCGGTCGGCCCTGCATCCGCTGGAGAATCTGCGGCGTCTCGCCGGCCGGATCGGTCCGCAGCAGACCGACCTCAGGCTGCCGGTCGAGGAACTGCCGGCGGAACTGCGCCTGCCGGTCCTTGCCATCAACCGCGCCCTCGACCGCCTCGATCGCGGCTTCCAGGCACAGCGCGATTTCCTGGCCGACGCCGCCCATGAGCTCAGGACACCGCTCACCATCCTTGCCGCCCATCTCGACACCCTGCCGCGCCACAACGCCACCGACACCCTCAAAAGCGATGTGGCGCGCATGACGCGGCTGGTCAACCAGCTCCTCCTGGTGGCGCAGCTGGAATCCCTCACTATCCGGCCGGACGAGAGCGCCGATCTCGCCGAGATCGCAATCGATCTCGCGGCCCTGTTCGCGCCGCTGGCGATCCGGCGCCGTCGCGATGTCGGTGTCAGCGGTGCCGAGCGGCCGGTCCTGGTGCGCGGCAACAAGGACGCCATCCATCAGGCGCTGCGCAATCTGGTGGAGAACGCCCTGCGCTTCACCCCGGAAGGGACCGAGGTCGAAATCAGCGTCGATGCCAGGGGCAGTGTCACGGTGAGCGATCATGGCCCCGGCATCCCGCTGGCAGAGCGGGAGATGCTGTTCCGCCGATTCTGGCAGGGCGAGCGCAAGCGGCAACGGGATGTGGGCGGCGGCGGGGCGGGGCTCGGTCTCGCCATCGCCCATCGCATTGCCGAAACCCACGGCGCCACCCTCGACGTGGGCGACAATCCCGGCGGCGGTGCCCGTTTCACCCTGACCCTGCCGCTGGCCCCCCGATCGCGTCAGGCCAGCCCGGCTTTGGCCTGACCTCCCCTTAATGCTGACCTTGCCCTGATGCTGACCTCGCCTTGACAGGGGCGGGAATCCCCCTAAAGTCCCGCGGTTCCGGCCATTTTTGGCCGGATTCTATTGAAAACAGTCATTTGCAGAAGGGTGTCATGCTGACGATCACGCTGCCCGACGGCGCGA
>JAEUKV010000187.1 GCA_016794165.1 Rhodospirillaceae bacterium
CAGCAGGCGGGCGCGTTCGCGCATGGCCTGCTCATAGGCGCTGACGCGGGCGGCATGGCCCGGATCGAGAGCATACACCAGCCGGTCGAGAAAGCGGCGCCGGGAGGCAGCGGCCTCGGTAAAGAGGCGGTCCATCTGCGGCGTCAGCCAGAGAATGCCAAGAATATCGGCAAAGCCCGCCTGGGAGCGCAGATTGGCCCCGTTGGCGCGGGAGATTCGGCGCTCACGCGCATTCTGCGGCTGGGGATCACGCCCGGTGCCCAGGACATGCTCGCCGCCCCGGGACTGATAGCGCGCATGGACGGCCCAAGCCATGGCGCCGGGCTGCGGGTAGCCGTCCTGATGCTGGGTGAAATTGCCGGCGTGGCGGAACTCGACTTCGGCGATGGTCGCCTGGCGCAGGCCGGCGCCCGGCGCCAGACAGGACAGGGCTTCGAGGATGTTGGTCTTGCCGGCCCCATTGGCACCGGTCAGCACCACCGCGCCGAGGCCACGCTCGATGCCGGTCTCGAAACTCACTTCGCGGTAGTTGCGGAAACTGGTCAGCGACAGGTGCGAAAATCCGTTCGCCACCTGCGTCGTCCGGCGTGGCGCGATGTTGGTGATGTCGGCTCCGCGTTCAGCGACCGCCATAATCCTCACACGCGCCCCATCCTAAACCCGCATCGGCATCAGGACGTAGAGTGCCTGTGCGTCAGCCATGTCGCGCAACAAGGTGGGAGCGACGGAATCAGCGAGCTTCAATTCCAGGCCTTCGCCTTCGATCTCGTCGGCGACGTCCAGCAGGTATTTCGAGTTGAACCCGATCTCCATGGCCTGGCCGTCATACTTGACTTCGAGTTCTTCCGTGGCGCTGCCATTCTCCGCGCTGGTGGCGGAGAGGGTGAGCGAGCCGGGTTTGAGGCTGAGCTTCACGGCGCGCGATTTCTCGCTGGAGATGGTCGAGACGCGATCGACCGCGTCGCGGAATTCCTTGCGGTCCACTTCCAGCACCTTGTCGTTCGCGGTCGGGATGACGCGCTGGTAGTCCGGGAAGGAACCATCGATCAGTTTCGAGGTGAGGACGACATCGGCGAAGGCGAAACGGATCCGGCTGTCGGACAGCGAGACCTCGACCGCGCCGTCGAAATCCTCGATCAGCTTCCTGACCTCGTTGACCATCTTCCGGGGCACGATGACGCCCGGGATGCCCTCGGCGCCTTCCGGCAGAGGCATCTCGACCCTGGCCAGGCGATGACCGTCGGTGGCGACGGCGCGCAGGCTGGTCTGCTTGCCCGCCGTGTAGGCGTGGACATAGATGCCGTTGAGGTAATAACGGGTCTCCTCGGTCGAGATCGCGAATTTGGTGCGGTCGATCAGACCCTTGAGATCGGTGGCCGAGAGCGGGAATTTGTGCGGCAGATCGCCGGCATGGATAGCCGGGAAATCCTCCTTGGGCAGGGTCGCGAGGGCAAAGCGCGAGCGGCCGGCCTTGACCGTCACCTGCTGGCCGTCGGCCGCGAGTTCGATCTGGACCTGGGCGCCTTCGGGCAGCTTGCGGACAATGTCGTAGAGGGTATGGGCCGGTACCGTCGCGGCGCCGGGGGCCGCGATATCGGCCGCCACCTTCTCGACCACCGCCAGATCCATGTCCGTCGCGGTCAGGCTGAGCTGCCCATCCCTGGCTTCGGCGAGGACGTTGGAAAGGATGGGAATGGTGTTGCGGCGCTCCACCACGCTCTGCACATGGCCCAGGGCCTTCAGCAGGAGGGTCCGCTCGATGGTCAGTTTCATGGCCTAACTCAACCCTGTTTGTCTAAACGTCAGCCTGTTTTCGGATAGCGGCGCCAAGACGCCGAACCGGGGCTGCCATGCCCCGCATTCGCTGTCCGACACCGTCGGTCCGGATGGTATCCCGCCTTGCCCGAAAGTCCCCTGCGACTGGACGGAATCGGCCGAATCGGCCAAAGGTTTCCAGCAAGTGGCGGATTATAGCAGGTTGGGCCGTTCGCAACAGGGATTTATCCCGCCGTGCGGTCCTGCGCGGTGGCCGGTAACCACCGGAAAAGCCCTATAAAATCAGCCTTCCAGCATCCGCTTCAGGAGGTCGATGTCCTCGGCGAAGGAGATGTCGCCTGAGGCCAGTTCCTCGACTTTCTTGACCGCGTGCATGACCGTCGTGTGGTCGCGCCCGCCGAAGCAGCGGCCGATATCGGGCAGTGATTTCGTGGTCAGCTGCTTGGCCATGTACATGGCGATCTGGCGCGGGCGCGAGACCTGCCGGGCGCGGCGGGGCGAGCTCATATCGGCGAGCTTGATGTTGTAATGCTCCGCCACCCGGCGCTGGATCTCCTCGATCGTCACCGAGCGGTCGTTGGCGCGCAACAGATCCCTCAGCAGTTCCTGGGCGGATTCCACCGAGACCGGCCGGCCGACCAGGGTCGCATGAGCGATGATGCGGGTGAGGGCGCCCTCAAGCTCGCGCACATTGGACGAAATTCGGTGCGCAAGGAACTCCAGCACCTTCGAGGGGATGTCGATGGGCGCCTGTTCCGCCTTCGCCTGCAGGATGCCGAGGCGAAGCTCGTAGGTGGTCGGATGAATGTCGGCCACCAGGCCCCAGCCGAAGCGGGTGCGCATGCGTTCTTCCAGGCCCTGCAAATCGGAAGGAGATTTGTCGGCCGAGAGCACCACCTGCTTGTTCTGGTCGAAAAGCGCGTTGAAGGTGTGGAAGAATTCTTCCTGGGTCGATTCCTTGCCGATGATGAACTGCACGTCGTCGACCATGAGAACGTCGACCGAGCGGAACAGTTCCTTGAAGGCCATGGTGTTCTTGTTCCGCAGGGCGCGGATGAACTGGTACATGAACTTCTCGGCGGAGAGGTAGATCACGCGCTTTTGCGGCTGCTTCTTCTTGATGTGATGCGCGATGGCATGCATCAGGTGCGTCTTGCCGAGGCCGACGCCACCATAGAGAAACAGCGGGTTGAATGGCACGATGTCGGATTCGGCGACACGCAGGGCTGCGGCATGGGCGAGTTCATTGGACTTGCCGACGACAAAGTTATCGAAGGTGAGGCGCGGATCGAGCGTCGCGCTGACGCCGGCGAGACCGTCGACATCGACCACCTGTACCGCCGGCTCGCCGCCGTTGCGCTGTGTCGTCTCGGTCGTGACCGGCGGACGATCATCGCTGCCGAGTTCGTCCGGCTCGGGCGCTTCCGCTTCGCGGCTGGTCCCATTCGCATCGACAATGACTTCGACCGATCGAATCTCCGGGCACTCGTTGGCCCACAGCGCCTTGATGCGGTCGGCGTAGTGGGTGGCCACCCAATCGCGCATGAACCGTGACGGGACCGCCACGCGCAGATCCTGCCCGCGCCGGCCAGCCAGGGTGAGCGGCTTCAACCAGGAACGGAAGGTCGCCTCGCCGAACTCGGCGCGCAGCCGTCCACGGACCCTCGCCCATTGCGCATTGAGGAGCGAATCGCTACCCGCCTCGATCATGGCCTTACCCCCCATCGCCCAAACACTCATGTCGTCGCCCCGCCCCATCTTTCCGGCCATCAGTCCTGCACCCAGGGCAAACCGGCAAATTTCCAGCCCCCTCGTGCCCCCCTGTGGCCGTTGGCATCCTTGTCGCCCTCGAACCCGCCGGCGACGTTGAAGCTGGGGCCAAGCCCGGCTTCGGTAAGGGCGATGGCAGCTGCCCGCGACCGGGCGCCCGACCGGCAGATCACGTAGAAGGGCCCCGCAGCGTCCCCGATCTGCGCGCGTACCTTGCCCACGAAATCCGGTTCGACCGCCATGCCGGGATAGTTCTGCCAGGCACTCAGGACGACTTTCTTCCCGATCGAACTGAGGTCCGGGATCCCGACGAAGCTCCATTCCGGCTGGGTGCGGACATCGATCAGGCGTGCGCCAGGGGTCCCGACAAGGGCCTGCCAAGCGGTCTCGGGCGAAACGTCACCCGCATACTGGCCGCCCTTGCTCATGCCAACTCCCTCAAAATCGAACTCTCTGGCCGCCAATAGCGCCACACGCCGAGACTGCGGCGCGGTCCTCAGATCGGCGGCGGTCTTAATAAATCGCTTAAGCCCGGCCGCCGAACCCGTTGGGATCGGGGTGGGTTGTCCGCAACCAATACGAGATTATCCCACGAAGACCTGCGAGGGAGGCGTGACTTGGCTGCCACAGGTAAAAACCGGGGGAAACGAACGCCGCGGAGGCGCGCGACCGGTACTTTGGGCGCTGGCTTCGGCGTTCACTGGCGAGCGCCTGGGCATGACCGCCAGAGCTCCCGTTAGAGAACCGATGAGACGTGTATTCACGCATCGTAGATCTTTGTTTTTTATGGTAATTTTCCCGCAATTCGATCCCGTTTGGGATCCCGGCCGACGCCCTGTCTCGTGGCCGGAAGGGGACTCTACGCGCGCCCCCCGGAGCATGCAACAAGTCCGAATCAGGAACGCTTGGGAATCGGCTCTTGGCAATCTGCCTGTGGCCGAATCGACACAGATTCTACAGGTGGAAATGACCGATCAGCCACAACGGACAGTGGCGGACAGACCTCGGGGCCACAAACGCAAAACCGCGGCTCCGGTGGGGAGCCGCGGTATCGCCGTTACCAAACAAACCCTTGCCACAGCCGGTTCAATCAGGGCCTCAGCCCCGCCGGCGGCCGGGGTAAAATGATCAGGCGAGGCTGCGCAGACGCTTGGTCAGGCGCGACATCTTGCGCGCCGCCGTGTTCTGGTGAATGACGCCCTTGTTGATCCCGCGAGCCAGTTCCGGCTGGGCGGCCTTCAGCGCCGCCTCGGCCTCGGCCTTGTTGCCGCTGGCGATGGCCATCTCGGCCTTCTTCACCGCGGTTTTCAGGCGGCTGGTATTGGCGCGGTTGCGGAGGGTGCGCGTCTCGGTCTGGCGGATGCGCTTTTCCGCGGATTTGTGGTGTGCCATGGGTTAAATACCTGCTTTGGAAACGGATCAATTCTTGGCGGCGGGTTATACAGAGGGCGACCAGACCCGTCAACCTGTGGCCCGGCCATTGGCACCCCCTGCCGGCTCGCCACACCCCGGCGCTGGCCCCTACTTGTCGCCAAAGGTTTGATGCAACGCCATTTAATGGCTCCGCCCAGCGTTCCATGCAGGGGGCCATCCATCTGAAATCATTGGACTTGGGCCACCTTGGGCGGCATAACCAAGCCGGTATTGGCAAGCACTCGGTCCGGACGCACCCATGACGGCTCTTTCCTTCCTCAAGATGCATGGCCTCGGCAATGATTTTGTCGTGCTCGACGCGCGTCGCCGGAAGCTCGCGCTGAGCGCCGAGCAGCGCCGGCATCTGGCCGACCGGCATTTCGGCGTCGGCTGCGACCAGCTTATCACCCTGGAAAACCCGGCAGATTCCTCGGCCGACGTCTTCATGCGCATCCACAACGCCGACGGCACCGAGGCGCGGGCGTGCGGCAATGCCACGCGCTGTATCGCCGCCCATGTCATGCGGGAAAAGGGCAATGGCGCGGTCGTGATCCAGACCGTGGCCGGGCTGCTGCCGGCCTACGCCCTTGGCAATGGAGAGATCAGCGTCGATATGGGACCCGCGCGCCTGGACTGGCAGGATATCCCGGTCGCGGCGGCGTGCGACACGCTGCACATGCCGGTCGCCCTGGGCCCGGTGTCCGACCCGGTCGGCGTCAATGTCGGCTCCAGCCATGCCGTCTTCTTCGTCCCGGATGTGGCGGCGATCGATTTGCCGGGGATCGGTCCGGCGCTGGAGCGCCACCCCTTCTTTCCGCAGCGGGCGAACATCGAATTCGTTCAGGTTGTCTCACCGACGCATCTGCGTATGCGCGTGTGGGAGCGCGGCGCCGGAATCACGCTCGCCTGCGGGTCGGGTGCCTGCGCCACGCTGGTTGCGGCGGCCCGGCGCGGCCTCACCGGCCGCAAGGCCGTGGTCGAGCTGGATGGCGGCGAACTCACAATCGAATGGCTGCCCAGCGGTCACGTGCAGATGACCGGGCCCTGGACCCTGTCCTTCGAGGGCAGCATCGATCTCGAGCGGCTCGGAGAAGTCGATGGCTGAACCCGCCAACCCGCGACTGGTCACCTTCGGCTGCCGCCTCAATGCCTATGAGAGCGAGGTGATCCGCAATCACGCGAGCACCGCCGGCCTCGGCGACGCCGTCATCATTAATACCTGCGCGGTGACCTCGGAGGCGGAGCGCCAGGCCCGCCAGGCCATCCGCAAGGCGCGGCGCCAGAATCCGGGCGCGCGCATCATCGTGACCGGCTGCGCGGCGCAGATCGCGCCGGAAACCTATGCGGCGATGGCCGAGGTCGACGCGGTCCTTGGAAACGAGGAGAAGCTGAAGGCGGAGAGCTACCATGCCCTGCGCCAGAGCAACGATCGGCGCAACGATCGGCATGTTGCCGTGGCCGACATCATGACGGTGACGGAAACGGCGCCGCATCTCATTTCCGGCTTTTCGGCGCGCGCCCGCGCCTTCGTCGAAATCCAGCAGGGCTGCGACCATCGCTGCACCTTTTGCATCATCCCATTCGGGCGGGGCAACAGCCGCTCGGTGCCGGCCGGCGCCATTGTCGGGCAGATCCGCGATCTGGTGGCAAACGGGGTGCGCGAAGTCGTGCTCACCGGCGTCGACATCACCTCCTATGGTGGCGATCTGCCGGGCCGGAGCGGCTTGGGCGCGCTGGTGCGGCGAATCCTGACCCTGGTTCCGGAACTGCCGCGTCTCCGCCTCTCCTCGCTCGACGTGGTGGAGGTGGATGACGAGCTCAGGCACCTGCTCGTCTCGGAACAGCGGCTGATGCCGCACCTTCATCTCTCGCTTCAGGCCGGCGACGACATGATCCTCAAACGCATGAAGCGGCGGCATCTGCGCGACGACGCGATCAGGTTCTGCGCCGAGATGCGGGCGTTGCGTCCGGACATCGTTTTCGGTGCCGATCTCATTGCCGGCTTCCCGACCGAAACCGAGGCGATGTTCGAGAATTCGCTGCGCCTCGTCGAGGAGTGCGGCCTCACCTTTCTGCACGTCTTTCCCTATTCGGCGCGCAAAGGCACACCGGCCGCCAGGATGCCGCAGATACCGGGCCCGGTACGGAAGGAGCGGGCGGGGCGCCTGCGCGCCCTTGGCCTGGCCGCCCAGCGGGCCTATTTCACCCGGCATGTCGGTGCGTCCGCCAGCGTCCTCGTCGAGACGTCGGAAGGGGCGCAGTCCTTCGGTCACAGCGAGCATTTCGCCCCGGTCTCCCTGACCTTTCCGGCTGTGCCGGGCAGTATTGTCTCCGCGCACATCCAGTCGACGACCGACGAACATCTGGTGGCCATCGCGGCATGACGATCAACGCCTTCCCGTGCATGACATGAGCGACGCCAAGACCACAGAAAAGCAGGGCTGGTTCCAGCGCCTCAAGAAGGGCCTCGCCCGGTCCTCCAGCAAGCTATCGGAGAGCCTTGGTGGCATCTTCACCAAGCGCAAGCTCGATCGGGCCCTGCTCGATGAGCTGGAGGAAGCGCTGATCGCCGCGGACCTCGGGCCGGGGACCGCCGGCAAACTGACCGGCGCTCTCGCCAAGGACCGCTTCGACAAGGAAGTCTCGGTCGAGGAAGTGCGGGAAATATTCGCTGTCGAAATTGCCAGGATCCTGGCACCGGTGGCAAAGTCCCTGGAATTGGCCGCGCACCGTCCGCATGTCGTGCTGGTGGTGGGTGTCAACGGTTCGGGCAAGACGACCACCATCGGCAAGCTGGCCCGGCTTTATCAGGGGCGCGGCAAAAAGGTGATGCTGGCGGCCGGTGACACCTTTCGCGCCGCCGCCGTCGAGCAGCTCAAGATTTGGGGCGAACGGGCCCAGGTGCCGGTGATCGCCCGCGGCGAGGGTGCCGATCCCGCCGGCCTTGCCTTCGACGCGATCCAGGAAGCCAGGGCGCAGGCGATCGACCTGCTGCTGATCGATACCGCCGGGCGCTTGCAGAACAAGGCCGGGCTGATGGAAGAACTGGCCAAGATCGTGCGGGTGATCAAGAAGGTGGATCCGACAGCACCCCATGACTGCCTGCTGGTGCTGGATGCGACGGTGGGCCAGAACGCGCATTCCCAGGTCGATATCTTCCGGCAGATCTGCCAGGTCACCGGGCTGGTGGTGACCAAGCTGGATGGCTCCGCCAAGGGCGGCGTCCTGGTGGCACTTGCCGAGCGGTTCAGCCTGCCGGTGGTGGCGATCGGCGTCGGCGAAGGCCAGGACGACCTCGAGCCTTTCGCGCCCGAGGACTTCGCCCGCTCACTGATGAATCTCGCCTGAGCGGCACAGCGGGGGCGTGCCGGCCAGCGCACACCTCATTCGGCCCCGCGCGCCCGTGCCCGGCTGATGCCCAGCGCCAGGATCTTGTTGAGGAGATCCGGGTAGGTGAGACCATCCTCTGCGGCGGAGGAGGCAAATTCCTCGATCTGCGCGATCTCAGGGTTCGGGTTGGCTTCAAGGAAAAAGGGCACGCCTTCGGCCGTCAACCGGAAGTCGATGCGGGCATAGCCGTCGAGCTCCAGGGTTCGACATATGCGTTTCACGGTCTGGCGGATGCGGCTGCGAAGCTCCGGGGCAATGTCCTCTGCCGGGCCCTGCAGGATGCCACGCCGCTCCTGGTATTCGATGTCGTGCTTCACGCGTTCCGTGGCGATACGCGCCTTTCCCGGCGCTGCATCGCCGAACTCCAGTTCCCAGATCGGCAGAACGCGCAGCCGGTCATTGCCGAGCACCGCGACATAGAGCTCGCGGCCATCAATATACTGCTCCGCGATCGCGTCCGTTCCGACACGGTCGTGGATGAAGTTGACCCGTTCGGCCAGCTTCTCGTCGTTGTCGACGAGGGATGCCTGGGCGATACCGACCGAGGAATCCTCGGTGAGGCTCTTGACGATGAGCGGGAAGGACAGCCGCGCCGGCCGGCGAATCTTGCGCCGCATGGGAAATACTGCAAAGGCCGGCACGGGAATGCGGTGATAGGACAGCAGCTTCTTGGACAGCGCCTTGCCGCGGGCCAGCATCAGGCCACGGGGATTGCAGCCGGTATAGGGAATGCGCAGAAGTTCCAGGTAGCTGGCGACATTCTGGTCGTACGCGGTCTCGCCGTGAAACTGCTCCAGCAGGTTGAAGACGACATCGGCCTTCCAGCCTTCGATCTCGTCGCGGATTGGCTTCAGCTCGTGCTGCACGCCGACAACGCGGACGTCGTGACCACTGCCTCGCAACGTGGAAACGACGTCATATTCGGTCTTCCAGACATTGATTTCCTTTTCGCTGTAGCCTTTGAGCGAGTCGGGCGGGATCAGGTCCGGATGCAGCAGGACGAGGACACGAAGTTTTTTCTTCATAGGGCAAACCACTCACGCCGCGAGGGGGAGTAGAGGGAATGCACCGTCTTTGCGGTCAGCAGCACGGTGAAGTTCATGATCAGCTCGCGCTCGGGTCCGGCGGCGCGCAGTTTCAGCTCGCGGCAACGGGCGATCATGGCGTCCAGCACGGCATCGAGCGTCAACTGGTATTCGCCGGTCCACTGCGCGACGGAATGCCTGATGCGCGCGCGGTTGCGCCGCAGGAACGTCGTTGCCGCCGGGGCACGGCGATGACGGGCGTCATCGGTAAAGATGCGCTGCAGGTCGCGATCGTAGATCGTGGGGGAATCGCCGACATAGAGCGCCTGCTTCTTCTCGTAGTATTCGCCCAGCGTCCGGCCGAGGCGGCTGATCGGGTCCACCATCAGGCGCTTCTGTGGCGGCGGCTTCTGGCCGGCGATTTCCCCCATCAATTCGTCCACGTAATGCAGCTTCTTGATGGCTGGCCAATCCGCATAGCGCTTGCGCCAGTCCGAGCGCGGTTTCAGCCAGACCGCGAAAGTCTCCGCGAAGTCCTCGTCGGGGTGGCTCTGCGCGTACCACAACCGCAGATGCTGGACATAGTTCTTGCTGGCAGGATTCGGCCGGTAGTATTGCGGATAGCGGGTCGAGGAGCGGCCGAACAGTTCCTGCCAGCGCCGACGCCGATGCAACTGGAAGGCATGCTGCACCACGTGGCCCGCTTCGTGCCGCAGGATGCGCATGCATTCGGACACCGTGCCGCCCTCGACATCGATGATCTTCTTGCGCTCCAGGCGCATGAGGCGCGGATGCGCGAGATAGAACGGGATGGCGATGCCCGGGGTGGTGTCCGGACTGAACCACTCATCCGAGATCCAGGCATGCGGCCTCACGCGAAGACCCCGCTGGTCGAGCTCTTCATAGAGATTGGCGAGGCAGTCCTCCAGCCAAGTCCCCTCGACCGTGACCTTGAGGTCCTTGAGGCGGAGCTGGAGCAACTGCTCGTCCGGAAATGAAGCCCAAGCGAATCGACGCGGCATGACGCCATCAGACCTGCCAAATGACGGGGCAGGCATAGTGTCACGGTCACTGGGCGCCCGGCAAGCAGTGGGGGGCAAGCAATGGGCGCGCAAGCCGTCGGAGGTGAAGGAGCCTGGACATAGGCTGAGAGCCTTCTCCGAACCTATGTGTTTTCGCCTATGGTGCCATCGAAACAAGCAATTGGGCGGCCTTGTCGGCGTATGTCATGGTCCACCACATCATGATGTCCCTCTCCCTTTCGATGACGTTCCTGGTGCTGCTGGCGGCGCTGATGCATGCCGGGTGGAATGTCATGGTGAAGATCGGCAATGACACGCTGCTCAACATGGGCCTGACCATGGGGCTGGCCGGCGTCATCGCCCTGCCGTTCCTGTTCGTGACATCCGTGCCGGACGCGGCCAGCTGGCCCTATCTGTTGGGCTCGCTCCTGACCCATCTCGCCTATTACCTTTTTCTGGTGCTGGCCTATCGCCATGGCGAATTGTCGCTGGTCTATCCGATCGCCCGCGGTTCGGCGCCACTTCTCGTCGCGGTATCGGCCTGGCTGTTGCCGCCCCACGAGGCGTTGGCTGCTTGGCAGATGGCGGGCGTCGCCGCCATTTCCCTGGGCATCCTCAGTCTTGCCGCAGAGAAGCCGCTGACCGGGGCGCACAAATGGGAACCGGTGGTCTTTGGGCTCCTCACCGGGCTCTGCATCATGGGCTACACGCTGTTCGACGGACTCGGCATCCGTCATGCGGGCCCGGATCAGGCGCAGCAGTTCGGCTACATCGCCTGGCTGTTCGCCCTC
Organism: Rhodospirillaceae bacterium; assembly: GCA_016794165.1. Classification (GTDB taxonomy): domain Bacteria; phylum Pseudomonadota; class Alphaproteobacteria; order Dongiales; family Dongiaceae; genus Dongia. The sequence continues at coordinate 11,188 of JAEUKV010000187.1, forward strand.
GATTCGCCGCTGCTGGTGCTCTATTGCCTGTGGAAACGCGGCTGGGTGCCAGCCACTCAGTACTGGTCGCGGAGCTGGAAGCTGGGGCTTGCCGGCGGCGCATTGTCCTCCGGCGCCTATGGCATTGCGATCTTCGCCATGAAATCGGGCGCCTTCGCCCATGTCAGCGCCCTGCGTGAAACGAGTGTGATCTTCGCGGCGCTGATGAGCGCCTATCTGCTCAAGGAACGGTTCCGTCGCCGCCGCTACGCGTCGGTCAGTCTGGTCGCTTTGGGGGCTGTGCTGCTGCACTAGCCCTCAATGCGCGGCAGTGCCCGCCACGAGTTGAAAGCGCCGCGCGGAGACCAGGGCTGAAACCGCAATCAGCTTGTGAGCATAGGGGTCGGTCACGTTGCGCAGGGCTACATGCGGCACTTCGCCGGGGCCCTTGAAACGCTTCTCGACCCGCCAATGCGCGAACATGTGCTCCGGCAATTTGTCCGAATGCTCCACCAGCACCGAGCCCACATCAACGCGGTCGCCTTCCTCGTCGGCGAGGATGTTCGGGTTGCGGTGCCAAGGCAGCCAATTCAGTAATGCGCGCCCCATGATTTCCGTCCCCATTTACTGTCGTCTCCCGGCCCTATGCCGGTTAACTCATTGGGGTCAGATTACGCGTCATTTCTTAACAACTGGTTTCGATCCCTCGACTAACCCCTTGAGTAAAAAAGGAAGAATGGAGTTTTAGGAATTTTTGATTATTCAAACCTGATGTGGTTGATCGCGTCGCCGACCTCTAGGGATTGTAGGACATCCAGTCCATCGACGATCTGGCCGAAGACCGTATGCATCCCGTCGAGATGCGGCTGTTTCTCCAGCACCAGAAAAAATTGTGAGCCGCCGGTGTCACGCCCGGCATGTGCCATGGAGAGAGCACCCTCGATATGTTTGTGGGGGTTGCCCTTGGTTTCGCAGGCGATCCGCCAGCCAGGCCCGCCCGTGCCGATGCCCTCCGGGCAGCCGCCCTGGGCGACGAAACCGGGGATGACGCGATGGAAGTTGAGGCCGTCATAAAATTTGTCTTCGGCCAGCACATAAAAGTTAGCGACCGAATTCGGCGCCGCCTCGGGGAACATCTCCAGCTTCATATCGCCCTTGCTGGTGGAAATGGTGCAGTGGGTGAGGCTCTTGATCTTCTCGGCCGGGAGATCGTGGACCTTGAGGGCGCCGCGGGACATGAAAACTTCCTTTCGAATCAATGACCGGCCCGAAACGGGCGGGTCGCCACCTGATTTTGTCCGGGAGGCTTTAACCGCGCCGGCTGAGATCGGCAACGAAATTAGCAAAAATCTCGTTCAGACCGGCATTGAGGGCGATGACGGCATCGTCGATGCTGTCGCCGGCGGCGGGCCGCGCCGCCTCATAGAGACCGGAAGCGATGATCTGATCGCTGTTCTTGTCGATGAGCGACAGTTCCAGGGCGATCACCCCGCCATTGCCCCCACCGGTGGTCTGCTCGAGGCGCTTGATCCGCCCCTGCAGGCGGTATTGCGAGGCGATGCGCAATTCGCTCTGCACCACCCGGTCGGCCACACCCGCGGCGTTGAGATAGGCGATCAACTGGTCGCGCAGCATGGCCGGCGGGGCATCGGTCCAATAGGCGTAGTTGCGCTGTTCCAGCTTCTGGCCCTGGTCGGCGGTGAAGAGCAGCGGCCGCTCTCCCATCACGCCTTCGGCCAGGAAAGGGGCCACCTCGACAATCCCGGGCAGGATCTGGCTGCCGGGCTCGGGGCTGTCGATGGCGATCAACCGATAATACTGTTCCTTGGGGACCGGCGGTGCCGCGCCAAAACATCCCGACAGAACCGCTGCCAGGACCAGCGCGCCGGCATGGCGAGAGATCGACGACAATGGCGCGCTCATTGCGAATCACCGGTCGGCGTCAGGCCCCGGTCGGCTTCCGGCGTACCGCCGGACAGCAGCAGGCCGGGGTTCTGGCGGATCAGGCGGCTGAATTCATTCATGTTGCGCGTCGTTCCGTCGAGGTTGCGGGTGATGGAGTCAATATTCTGTGCCACGGCGCGGAGAGTATATTCCAGGTCTGCAATCGATTTGTCGACGCTCTTGCGGTTGTCCGACACCAGGCCCTGGATCTCGTCCGCAACGGCGGTGATCCTGGCACCCAGCGCCCGCAGATCCTGGCTGGCCATTTCGGCATTGGCCGTGGTGCGTTCGATATTGCCAAGCGAACTGCCGACCGCGGCCAGGTTTTCTTCCGACAGCAACTGATCGACCTTCGCCATCTCGAGGTTGAGCTGGGTCGTGAACGTCTCGACATTGCCGACGATGGCCGGCGTCTTGGTTTCGACTTCGGTGGCGATGTTGTTGAGCGAGCCGAGCAGCTCCTTGATGTTGGTCTCGGTGGTGTTGCCGACCCGGTCGATGATGTCGCCGATCTTGGCGACCAGCGGTTTCAGCGAGGATTGGGAGAGATCGCCGATTTCCGCGGCTACCTGGGCCATCAGCGAGAACATGTCGGCCGCTCGGCCGCCGGCAATCTCGCTGCCGGGAGTGAGGTAGGTGGACACGGCGCCGCCGTTCACTTCCAGGGTCTTGGCGGCAAGGAAGCTCGACGCGGCGATGCGGGCTACAGAATCCTGGGGGAACTGCCAGCCCTGCTGGACGGAGATCTGCAGGCGGAAGCGGTACTTGCCGTCAATCAGTTCCGGCTGGATGGCTTCTACCTGGCCGATGGGAAAACCGGCAAACCGAACCAGGGTCCCGTATTTGACGTCGGTCACGTCATCCAGCACCACCGAATAGGTGTCGCTGGGTCCAGTTCGTCCGGCAATCAAGGACAACACGACCACCAGCCCGACAATCATGGCGGCAACGAAAACGCCGACCAGCGTGTAGTTCAAATAATGGCTTCGCATTTGGCTTCCATCTCCCGCCAGTTAGTCGCCTGCCAGGCGGCGCAGATATTCGGTTGGATCGACGTCGATCTGTTCCGAGCGGCGATGCAGCAGATTCTGCACACGTTCGTTCGGGGAATTGCGGACCGCGTCGACGCGGTCCGAGATCAGGATGCGGCCCTTGTCGAGGATCGTGATGCGATCCGCGATCTTGAAGGCGCTTTCGATGTCGTGGCTGACGACGACGACCGAGATATCCATGGCATCGCGCAGCTTGAGGATCAGGTCGTCGAGGGCCGAGGAGACCGCCGGGTCGAGCCCCGACGACGGCTCGTCCAGAAAGACCAGCTTTGGATCCATGACGATGGCGCGCGCGATCGAGGCGCGTTTCATCATCCCGCCGGAAAGATCCGCCGGCATCAAATGGCCGAAGCCGGAGAGGTTGCAGACCTCGAGCTTCATGTTGGCCATGATGTCCATGGTGCGTTCTTCGAGGTCGGTCAGCTCGCGCAGCGGCAGCTTGACGTTCTCGGCCACCGTCAGGGAGGAGAACAGGGCGCCAAATTGGAAGGCAACGCCGATCCGGCGCTTGAGGTCGAGCAGTTGTCGCCGGTTGAGGGCCCCCATGTCCTTGTCGAGCAGCTTGACCTTGCCGGGCTGCGGCGGCATCAGGCCGACGAGGTGGCGCAGCAGCGTGGTCTTGCCGGAACCTGAGCCGCCCATGACCACCATGATCTCGCCTTCGCGGACATCGAGGCTGATGTCGAAGAGAACCTGGCGGGCGCCGAAGGCAAAGTCGAGGCGGTCGACTTCGATCACCTTGCGCCTGGCAGCGATGTCCTCGGCGCTGGGCCGGTTGCCATTGCTCATGAGATCGGTTGCCATCCGCCTACCTCGTCGTCAGATAGGCAAAGATCATGTCGGCGACCACGATCAGGGTGACGGAGAGGACGACCGATCGCGTGGTGACGCGACCGACACCTTCGGCGCCACCCTTGACCATCGATCCGTTCACCACGCCGACAAGGGCGATGATGATGCCAAAGAGGCCCGCCTTGCCCAAGCCATGCCAGACGTCATCGACCTTGAGGACATCCAGGGTGTCGTTGAGATAGGCGCCGAAGGACTGGTTGAGCTCGGCCGATACATAGAGCCCCGCTGCCAGGATGGAGACGATGTTGGCCCACATGGCGAGGCACGGCATCATGACCACCAGGGCAATCAGCACGGGCGCCACCAGGAAGCGGTTGGGGTTGATCCCCATGACCTGCAGGGCGTCGATTTCCTGATTGATGTTCATCGTGGCAAGGCGCGCGGCAATGGCCGAGCCGGACCGGCCGGCGATGAGAATGCCCATGATCATCGGGCTGAATTCGCGCACGACCGAGAGGGCAATGCCAATAAAGGCGTATTGTTCGGCGCCAAAGATGCCGAGACTGTAAAGACTCTGGATCGCCAGCATCAGGCCGATGGTGGCCGCAAGCAGGGTTGCAATGGGCAGGGCGGCAACGCCGATTTCCACCATGGCGGCAAAGGTCGCAGCGATGCGCACCGGCTGTCTCTGGCGCCAGCCGGTGAGCGTCCAGTAAATAGCCTCGAAGAACAGGACCGTGGCATAACCCATCTCGTCCAGCCCGGACGCGGTGCGCCGACCGATCTGCTCGAAGAATTTTGCGGGGTTTGCCATTGCTCTCGATCTCGTGGCCGGGTGCCGCCGTCAGGGCCGCGCGGCAAACGCGGCGGTGACGTCAGGATAGATCGAAAACACCTTGTCGAGCCGCGCCAGTTCAAGCACGCGCAGGGCGCGCGGGCTGACCGCCACGAGCGACAGCTCGTTTTTCTGCTTGCGCGCGACCTGCAAACCCTCGACCAGGCTCGCGATGCCCGAGGAATCGATGTAGTCGACATCGGCGAGGTCGACCAGAAGATCCTTCTTCTGCTTCAGGGCCGCGAGCAGTGCCTTGCGAACTTCTCCCGCGTTCTCCAGATCGATTTCGCCCGCCAGCGAGACCACGATCCGCCCCTGCACCTCCTTGATATTGGACACCGACATCCCCTAATCCCGATCCTTGCTGTCGCCAGTTTCCCCAAAACGCTCTGTACCGGCCTCCCCGCCGTTCGCGACACCGGCGGACCGGCGTCGCTTGACCAATTCCAGCAGGTTTCCCTCGCCGTCGGGCAAGGGAATGAACGTGGCGTCGTCCATGATGGCCCGGATGAAATGCGTCCCCAATCCCCCGGGCCGCACCTCTTCGAGCGGCCTTGGTTCTATCTTACCGGTATCCACGCGCGGTGCAAAATCCCGCAATCTCAACAGGATGCCGTCGGGGAGTCGATGCACCGCCAGGGTGATTTCCCCTTTCGTACCGCCGCCATAGGCATGAACCATGATGTTCTCCACCGCTTCGCCGGCGGCCAGGAGAAGATCCTGAATTTCCTCGTCCTCGAACTGACAGGCGCGGGCGGCCGCCCGGATCGCCGGTCGCATCAGCTTCAGTCGGCTGGGTTCGGCCGGAAAGGTGATCCCGAACAGAAACTCGGCCTCGGTCGGGGCCGGTGGCTGCTCGACATGCTCGCGCTGCCAGGCGCGGCCGGCCGAGCGGTCGTCGATGGCGAGGATCGTCAGATCGTCCCTGGCCTGCCAGCCGCCCTGATCGAGATCGGAGAGGACCGAGGCCAGTCGCTGCGCCAGGGGACGGTCATGAGCATATTCGAGCAGCAGACTGAGCCCGTCCGTGCCCAATTCCTCTTCGCCATGGCGAAACTCCGTGATCCCGTCGGAAAAGGCAACAAACAGACCGCCATTGAGGTTGATCTCGTGATCGACGAATTGCGTTTCGCGCAGAATGCCGAGCGGCGGTGCTTCCGGGGCGAGGGTTTCATAGAGGCGGTCAGGGAACTTGATCAGCGGCGGCAGATGTCCGGCATTGGCATAGCGCAGAGTGCCGGTGCTGGGTTCATAGAGACCTGCCACCATGGTCACGAACATGCCGCGGCTGGTGGTTTCGCAGATTTCCCGATTGAGAATCGAGAGCAGTCGCGCCGGATCGCGAATGGTTTTCCCGAGGCAGCGGAACAGACTGGCGGTCTTTGCCATCAGCAGGGCGGCGTTCATCCCCTTGCCCGACACGTCCCCCAATGCGAAAGCAATGGTCCCGTCGGGCAGTTCAAAATAGTCGTAGAAGTCGCCCGAAACCTCGCGAATTGGCCGGTTGATGCCGCAAATCGGCAGATCGTCATCCGGCACCGGCAACAGGTTGCGCTGGATTTCCGCGGCCAGTTCAAGTTCCCGTCGAATCCTTTCCTGCTCGACCAACTGATCGGCCAGGCGGGCGTTGGAGATGGCGAGCGCCGCAGCATTCGCCATCACCTGCAGCATGTTGCCGTCGCGACTATCGAAGGGCTGACCAGAGATCTTGTTGAGCACCTGAACAGCGCCGATCAGCTTTTCCCCGACGCGCATCGGTGCACAGAGAATTGAACGGGTGACAAAGCCGGTTCGTTCATCGGCTGCCCTGAAGAAGTTCTTGTCCTCATAGGCATTCTCGACAAACGTCAACCGGTCCTCTGCCACGGTCAGGCCGACTATGCCCTGGCCCATCGGGACGGCGAGGCCGTCGATCTTGACCGGCCCCGCGCTGGCGCGACAAACCAAGGTCTCGCCTTTGTCGTCGAGGAGGAACAGGGAGCCGGCCTCGGTCTCCAGCAGATGGATGATGCTGGCGAGTGCCTGGCCGACCGTGGCGTCGACATTGAGCGAGGCGGCGAAGGAACGCGCAAGCGACGCTGCAAAGTCGAGCCCGCCGGCATCCGTTCCGGTGGGTGGTCGGATATCCCCGGGTCCTGGGTCCGATTGCGCCGTCGCCATCAATTTGTCACTCAAAATGGGATGAAGTCTCGCGCCCGCGCGAGCGCAGCCGGATGGCAGCGCCGCGGCGGCACTCTAGCCCCTGCTTCTGCACCGCAGCAACAGGCGGGCGGAAGTATCCTGACGAAAGTGGGCGTCAAGAGATGTTCCTCACAGGCGGGGCCCGTCGATATTGCGTCGCAGCAGAAAACCCCTGGCCCCGCCAACCGGCACACTTCCGATCCCGGCCCAACTGTGTATGCTGTTCGGAATCGACGGAAACGCGCGGTCAAGCGCCAGTCGGGAGGTTGATCGGGAGGGATGTATGGGGCGGCGCGGTGATGGAACCAGCCAGTGATAGTCTCGCTGTCGGCATGCTGAGTTCCGGCGCGTCGGGCCTGTCCTTCGTCGTGGCGGATGATCATCCGATGGTGCGCGACGCCCTCGCATCGGCCCTCGTCGGTACCTTTGTGGGCGCCAGGGTGACCTTTGCCGGTACGCTCGCCGATACCATGTCCGCCGTCGAAGCGGAGCCGGATCTCGACCTCCTCATCCTCGATCTCGACATGCCGGGGATGCTGGGACTGTCCGGCCTCGCCGCACTGCGCAGCGCCAATCCCAGCCTTCCCATTGCGATCGTATCGGCAACCACCAATCCAGCGGCGATCAGGCAGGCAGTGGAGATGGGCGCAGCCGGGTTCATTCCGAAACTTGCCGCCGCCGACAGATTCGTGGAGGCGGTACGAGTCATCCTGACCGGGGCCCTGTGGCTGCCCGAGGAAGCGCGCGACGACGCGCTGGCCGCGCGAGATCGGGACCTGGCGCAGCGCGCCGCGCATCTGACACCACAGCAGCATCGTGTCCTGTCGCTCATGGCCGAAGGCATGGCCAACAAGCTTATTGCGTTTGAAATGCAGATCAGCGAGCCGACCGTCAAGGCGCATGTGACGGAGATCCTGCGCAAACTCGGCGTGACTTCGCGCACCCA
>JAEUKV010000202.1 GCA_016794165.1 Rhodospirillaceae bacterium
TTCTCCGGCGGCACCCATTTGGTCGTCGGCAGGCCGCCGCAAAGCATTCGCAGCTGCCAGCGTACCTGGTCGGGCAGGGCAATAGCCACGAAAAGGCGCATCATCCACCTGCCGGTCAAGATACCCGAATCGCCAGTTCCAAGATCATATCAGCGAACCCCGGACATGACGACTCCTACCGCCCGGCCGGGCGATGCCGGCTGTGGGCGAGTCATGGGCAGGGGTAGGTGTGCTCCCGGTGAATGGCCTCGATTCCCTTGATGAGATCGGACTGCAGGGTCAGTTCCGCGCTTGCGATGTTTCGTTCCAGCTGCGTCATGTCCGTGGCGCCGATGATGTTGCTGGTGACGAAGGGCCGCGTGTTCACGAAGGCCAGCGCCATCTGCGCCGGGTCGAGGCCGTGTTGCCGCGCCAGCGCGACATATTTGCCGACCGCCGGGTCCGCATGCGCACCGCGATAGCGCTTGAAATGCGGGTACTTGTTGAGTCGGTCGCGCGGTGTGGCCGAGCCGTCGAGATACTTGCCGCTGAGCGCCCCCATGGCGAGGGGTGAATAGGCCAGCAGGCCGCAATCCTCGCGCTGTGCCACCTCCGCGAGGCCAACCTCGAAGCTGCGGTTGACCAGGGAATAGGCGTTCTGCACCGAGGCCATCCGGGGCAGGTCAAGTCGCTCGGCCTCCGTCAGCCAACGCATGGTACCCCAGGCGCTCTCATTCGACAGGCCGATGGCGCGGATGCGCCCGGCCCTGATCTCGTCGGCGAAGATCCCCAGCACCTCGGCAAAGGGCGTAAAGGCCTCGTCCGGATGATGCTCGTAGGCAAGCCGGCTGAAATTGTTGGTCGTCCGTTCCGGCCAGTGCAGCTGATAGAGGTCGATGTAATCCGTGTTGAGTCGTTGCAGGCTGGCATCCAGGGCCGCCTTGATGTTGCCGGCACGGAAGTCGAGCTTGCCGCCGCGGACATAGGTCAGACGCTGGTCCGGCCCGGCGATCTTGCTGGCGATGACTACCTTGTCGCGTCGGCCCGGATGTTTCTTCAGCCATGACCCGATGATGCGTTCCGTGGCGCCGTAGGTTTCCGCGCGGGGCGGCACCGCATACATCTCCGCGGTGTCCCAGAAATTGACCCCGCGCTCGAGCGCGAAATCCATCTGCTGATGACCCTCGGCCTCGGTATTCTGCTCGCCGAAGGTCATGGTGCCCAGCGAGACCAGACTGACATCGATATCCGTGCGCCCGAGGCGGCGGTATTGCATGCGTAAGTTCCTGTGGATGCGGGTGGTCAGAGAAACAGGGTGAGGACGCCGGTATAGGCATAGATGCGATCATGGCTGATTTCGCCATTGGCGAAGAAGCCGGTCAACGGGAAATCGCCCAGATGCTCGGCAATCATGCGGGTTTCCTCTGCATCTGGGCCGAACAGGTGCGGGCCGCGCGCCACGCAGGAAACGTAGAGGCCACCCTTGATCGGTCGGTCGACTCGTTCCTTGAGACGCCGCAACATGCGTTTGAAATCCGCCGTGGCGCTGGCACGGTCACGCCGCGTGAACAGGATCTGCTGACCCTCCGCGATCTCGGCGCCGATGGCCAGGGCCCGGCTGTTGCGATCTATCCCCGTGATGTTGCGCACCAGATAGTCGCCGGTATCCGACCCGGTCACCGGGAGGGCGGCGAAGATAAACCCTGCGACTTTCTGGAGGTCGCGGGACAACACCTCGCCGATCTCATCGCAGAAGACTTCCAGCGCCGGGCGCCCGTCGAGTTCCATGACGATGTCGTTCTCGACCCGGGTGGCGACATGAACCGGCCCGATCGGCGAGCAACCCTGGCTGAGGCCGGTCACCAGGCGGACGTCGCCGGCCAGCAGCACGCCGGAAATGGCCGCCGTGCCGACCTCGCCGGCGACCTGCAGGTAGCCGCGGCGCGATGCGGTGAGACCGCCCAGCAGGAACAGGCCGGCATCGTGGCTGAGCTGGCGCATGATCGCTGGGAGATGCGCGTTCTCCGGATTGCCATGCACGATGGCAGCCGCCGGCTGCCGCGCTGCCATCCAATCCGCCAGGGCGCGCATCCGGCTCGATCCGCCCCCCGGATTGGGGTCGAGCAGGCGATAGGAATCAGGTGACAAGGGCGCCACCATCAGGCTGATTGCCGGCGCGTCGAAGAATTCGGTCACATCGCCGGCGCCGTTCCGGCCCAGCAGGCCGATTCCGATCGTGCCGACCCAGTTTTCGATGCCACTGCGCAGGCGAAGCTGATCGATGATGGCGGGGAGGTCTGGCGCCAGGTGATCGGTGACATAGACGAAGCCGAGATCGTCCGGGCCGCCCGTGCCGATCCGGTCGAGACAGGACCGAGCGATGTCGGCCCAGTGGCTGCCGGTGCCGAACGCACTTCGGAACGGCGCGGTCGTGGTCACCGTCATGGTTGTGAATCCAGGAGTTCGGTGACGTGGGGCAGGATCCCGGCCACGATGGTGGCGACACCTTCCCTGGTCGGGTGCAGCCCGTCGGCCTGGTTCAGTTCCGGGCGCGTGGCGACGCCCTCAAGGAAGAAGGGATAGAGCGCGATATCGTGAGTGGCGGCGAGGTCGGGATACATGGCATCGAAGGCGCGCGCATACTCCTCGCCCATGTTGCGCGGTGCCAGCATGCCGGTCAGCAGGATCTCGGCCCCTGTCTCCTTGATCCTCATGATGATCGTCTCCAGGTTTCGCCGCGCTTCGGCGGGATCGAGGCCGCGGAGGGCGTCATTGGCACCCAGTTCCAGAATGACGATATCAGGGGCATCCGCCAGCATCCAATCCAGCCGTGCCACTCCCCCGGCGGTGGTGTCTCCGGACACGCCCCCATTGATTACCACCGCCTCGCGCCCCATCTTATCCAGGGCTTGCTGCAGTTGGGGGACAAATCCATCCTCCTGGGGAAGACCGTATCCAGCGGTGAGACTGTCGCCGAAGGCCAGGATACGGACCGGTTCCGTGGCGGCGCGAGCGGGTGCCTGCGGGAGGGGAGCGAACATCCCCGCCAGCAGAATCGCCCCGGTGGCGACGAATTGGACGAGGCGGCGTGGTTTGGCATTCATGAACATTGGGGATTCCGGAAAAGACCGCATGATCGAATTGTCTCAAGTAGCCCTTAAACTGGGTAGCGCGGCCGGTGAGGTCAATATCCTCAACGGGATCGATCTGTCGATCTCCGCCGGCGAAACGGTTGGTCTGGTCGGTCCGTCCGGTTCGGGCAAAACCTCGCTGATGCTTCTTCTGGCCGGGCTGGAAAGTGCCACCGCCGGCCGAATCGCCATTGCCGGCGCCGATATTTCGGCCATGAGCGAGGATGCCCTGGCACTCTTCCGGCGGCGCCAGATTGGCATCGTCTTTCAGTCCTTTCACCTCATTCCCACCATGAACGCGGTCGAGAACGTGGCCGTACCGCTGGAGTTGGCGGGCATACCGGATCCTTTCACAATCGCGTCAACAGCCCTCACCGAGGTCGGTCTTGGGCACCGGCTGACCCATTATCCCTCTCAGCTTTCGGGTGGTGAGCAGCAGCGCGTGGCACTCGCCCGGGCCATCGCACCCAGGCCCAAACTCCTTCTGGCCGACGAACCCACCGGCAACCTCGACCACGAGACCGGCGAACGCATCATCGAACTGCTGTTCCGCCTGCGCGAGCAGGTTGGTGCCAC
>JAEUKV010000229.1 GCA_016794165.1 Rhodospirillaceae bacterium
GGCTGATGGCGGTGGGAAGTGTCGAGCGCGTGCGCGGCGCCCTCGTGGCGGCGGGGCTGGCAGCGGAAATCAAGGAGTTCGATATCTCGACTCGCACGTCTGCCGATGCTGCGGCGGCGATCGGCTGCGACGTGGCACAGATTGCAAAATCCCTGGTCTTTCGTGGCGCCGAATCGGGCCGCGCCATCCTGGTGATCACCAGCGGTGCCAACCGCGTCGACGAGGCGCTGCTGGCGGCGGAACTGGGCGAGGGAACGGCCAAGGCCGACGCCGCCTTCGTGCGCCAAGCGACCGGCTTTGCCATCGGCGGCGTGGCGCCCATCGGTCATGCCACGCCGCTCACCGTCCTGATCGATCGCGACCTGCTGGGGTTCGCCGAAATCTGGGCGGCGGCGGGCGCCCCCAACGCCGTCTTTCGAACGACGCCCGCGGACCTCGTTCGTCTGACAAATGGCCGCGTGTGCGCGATCCGGGCCTAGGGCCGCCCTTTCAATGCCGCGTCGCCGCTGGCAGGAAGACCCGCACTGTGGTGCCGCGGCCCAATTCGCTTTCGATCTCGATGCGGCCCGCCATCGCCGCCACCAGGGATTTGCAGATGGCAAGGCCGAGACCGACCCCGCCCACGTCACGGGCGTAGGAATCGGAGACCTGGACGAAGGGCATGAAGATGTCGTGCAGCCGGTCCGCCGGAATGCCGCGGCCATGATCGCGCACATAGAGTACCACCTCATCCGGCGCGCCGCCGGCCTCGCAGCCGACCTCGACCTTGCCGCCGCCGGGCGAGAATTTGATCGCGTTGGTGACCAAGTTCATCAGCACCTGTAAAACCGCCTGACGATCGCCGCGGAAGGGCAGGGTCGGTGGCGAATCGGCGATAAGCGTGATGCCCTTCTGCCGCGCCATCGGATCCAGCGTATGTGCGATCAGCTTCCAGCAATCGCCCAGTTCGATCGATTCAAGAACGAGATCCTGCTTGCCAGATTCGATTCGCGACAGGTCGAGAATGCTGTTGACGACGTTCAACAGCAGCGATCCGCTTTCGTGGATGTCACTAGCGTACTGTCGATAGCGGTCATTTTCGACCGGCCCGAAAACCTCGCGCTTCATTATGTCTGAAAAGCCGATGATGGCGTTGAGCGGCGTGCGCAACTCATGGCTCATGACGGCCAGGAAACTCGACTTGGCACGGTTTGCGGCTTCAGCGTGCTCCAGCGCGACCTCGCGTTCCTTCAGCAGCCGTTTCAGCTCCTCCTCCCGGCTCCTTAAATCTGTCATGTCGCGCAGGATGGCGGTGAGCGTGAGCTTGCCGCCGACGGACACCCGGGAGATGACGATGTCGAGGGGAATGACGCACCCGTCGCGGGTCACCCCCTCAATCATGCGCCAATCACCGATATGGCGGCTGGTGTCGCCGCCGGCCGCGAATTCGGCGATCTGGCGGTCATGCTTCTGCCGCAAGTCACCCGGAATCAGGCGGTGCAGCGGCAGGCCCAGCATCTCCTCCGCCGCATAGCCGAACATGCGCTCCGCTTCGCGGTTGAATCGGGTGATGAGGAACTGGGCATCGACCGTGACGATGCCGACCGCGGCGGTATCGAGGATCGCCTTAAGTCGGCTTTCGCTTTCGGCCAGGCGCTCAGCCGCTTTCTCCCGTTCACTCTCTGCTTCCATCAGCTTGGTAACATCGACCATGACGCCGCGCAGTAGTGTCGTCTGGTCGCTCCGGGTGACCATGGAAACCACCTCGTGGATCCAAACGACACGCCCGCCGGCGGCAAGCATGCGGTAGGTGCTGTCATAGGGTCGTGCCGCATCGGCGGCGCTATGCGAGGTAGCGATCACCGCTGCTTCGTCTTCCGGGTGGATGTGGCGTTCCCAGAACCTCGGTTCGCTCATCCACTGCGCGGGAGAATAGCCAAGAATTCGTTCGACGCTGTCGCTGATATAGGTGATCTGGTCTTTGCTCCAGTCGGACTCCCAGACGATGCCGTTGATGGAGGAGATGATTTCCCGGTAGCTCCGCTCCGAGGCGCGACGCGCGGCTTCCGCTTCCTTGGAGTCGGTAACGTCGCGCACCACGCCGACGATACGCTGGCGCCGGTCTTCCGTTTGGTAAAAGGCCTTGCCAACCACCCGCAGCCAGCGTTGTCTTCCGGTGTCATCGATCTTTCTGAATTCAACCTCGCACAGCGTATGGCAGGTGGCAACATAATCGAAGGCGCGCCGCACCCTGTCGCGGTCGTCGGGATGGACGTTGCAAAGAAAATCTCGAACGCTCTGCGCAACGAGGCCGCGCGGTGAATCGTTCAGCCAGTCGGAATGGCTACGGTGCAGGATGCGCTGCGAATCTATATCGACCTCCCACGACCCCATTTCGGCGGCGGCGAGAGCCAGGCGCAGGCGCTCTTCGCTCTCGTGCACGGCACAATCGCTGGCGCGGCGTTCCAGCGCCATCTTGATCGTGGCGTGCAACTCCCGTTCCGAGAACGGTTTCAATAGATAGCCATAGGGCTTGGTGGCGCGGGCACGCTCCAGCGTGCTCTCCTCGGCATAGGCGGTGAGATAGATTACCGGAGTCATGAAATCCGGTGGAATCCGGCTGGCGGTTTCGATGCCGTCCATCTCGCCGTCGATCCGGATATCCATCAGCACAATATCGGGCCGTATTTCCTGGATCTGCTTCAGCGCATCCTTGCCAGAGGACACGACCACCGGCACGTCGTAGCCCAGTTTCTCCAGCCGCTGGCGCAGATTGAGCGCTACCACGCCCTCGTCCTCGACCACCATGACACGGGTCGCTGTCATGTCATTCATGTCCGATGTCCGCGATCGGGAACGTCAGGGTAAAACTGGTCGGATTGCTGCGATGGGTCACCAGCCTGCCTTTGAGTTGATCGGCTAGTAATCGAACCAAGGTCAGGCCCAGGGTTTTCCCATTCTCCACCGACAACTCGCCCAAGCCGATGCCATCGTCGCTGATCGTGAGCACAACGTCACCCTCCTCGCTGGAATGCGATTGCACCACAATGCGGCCATGACGTCCATCCGGGAAGGCATGCTTCAGCGCGTTAGAAATTAGCTCGTTGACAATCAGGCCACAGGGTATCGCCTGATTGAGAGGTATATTGGCCTCCCTGATGCCAATTTCGAGCGAAACACGTTCCGCCGCGACATTGTAGGAATCCATCAGCGTTGGCAGCAGGCTGTCGAGGAAGCTGGCAAAGTCCACGCGGGCGAAATCCTTGGACTGATAGAGCGTCTGGTGGATCAACGCCATGGAACGGACCCGGTTCTGGCTGTCGCGCAGCATGTCGATTACGGCCTGGTCGTCGATGCGCGCGGTCTGCAGGTCGAGCAGGGAATGAACGATTTGCAGATTGTTCTTCACGCGATGATGTATCTCGGCCAGCAGAACCTCTTTTTCGCGCAGTGACTGCCGGGTGGTTGCCTCTTTCTGCTTGCGATCCGAAATATCGACGATGGCGGACAGAATCATGGTGCCGTCATCCGTTTCGATCGGGTTGAGGCCGATCTCGACGGGGAACTCGCTGCCGTCCTTGCGCCGGGCAAAAAGGTCGCGTCCGGCACCCATCGGCCGGGAATCCGGCGCTGCGAAATAGTGCCGGCGGAGGCCCGGGTGGTGGCCGCGAAAGCGCTCCGGCACCAGGGTTTCGATCGGCTTGCCGAGCAGCTCGGTGCGGTCATAACCGAACACGCGTTCGGCCTGTGCGTTGGCAAGCTCGATGACGCCGCCGGCATTGATCATCACCATGGCGTTGGGTGCCGCTTCCACGACCTGCCTGAACCGCTCTTCCGAACGGCGACGGGCCGAGATATCGACGATCGCGGATAGCACCTTGAGGCCCTCCTCGCCCTCGATCGGGTTGAGGCCGATCTCCACCGGAAATTCCGTGCCGTCCTTGCGGCGAGCAAAAAGATCGCGCCCGGCACCCATCGGACGTGATCCGGGGGTCGCGAAGAAGCCCTGGCGCAGTCCGGGATGGTGGCCGCGAAAGCGCTCGGGAATCAACAATTCGACCGACCTGCCCACCAACTCGTCGCGCGGGTATCCGAAGACGCGCTCGGCCTGGGTATTCACCATCTCGATGGTGCCGTCGGCGTCGATCATCACCATGGCGCTGGGCGCCGCCTCAACCACGCGTCGAAAGCGCGCTTCGCTCTGGGCATAGGCGTTGTTAAGTCGGGTGAGCTCGTTGAGGCGTTCCGCCATGCTGGCCATGGATTCATTGCGCACAGATCGCAATGCGACGGCGGCCGCCTCGCGTTCGCTCAGGTCCCGCGTCACCTTGCCGAAGCCGCGCAGCGTTCCGCTAGCGTCGCGGATCGCGCTTATCACCACGTTGGCCCAGAATCGGCTCCCATCCTTGCGCCGGCGCCAGCCCTCGTCTTCGCTGTGGCCGGTCGCGGCGGCCTGGGCGAGCAGGCGTCCCGGCCGGTCGGCGGCAGCATCCTCGGGAAGATAGAGGATGGAGATGTGGCGCCCGAGAACCTCGGCGGCCTCGTAGCCCTTGATTCGCGCGGCACCTGCATTCCAGCTGGTGATATGTCCGGTCGGATCGAGAGTGATGACGGCATAATCGACCATGCTGCCGATCATGATCCGCAGGAGATCGCTGTCGCTGCCGATTTGTAGGGACTCTTTGTCGGGTTCGCTGCTCATGCCGAGTGGTGCGACCTCCGATCGTGCGATGATCTTGACTTATATCAATGCCTGCAAGCCGCAATGTCAAATGCAGGAATGAATACCACTATCAATATAGTTATACAGTTGTCCGAAAGCGTCGCCATGCAGCCGAAGGTCTTTCTTCAATGGGAAACCAACTGGGAACGCTGTCTCAGCACGTGGTGATCTCGATCCGGTTCCTGCCCGTCGACAAGGCGGGGCGGCGCCCACCCGGATGGCTTGGTGCCCGATCGCCGAAAGCTCGGTGACTCTTGCCCAATCCTATGGTGACACTGGCCAATGGGTCGCAAAATGCCATATGTCCTGGCCGTATCCTGTGGAACACGCAAAGGAGCGCCCCGCTCATGACCGCATCTCCGCTCCACAGATCATCCGCCAAAAACAAGACTGCGCCGGAGCGCATGATCGACTTGCTCATGCGCCTCGCGCCACAGCCGGGTCTCACCGACGCGTCGCTTGATGGTGTAAAGTTCATGCGCGCGAACCACGCCGTGCCGCGATCGCCGGTCCTCTACGAACCCAGCATCTGCATCATCGTCCAGGGCCGCAAGCGCGGGTATCTCGGCGACGAGACCTTTGTCTACGATCCGCAGCACTTTCTGGTGCTGTCGGTGCCGCTGCCGTTCGAGGTCGAGACCGAGGCCAGCCCGGAGGAGCCGCTGTTGGGCGTCGCCATCCGGGTCGACCTTGCCGTGGCCGCCGAGTTGATCATGGCGCTTGACCAGATTGGCGACTATGCGCGCGACATGCCGAAGGGCATCTGCTCGACGCCGATGGATGCGCGCCTGTGCGATGCCGTCCTGCGGCTGCTCGAGACATTGGGGGGGCCGCCGGTCGAACTCAAGCTGCTGGGACCAGCCATCCTGCGCGAGATCTGCTACCGGGTCCTGACCGGGGTGCAGGGCGGTGCGATCCGCGCGGCGCTGGCGCATCACAGCCAGTTCGGCAAGGTAGCGAAGGCGCTGCGGCGAATTCACACCGACTTCGCCGGCGCGCTCGACGTGCCGCAGCTGGCATCCGATGCCGGCATGAGCCCGGCGGCCTTCCATGCCCACTTCAAGGCGGTGACCCAGACCTCGCCGATCCAGTATCTCAAGACCACGCGACTGCACCGGGCACGACTGCTGATGGTTCAGGACGGGATCAACGCGGCCGTCGCCGCGACCCGCGTCGGCTATGAGAGCCCCTCGCAGTTCAGCCGCGAGTTCAAGCGCCTGTTCGGCCGCTCGCCGGTCGAGGAAGCTCGCTTCATGAAGTCGTTGCTGACGGAAACCCGCCCCAGCGCGGGCGCCGACGACGGTTACGCAGCGCAGGTGTCGGCCTAGAGCCAGCCGCGGCGCCGGAAATACCAGAAGGGCAGTACAGCCGAGAGGACCATCAGCAGAATGGCGAAGGGATAGCCGAAGGTCCAGTCAAGCTCCGGCATGAACTGGAAGTTCATGCCATAGATGCTGGCAATCAACGTTGGCGGCAGGAAGGCGACCGCGGCCACGGTGAAGATCTTGATGATTGCGTTCTGCTCGATGTTGATCAAGCCCAGCGTGGCGTCGAGCAGGAATCCCACCTTGCCACCCAGGAAATTGGCGTGATCGGTGATCGAGGCGATGTCGCGCGACAGCGTCTTCAGTCGCAGCTTGATGTCTTTCCTGAGATCGGCCTGAGCCGAGAGGAAGAGGGTCAGGCGCGAGAGGCCGAGCAGGCTGTCGCGGGCCTTGGCGCCGATGTCGCCGCAGCGCGCGACCCGGAACAGGACTTCCTGCAGGTGCCGGCTGGAATGGCGCGTCTCTGCTCGTCGCCCGCGCCGGGGATGCCCCGACGGTGTGCGGAATACGTCGCGCGAGACACGCTCCATGTCGGCGGCGGCCACTTCGAGGATATCGGCCAGCCGATCGGCGACGCCCTCGAGAATGCCGAGCAGGATCATCTGCGGCGTCGCGGCGACGGCCGGGTCACGCTCGGCACGGCGGCTGAAGGCGGCAAACGGCAGTGGATCGATGAAGCGTATGGTGATCAGCCGGTCCGGCAAGAGCACGAAGGTGGCGGCGCCGCTCTCTGGGACATCGGTGGCAGCGCGGTGCAGCACCGGTGTGGTCATGAAAAGTGCGCCGTGCTCGGTATAGAGGCGGCTCGACGCCTCGATCTCGTGCATTTCCTCGCGCGTGGGAATCTCAATGCCGAAGGTGCGCTCGATTGCCGCGATCTCCGCCGGGTTGGGCATGGCAAGATCGACCCAGATCGCATCCGGCGGCAGGGCGGCGGCGGCGTCTTCTCCCTCGGCGGCAATGCGGCTGGGCAGCATCGCGGCCGGCGGACGCTCCTCGGCCGCGGCCAGATTGGGCACGCCGGAGATAATCGTCTTCTCAAAGGCTGCGCCGTTGTGGCGGTAGGCGGTGATCATGCTGGCACCCCGGTGAGCCCGCCATCGTTGGCGCTATTCGATGGATTGCTGGGTCGGCGGCGAAAATATGTCATGGAGCGGCAGGAATGCTGGAACGGCCACGGGTCGGGTTTGTTTGAACTCTTTGCCGGGCAGTGTCAATCCGCCCGCCGCGCCAGTTCGACCGACGCTTGTCGCCCAAGGGCGGCGACCTATATCATGGGGTCACACGTGGTCGGAAAGATCGGGAGGGCAGAGTCATGGCCAGGGTCGCCAAGAAGCCGGCACCGAAACGCGCCAGGTCCGCAAGCAAGGGGCGACGACCGCAGCCCCGGACAGCCCGACCGCCGGCGGATGCAGCCGCGGCACTCCGCGATGCATTGTTGGATCTCTGCGCCACCCAGGGCTGGTGCGACCTCTCCATGGCCGATATCGCCGAACGTGCCGGGCTCGACCTTGCGACTGCGCACCAAGCCTATCCGACCAAGGCGGCGATCCTGGTGGGGTTGGTGCAGGCGATCGACGGTGCGGTCCTGCGATCCCTGAGCACGGAACCCCTCGAAGGCGGCGCCAGGGACCGCCTGTTCGACTTGCTGATGCGCCGGTTCGATCAGCTGCAAAAACGACGCGACGGGTATGCCAATCTTCTGTGCGAACTGCCGCAGACGCCGCTGGAAATGGCGGCCATGGCCTGTCAGATGCGCCGCTCGCTGCGCCTGATGCTGGAATCCGCCGGGATCAGCGCCTCGGGCATCAAGGGCGCCCTGCGGCTGCAGGGGCTGGTGGCGATTCACCTTGCCGGACTGCGTGCCTGGGTTCGCGACGACAGCGCCGATCTCGCCCGGACCATGGCGGAGATCGACAAGCGCCTTGGCCAGGCCGCCAGGCTCAACGAGATGCTGGTCGCCGGAATCAAGCGCGCCGAGACGATGAAGGCAGAGGGGATGAAATCGGCAAGGGCCTGATGGCGATCGCCTGCCGGGAATCGCCTGGCCGAATCAGCGGGCCGCCACAACGGTTTCGCGACCGGTCCGGTCGCGATCGCCAGCACTCACAACGCCACCATCCGCGTCGTCCTGCCGCTCCATCAGCTTGCGCTCGACACTTTCCAGATGCCGCCGCATCGCCTGGGCAGCCCGGTCCGTGTCGCGATCCTCGATCGCCGCCACGATGGCGTCATGTTCCACGAAGCTGTGATGGTCTGCGTCGGGCTTGACCTTGCTGGCCCGCTGGCGCCCCCAGACGACGGCGCGGCGCACGGCGGTCAGGGTGTCGAGCAGCGCCAGCATCAACGAGTTCCGCGTCGCTTCGCCGATCAGCCGATGCAGCCGGTTGTCCCAGGCCTCGTATTGCCTCCAGGTCTGGGCCTGGCGCATCCTGGAGATGCAGCTGTGCATCTCGGCGATCTGGCCGGAGGTCGCCATCAGGGCTGCCAAGCGCGCAACCTCCGGTTCCAGCAGCAGGCGCGTGCGCATCACCTCCGCGGGGTTGGTGCGGCGGGTGATGGCGGTGATGTCGGCCAGGGTGTCGATGGGGCGGCTGCCGATGAAGGTGCCCTTGCCGACATGGCGCCAGAGCTGGCCCTCGGTCTCCAGTACAGCGAGCGCTTTTCTCAGTTCGGCGCGGCTGACACCCAGCGCCCGGCAAAGGTCTCGCTCCGGCGGCAGGCGGCTGTCGAGCGGCAGTGCCAGTTGTGCCAGATAGGTGCGCAACTGGCCGAGGGCGCTGGCATCTTCGCTCGCTGTGGTGTTCCTCACGCTCAACGTATCAAAGGCCTTCATATGGCTTACACAACCTTGACGGCGAAGCCCTGCAACCCCTCGATGCTGACTTCCATTCTGTCGCCGCGTGATACGGGGCCGACACCCGAAGGCGTTCCCGAAAGGATGATGTCGCCCGGCGCCAGTTCGAAATACTCCGACAGATAGGCGATCATCTCGGGCACCTTCCAGATCATCTGGTTGATGTCGCCCGCCTGCCTGACCTCGCCGTTGACCTTCAACTCGATGCGCCCGCGATCCAGGTGACCGACCTGTGCCGCGGCCTGCAGCAGGCCGATGGGACCGGAACGTTCAAACGCCTTGCTGATTTCCCAGGGCCGCCCCAGCTTCTTGGCTTCGTTCTGCAGGTCGCGCCTGGTCATGTCGAGCGATGGCGCATAGCCCCAGACATGATCCAGGGCACGGCCGACCGTGATATTGACGCCACCGGACTTCAGCGCCACGGCCAGTTCCACCTCATGGTGCACGTCGCTCGAATGCGGCGGATATGGGAATTCCCCCGACGGGTCGAGGTTGTTCGGGTTTTTCTGGAAGAAGAAGGGCGATTCGCGGTTGGGATCGCCGCCCATTTCCACGGCATGGGCGGCGTAATTGCGCCCGATGCAAAAGACCCGGCGTACCGGGAACGATCCGCCGCCGGCCACGGGCAGGGCGACGACGGGTGGCGGCGGAATGACAAAATCGGGCATCGAAAAGCTCTCCATGTCGAAAAATTATCTGTTGTGGTATTCCAGTAGCACGTTAAGATCAACATCAATCAATTCAGGAAATGGTAGATTACAAAAATCAATCCAGATTGGTTGTGCACGTGCGGCAGATGCCGCAATGCTGGGTGACGTTGACATGCTGATGCGAAGAGATTCACTGGAAGACGTCGAAGCCGTTTCGCGGCTGCGGGCTTATGTTGCCGAAAAGGGTCTGAAGCCCGGGGCCCGGCTGCCGGCCGAGCGCGAACTGACCGACCAGCTCGGCATGACCCGCAATACCTTGCGCAAGGCACTGGAATCGCTGGAACGTGAAGGGGCGATCTGGCGGCATGTCGGCAAGGGGACGTTCATTTCCCAGCAGGCCGACAACCGCGAACTGAGCGGGGCCTTGCTGAGCGGCAATCTGCTCAATGAGGTCAGCCAGCAGATCACGCCCTTCCGCATGATGCGGGCGCGATTCACGATCGAACCGGCGATTGCCAAGGAAGCAGCGATCAACGCATCCGGTGGTGCCCTCAGCCACATGATGGCGGCGATCGAGCGCATGCGCGCGGCGTCGAGCTGGCAGGCATACGAAATCCAGGACGACAGTTTCCACCGGGCGATCGCCGAGGCCAGCGACAATCTGCTTCTGCTGGCGCTGTTCGATCAGCTCAACCTCGTCCGCCGCGCGGTCGCATGGGGCAATGTCAAGCGGCAGAGCACGAAACCGCCCGCTGATCACTCCAGTTTTCTCGAACACGAAAGCATTGCCGAAGCAATTTGCGCGCGCGATCCGCGTGCCGCCTATGAGGCGATGAGCAATCACCTGCATTCAGTATCGAAACGTCTTTTTGGTGGGGGTTGAGACCGGACCGGCAGGGGTTTGCCGGCTAGCTTGGGGGAGTATTCGAGAGCGCAAGGCCGAATTCGCAGGAAGGCGAATTCGTAGGATGAAAAAGAAGATAAACAATTAGTTCACGGGAGGATCACATGAAGAACCTATTGAAAAGATTCATGAGTTTCGTCGCCCTGACCACGCTTGCCGCTGGTTTGATGGTGTCGTCGGCCCATGCCGAAAAGCTCAGAATTGCCCTGGCGGAAACACCATCGGATGAACTTGCCGCATTCTTCGTGGCGCTGGAGCGCGCCAAGGCCAATGGGCTCGACTATGAATGGACGGCCTTTGCCGATGAGGAACTGGCCATTCAGGCGGTCCTGAGCGGGCAGATGAATATCGGCTTCGGGACGCCCTATGCCATCATGCAGCGCTCGAAGGCGCCGGTCCGGATCGTCTTTCAGCTCTCGAAGCTGAAATTCTTCCCGGTCACCACGATGAAGTACAATACGCTGAAGGACTTGGACGGCGAGCCCATCATGCTTCACTCGCGTGGCGGCGGCACCGATTCCATCGCCAACGTGATCGAAGAGCGTGAGGGGATCAAGTTTGGCGAGCGCTCCTATGTGCCCGGTTCGGGCAACCGCGTGGTTGCCATGCTGGCCGGCCAGGCGGAAGCGACAATCCTCGACCTGTCGAACAAGAACAAGATCGTCGCGGAAGCGGGCGACAGGTTCCATGCCCTGCCGATGTTCGATGTCGATGCCAGCGACGAAGCCCTGTTCGCCAATCTCGATTGGATCCAGTCGAATGAAGAGCAGGTGAACATCTTCGTGAAGGCCCTGGTCAGTGTCTGGCAGGACATGGCGAAGGACCCGACGATCATTCGCCGTGAAACCAACCCGGACGGCCCCATCGGGCAGCTCCCCAAGGAAGTCCTGGATGAACTCGATGGCTTCTACAAGGAAGCGGTCGAAGGTGGCCTTTATGATCCCAACGGCGGTGGCCGGAAGGCAGCCATGGCCGACCTGGAGTGGTATACGGGTGCCGGTCAGCTCGACGGTGATCCGGCTACGCTCAATATCGATGATTTCTGGTATTTCGCGCCGCTTGATGCCGCGCTGAAGTAGGCGATCGACGGCGGCCGTCAACCGCTCAACCGGTAGACGGCCGCCGCCATTTCAAAGAAACCTCAAGGTCCAGCGCGTGCCAAGAAGATCGTTGATTCTCAAACTGCTGTCCGCACTGATCGTGTTCGGGGCGTGGGAGATCGCGGGCAGAATCCCCGTGAGTTTCGCCTTCCCGACATTTCTCGAATCCATGCAATCCCTCATCGTCATGACGGTGGACGGCACCATCTTTCAGGCCTATGCCGAGACGCTGAAGCCGCTGGTGATCGGCATAACAATATCCGCGTTCTTCGGCATCGGGATTGGACTCTGGACCGGGTTGAGTGCGCGATTTGACTGGCTCTTTTCGCCGGTTTTCATCGTCATGCAGGCGGCCCCGCTGGCCGCGCTGATACCGCTCCTGGTGATGGCCTACGGTATCGGCCTGACATCAAAGGTGTTCGTTGTCTGCATCATGGCGATGCCCGTGATTGTCCTCAACACAAGCAGCGCGGTTCGAAATACGCCGGCGTCGATCAAGGAAATGGCAACGTCATTTCTAGCCAGCGACCGGGACCTCATTCTCAAGATCATCATTCCCGCCGCCTCTCCCGTCATCTTTTCGGGCCTGAGGCTCGGCATCTCCGCCGGATTCATCGGGGCCATTCTGGCCGAACTGAAGATCACCCCCACCGGCGTCGGCGATATTATCAGCTACAGCCGCTCGATCGCCGACTACCCCAGCATGTATGCGGCGATTTTCTCCATTATCGCTCTGGCTGTGGTGTTTCTGAATTTACTCGAGCGATTGGAAACCTTTTTGTTTGCAGGAAACAACCGTGGTTATGCATCAGACTGACAGAGCGTTGGATGAACGGGCGGCAATGGCTCCCCAGAGCGCCGTTTCCGTGCGCAATGTGTCCAAGAAGTACAATGACGTCGAGGCCCTTCGGGATCTGTCGCTGGAATTCCCCCGTGGCCAGCTGACGTCGCTTCTCGGGCCGTCCGGTTGCGGCAAGACAACGTTGCTGAAGATCATCGCCGGCTTGATACCTGCAAACTCGGGCGAGGTCGAGGTCAACGGCATCAGGGTTGAGGGTCCCGGTCCGGACCGGGCGTTTGTTTTCCAGGATTTCGCCCTGCTGCCCTGGGCCAATGTCATGCGCAATGTCGGTTTTGGCCTGGAACTGCGCGGCATTGCGAAGTCCGAGCGCGAGGCCATCGCCGAGAAATATATCTCGAATGTCGGTCTGGCCGGTTTCGAGCGGAGCTTCCCGCATGAACTGTCGGGCGGCATGCGCCAGCGCGTGGGCCTGGCGCGCGCCCTGGCGGTGGACGCGCAGGTCCTGTTGCTCGATGAGCCCTTCTCTGCGGTCGACGAACAGAACCGGCGGAAATTCCAGGAGGACATGCTCACCCTCGTTCAGGAAGAGCGCAAGACGTTCATCTTCGTCACGCATTCGATCGAGGAGGCGGTTTATGTCTCCGACCAGATCGCCGTGCTGCTGCCTCGCCCAAGCCGCGTGTCGGAAGTCATCCGGCCAACGAGCTTCCGCAACAAGGACGCCGCAAACATCCGCCGCGACCCGGAATACCTGGATATCGTCGATCGGATCTGGGCGTCGCTGCGCAATTACGTCGAATAGAGGACGGGATGACGGTATTCGGAATCAGGTTGCCGGGCATGTCGTCGCTCATCCTTTGGGCGCTGCTGTGGGAGGTCGTCGGTCATGCCGGCTTGACCTTCTTCATACCGCCATTGTCCGAGGTGTTCACAACCCTGTTCAATGTCATTGGCACGCCGGTCTTTCTCAAGGCGCTGAGCGAAACGGGGTACGCATTCGCCGGCGGCGTCCTGGCGGCCATTGTCATCGGCATTCCGGTTGGCATCCTGATGGGCAAGAACCGCCTGATCGATGAAATGCTCCTGCCATGGGTCAATATCTTCCTGAGTGCCCCGCTGACGGCACTGGTGCCGGTTCTCATGGTTCTGTTCGGCTTCGGCATGACTTCGATCATCATCACGACCGGGCTGTTTGCCATCTGGATCATCATCCTGAACGCGCGCGCCGGCGTCATGCAGATCAACCGCTCCATGATAGAGATGGCCCGCAGCTTTGGGGCCACGCCGCTGGAAGCCTTCTTCAAGATTTATTTCTGGGCGGCATTGCCGGAAATTCTGGGTGGCGTGCGCATTGGCGTCATACGTGCGGTGAAGGGCGTCATCATCGGTCAACTGCTGATCTCGATCGTGGGCTTTGGTGCCCTGTTCGAGCTCTATTCCTCGAACTTCCTGATGTCGCATTTCTGGGCCGTACTGATCGTCCTCTTTGCCCTTGCGTTTTCGATTTCGGAGTTTCTCGCCTATCTGGAGCGACGTGTCGCCTATTACGCGGCAAAAAGATGAACGGCGCCGACCCCGGCGCCGACCAATGAGTGTTCTGGAACAACGCGTCAAATATTCTGCAGGAGTGAAACAATGAACGCGCCGACCACCACCGCCAGCTATGTCTTCCCGCCGCAAGCGGTTCCCAGCCTGCCAATCCGCGGCTCGGCGATGATGTTCCCGGTGCACCGGATCTACTGTGTCGGGCGCAACTATGCCGACCATGCCATCGAAATGGGGCATGATCCCAATCGTGAGCCGCCCTTCTTCTTTCAGAAAAATCCCGACACGCTGGTCGGCAATGGCGGCGTTTTCCCCTATCCCGACAAGTCCAACGACGTGCACCACGAGCTTGAAATGGTGGTGGCGCTGAAATCCGGCGGCAAGGACATTCCGGTGGAGAAGGCGCTGGGCCATGTCTTCGGCTATGCCGTGGGTCTCGACATGACGCGGCGCGATCTGCAGGGCGAGGCCAAGAAAATGGGCCGGCCCTGGGAGATCGGCAAGGCGTTCGAGCATTCGGCACCGTGCAGCGAGATCGTGCCATCCGCCGATATCGGGCATCCGGCCAAGGGCGCCGTCTGGCTCAAGGTCAATGGTGTCGAGAAGCAGAAGGGCGACCTCGACCAGCTGATCTGGAAGGTGCCGGAAATGATCTCCTACCTTTCCGGCCTGTTTGAACTCAAATCCGGCGATCTCATCTATTCCGGTACGCCGGCCGGTGTCGCCGCGGTCAAGAAGGGCGATGTCATGCTGGGTGGGGTCGACGGCATCGGCGAGCTGAAGATCACGGTCGGTTGAACCGAGCTCACGCCGCCAACATCACCGCTCCGCCAGGGCGAGCTTCGCGCCCAGCGCCACGAACGCCGCAGCGAAGGCGCGGCGGAGCCAGGTGAGTACCGCTGGCCGCGAGATCACATGGGCGCGGATGGCGGCGGCAAAGAGCCCATAGCCGACAAAGACCAGGAAGGTCATCAGCATGAAGAGTCCTGACAGTTCCAGCATGCGCGGCAACGCCTGCGGCTCCGTTGCCTGCACGAACTGCGGCAGGAACGCGAAGAAGAAGATCGAGAGCTTCGGGTTGAGGATATTGATGAGGATGCCTGTTGCGATGACCTGACGGACCGATTTCGGCCCGGCATCGCGCGGCATTGCCAGTGCCCCGGATTCCCGCAGGGTCATCCAGGCCATGTAGAGCAGATAGGCGACACCGAGATATTTCAGCAGTTCGAAGGCGAGCGCACTGGCGTGAAGCAGGGCGGCGAGGCCGGTGATCGCCGCCGCCATGTGCGGGATGATGCCCAGCGTGCAGGCGAAGGCGGCAAGGATGCTGGCGCGG
>JAEUKV010000281.1 GCA_016794165.1 Rhodospirillaceae bacterium
TTGAGATACTGCCGCTCCTCCACATCGGCGGAGAAATAGATCACCCGCGCCTGCCGGCGGCTGTCGGGATCGAAGGTGAGCGTCTTGCCGGCGGCCCCCACCTCGAAGGCGTTGACGACGATCGCCACTTCGCCCCGTTCCTCGAAGCTCCCGCTGAGGAAGCCCGGCAGGTCCCAGAAATCCGCTACCAGGCCCTGCTTCAGCTTGATCTCGTAATACTCGCCCTCGGTGAGATAGGCCTTCTCGTCGGCGACGGGCTCGTACTTCCCGACCAGCGCCACCGATTCCGGGATCGTGCCCGGGCGGGTCACCGGCTTCTTGTCGGCGCCGACCTCCGTCACCGGCGGCGGGATTTCGCCGCGCCGGTAATCGACGGCGCCTTCGTCGTTGATGGCACAGCCGGCGCAGAAGCCGGCGAGAACGAGCGCGCCGAGCTGGCGCGACAGGAACTGGCAAGGACGTGCGGTGGCAGGCATGTTCCCCTCCCCGGTTTGATCCCGCGCCCCTGCCGGCGGGGCCGCCAGCATCGCGGACAGGATCGAAATGTAATACCACTTTACCGGGTATGATAGACCGGCTAACCCCAGGTGGTAAAGGGGCCGCCGGCGCCACCCCCGGTCGCATCCGGCGTTGGCACCCCCGCCATGACCGCGTTGCCAGCAGGGTGGAAAGACCAAGCCGCGATGGCCTATGACGTGCGGCAGCACCGCCAGACCGACCCGCAACCCCAAGAGCAGCGAGCAAAGCCATGGAACATCGTCAGTTGGGCAAATCCGGCCTCAGGGTGCCGGTCCTCTCCTTCGGCACCGCGACCTTCGGCGGCGGCAACGAGTTCTTCGACCGATGGGGCGCCGTCGACGGCCAGGCGGGCAACCGGCAGGTCGATCTCTGCCTCGATCACGGCATCGACTTCTTCGACACGGCCGATATCTATTCCGACGGCCTTGCCGAGACCATCCTGGGCGCCGCCCTCAAGGGCAAGCGCAACCGGGCGCTCATCTCCACCAAGGCCAGCTTCGCCATGGGCGAGGGGCCCAACGACCAGGGCTCGTCGCGCCATCACCTGATCGACGCCTGCGAAGCCAGCCTCCGGCGCCTCGGCACCGATCACATCGACCTCTATTTCATGCACGGCTTCGACGCCCTGACGCCGGTCGAGGAGTCCTTGCGCGCCCTCGACGACCTCATCACCGCCGGCAAGATCCGCTATATCGGCTGCTCCAACTTCAGCGGCTGGCATGTGATGAAGGCGCTGGCCACCTCCGAGAAATACGGCCTCGCCCGCTATGTCGTCTATCAGGGCTACTATTCCCTGATCGGCCGCGACTATGAGGAGGAACTGATGCCGCTCTGCCTCGATCAGGGTGTGGGCACCATGGTCTGGAGCCCCCTGGGCTGGGGCCGCCTCACCGGCAAGATCCGCCGCGGCGAGGACCAGTCCGGCCGTATCAGACAGGGTGGCGCCGAGGGCGGCCCGCCGGTCGATGACGGTTATCTCTACCAGGTGGTCGACGCGCTCGATGCGGTGGCAAAGGAAACCGGCAAGACCGTGCCCCAGATCGCCCTCAACTGGCTGCTCGCGCGCCCGACCGTGTGCAACCTCGTCATCGGCGCGCGGACGGAGGACCAACTGAAGCAGAATCTGGGCGCGCTAGGCTGGTCACTGACGCGCGATCAGGTGAAGCGGCTGGATGCGGCGAGCGAGAAGGTGCCGGTGTATCCGTACTGGCACCAGCGGGACTTTGCGGAACGGAATCCGCGGGCGGTGGGGTGAGTGTGGGCAGAAATATCTTGCAAACCTAAGGGTACACCTCAACTATAGGGAGAATTGTCAACGCACACAAAAAGCGCCATCTCACCATGACGAGCAAAACACCAAGTGCACGGCATAGGAAGTTCCTAGAAAAAGGCTTCTACCCGCCTGAGTTACCCCCGTGCTTTAGGACTCGACGGATTGATCGATACAGAAACTACTTGCTTAATCAGTTCAAGAAAATTCCGCTCAATTCAAGAACCAAACGTCCAGACTATCTATACTTTAAATCAGAGAAGTACTCGTTCTGGTTTCCGCGATTTGGGAAGGAAGACCGAGCTCATTCAATTATAAATCCTGTTAACTACTTTTACATCTCAAAACAGATTGCCGACAATTGGGTAAGCCTTAGCAGGCACATCAGGCAGATGCCTTACTCTTTGTCTAAGCCAGTGTTTGATTGGTCTGGAGAGAGAGCATTCATACAACCGAGCTTTGATGCCAAAGAGCTAGTCAATTCTCACCAAGCAGCAGCATACAACTTTGTGTGCCAGACAGACATAGCGAGATACTATCACAGCATCTACACGCATTCCATTGCGTGGGCGATTCACGGTAAGTCGGTCGCCAAAGCTAACCGTAGCCATGCTCTCTGGGGAAACACTCTGGATACTTTGGTTAGAAATGCTCAGGACGGGCAAACTATTGGCATCCCTGTTGGGCCAGATACTTCAAGAGTGATTGGCGAAATTGTAGGCGCATCCATAGATAGGCAACTCAAAAAAAGAATAAGGCCTGAACCGGGGCAGATAGCTCGTTTTGTTGATGACTACTCAATCGGTTGCAATACCTCAGAAGATGCAAACCGTATTCTTATTCATTTGCGAAAGGCGATAAATGAGTTCGAGCTAGATATCAATTACCAGAAGACTGTGATCTCGCAGTCTGAAATTGTCTCATTCTCAGGATGGAGACATGAAGTTGCTAGCTACATTCCAAGTATAACAGCCGAGCAACAGGTCTTTGAGTTGTTCTTTTATAAGCTCCACGACGTTTCACACCGGGAGCCATCTAGTAACGTACTCTCTTACGGGATTAAGCGAGCGAGATCGGTGTTTACACAGTGCGACCACTGGAATTTGGTCGAGAGCTACCTTCTAACTGCTTACAAAGCCAATTCGACGACTTTGCCAGCAGTAGTCCTAGTTTTTCTCAGTCGTCAAGCAACGAAAAATGATCTTAATCTTGATAAGATTAGTCAGTTTGTTAACTCCACCATTGCAATGCTCCTTACGCAGCGCAAGTTTGGTGAGGCTTCTTGGATCCTTTTCTTATCAATCTATTTGAAAGTTCCGGTGAAGGCTAAGAATCTAGGAAATGCCTTCCTGGAGCCTGATCCATTGCTTTCCGTACTACTTTGCCATGCCAATCAAAAAAGGTTGGTTGATGGCGCTTTGAATACGAAGATATGGGATTCGTTCAAGACGTCCGACGGCCTAAGATCATCAATGTGGCTGTACGCATATGAAGCAAATATCCGTGGCTGGGGTGTTCCCAAATTGACAGACTACGTCGCAACAGATCCGTACTTCGGGCCAATGAAACTGAAGAATGTTCGTTTCTATGACGGTGATGCCCCATTGGAAGAGTTAGATGCGTCGCTCCGCCATCAGAAATCAATAATGAAGAAACGAAAGGCTATTGTGGCTGATTTCAAGGAAGATTTCTCTATCGATATAGAAGAATTCGACGACGATGTGGATTTGACAGATGAGGGCTATTTCTAAATTTTCATGGGTGTGCCTTGGTACATAACGTCATCCGTTGCCCCTATCCTGCCTTCTACTATAATCCCGCGTCCTGCACAGTTGGGCAACGAACTGGATCCCTCCCATGAAACCCCGGTTTTCCCTAGCGACGTGTGTGCTGGCCCTCACCCTAAGTGCCGGCCTCGCCACCGCCCAGGACTTCTCCGTCATCGATCCCGCTGCGACACCCGGCAAGGCGCGGTTCTTTGCGCTGGCGCAGGAGAAGTTCGATGAGGATCCGGATGCGCTCTTCAACACCACGCGCGTCGAGCCGGGGCAGCGGCAGGCGGTGTTCGAATGCGGCATGAAGGCGGTGCTGGCCGACATGCCGGACCAGGATGCGCAGCGCTTCGTCGACATGATCGAGGGGCGCGCCGAGGCGGACCCGGCGCTGGCCAAATGGTTCCAGCTGGAAGAGAGTGTCAACAAGCCCCGGCACGACCAGGTGGCCGCCCGCGCCCGTGCCATCTGCCCGCAACTGGCGCACCTCATGAAGTGAGGGGCGGCGTGCCGATGGACGCCGGGCAGGCGGGTGTCATGGCCCAGCTTCCACCCGCTTCGTCTTCGTCCAGACGAACTGCAGGCGCGGCGCGCCGGCGGTGTCGGTGTAGATGTCGCTCCAGATGAGGGTATAGCCGGCGGCGCCCAGGACCTGGTCCATCTCGCGCGCCTGAGCGGGACCGATGCCGATTTCGTAGTGCCAGCGCAGGATGTTGTCGGGCGCCGGCTTGAAGGCGGCGCGGTAGAGGGTACCGTCAGGTCCCTGGACGCCGGTAATTGTCACGGCATAGCACCCGCGCGAACGCTGCGCCTCGGCCAGGTCGATGAAGGCAATGGCCGCCAGCCACGGGCTGGTCAGCGTGCCGGACGCCGCCGTGGCGCCGCAGCGCTGGTATCTTTCCGCCGGAGGCTCGCGCGTCGCGGCGCAGGCGGCGACGCCCAGCAGCAGGACAGACGGGAGCAGAACGGACGCGAGCAGGCGGCGCGGTGGGATCATCCACCCATGCTAGCCCGGACGTGGCCGCGCCGGAACCCGCGTGGCCGGCTGTTCCGGGGCCCCCCGCCCCCCATTCACCCCCTGCGCCCATTCCGCCTCGGCCCATTCTCGCCTTGCGCGCCGCACCGGCTTTCCCCTAGGCTTGTTTGCAATGCAGCAACGCTGAAAAATGAAGACATCCGGAGGACTTCCCCATGGCCAACCCGCAAGACGTCGTCATCACCGCCGCCACCCGCACCCCCATCGGTGCCTTTTCCGGGGCGTTCGCCGGCGTGGCGGCCCACGATCTCGGCCGCGACGTGATCCTGGAACTGCTGAAGCGCAGCAAGGTGGCGGCCAGCGAGGTGGACGAGGTGATCCTGGGCCAGGTGCTGGCGGCCGGGGCCGGGCAGAACCCGGCCAGGCAGGCGGCGATCGCGGCCGGCATTCCCAACGAGAAGACCTCCTACGGCATCAACCAGCTGTGCGGCTCCGGCCTGCGCACCGTGGCGCTCG
The DNA here is from genome assembly GCA_016794165.1 of Rhodospirillaceae bacterium. Taxonomy (GTDB): domain Bacteria; phylum Pseudomonadota; class Alphaproteobacteria; order Dongiales; family Dongiaceae; genus Dongia. Next base: position 5,054 of record JAEUKV010000281.1, read on the forward strand.
GCTATCAGGCGATCCGCAACGGCGACAGCGCCATCGTCATCGCCGGCGGCCAGGAGAGCATGAGCCAGGCGCCGCATTGCGTGCATCTGCGCAACGGCACCAAGATGGGCAATACCGAGATGATCGACACCATGATCAAGGACGGGCTGTGGGATGCCTTCAACGGCTATCACATGGGCAACACCGCCGAGAACGTGGCGCAGAAATGGCAGATCACCCGCGCCCAGCAGGACGAATTCGCCGCCGCCAGCCAGCAGAAGGCCGAGGCCGCGATGAAGGCCGGCAGGTTCAAGGACGAGATCGTGCCGGTCACGGTGAAGGGCCGCAAGGGCGACGTGGTGGTGGCGGAGGACGAATACCCCAAGCACGGCACCACGGCGGACTCGCTCGCCAAGCTGCGCCCGGCCTTCGTGCGCGGCGACAACGGCACGGTGACCGCCGGGAATGCGTCGGGCATCAATGACGGCGCGGCCGGCGTGGTGCTGATGTCGGCGGCGGAAGCGGCGAAGCGCGGCCTTGCGCCGCTCGCGCGCATCGTCTCCTGGGCGACCGTCGGCGTCGATCCCGCGATCATGGGCTCGGGGCCTATCCCGGCCAGCCGGGCGGCCCTCGCCAAGGCCGGCTGGAAACCCGAGGATCTCGACCTCATCGAGGCCAACGAGGCCTTCGCCGCGCAGGCTTGCGCGGTCAACAAGGACATGGGCTGGGACCCCGCCAAGGTGAACGTCAATGGCGGCGCCATCGCGCTCGGCCATCCGATCGGCGCCTCGGGTGCCCGCGTGCTGGTGACCCTGCTCCACGAGATGCAGAAGCGCGACGCCAAGAAGGGCCTCGCGACACTCTGCATCGGCGGCGGCATGGGCATTGCCATGTGCGTGGAGCGCTGACGCTTGGGGTGCGTGGAGCGGTAAAGCGACATCGTAGGGGGACGCCGGCAAAGACCGGCAACCCGGGCGGTGCAAGTCTGAAACAACTAAAAACCAAACCTGGGAGGCATGAATGGGACGGGTGGCAGTGGTGACCGGCGGCACGCGCGGCATCGGCGAGGCGATTTCGGTGGCGTTGAAGAATGCCGGCTACAAGGTGGCGGCGGTCTATGGCGGCGATGCGGCGAAGGCCAAGGCCTTTACCGAGAAGACCGGCATTCCCGCCTATCAGATCGACGTCTCCAACTTCAAGCAGTGCCAGGATGGTGTGGCGAAGATCACCGCCGATCTCGGCCCGGTCGACGTGCTGGTCAACAATGCCGGCATCACCCGCGACGGCACGCTCCACAAGATGACGCCGGAGCAGTGGCAGGCGGTGATCGACACCAACCTCTCCTCCTGCTTCAACATGTGCCGCTCGGTCATCGACAGCATGCGGGCGCGCGATTTCGGCCGCATCGTCAATATCGGCTCGATCAACGGCCAGGCCGGGCAATACGGCCAGGTGAATTACGCCGCCGCCAAGTCGGGCATCCACGGCTTCACTAAGGCGCTGGCCCAGGAAGGCGCCGCCAAGGGCATCACGGTGAATGCCATCGCGCCGGGCTACATCGATACCGACATGGTGCGCGCGGTGCCGCCCCAGGTGCTGGAGAAGATCGTCGCCAAGATCCCGGTCGGGCGCCTCGGCCAGGCGTCGGAGATCGCCCGCGGCGTGCTGTTCCTGGTGGCTGACGAGGGCGGCTTCGTCACCGGCTCCACCCTCTCGATCAATGGCGGCCAGCACATGTACTGACCAGCATAATTACTGAACTGAGGCGAATCCCCTCAACGCCACTGTCTTGATTTTCCTGCGAAAGCCGGCCCCCCATGGGCCGGCTTTCCACTTATCCACAGGTTGTTAACCATTGCCGGCCTAAACTTGTCCGATCGATGGAGAAACGACCATGGCGAAAGCCGAGACCGAGAGCAAAATCGCAGAACTCGAGGCCGTCGTCGCGAGCGAGCTCGACGAACTCACCCATGCCGAGATGCTGGAATTCTACCGCGCCTCGAACGAGGCCATACGCTTCGCCAAGCACCAGCAATGGGCGACCCTGGTGGGGTCGCTCGGCCTCTTCGTGCTGCTCGGCGTCATCGGCAACCACGCCTACAAGGGCACGATCCTGTTCAAGCTGGTGATCCTCATCAGCCTGGTGCTCTCGGCCGGCGCCATCTATTCCCTGGTGATCTATCAGTTCTGGCAGAATTCGGAACGCGAGAAACTGGCCCTCATCACCACTCGTCTCTCCAACCTCGCCCAGGCGGTGCGCGCGCTGGTGTCGGAACGCGAGCGCAACGTGCACCGCTACGTCCTGCTGTTCTTCATGATGACCTCGATCGTGCTCGCCAACGCCCTGCTGATCGTCTACCTCTCGCCGAAGCTCTGAACCGCTCCCTCGCCCCGCTTGCGGGGAGAGGGCACTGGGC
>JAEUKV010000283.1 GCA_016794165.1 Rhodospirillaceae bacterium
ATGACATCGCTGTCGTGGTCATGCTCGAAGATGCCGATATGCGAGAGCCGCACGACGTCACGCATCAGCTGCTGGCCATGGCGCAGCGCGGCCTGGGTGCGCAGCAGTTCGGTGATGTCGTGGCCGACCGCGAGCAGCGACACCACGCGCCCGGTGCTGTCGCGGATGGTCGTGTCGGACCACTCGATTTCGCGTTCCTCGCCATTGCGTAGCAGGATCGCGTTGACGTTGCCGCGCGTTCGCGTGCCGCCGGCGGCGGTCGCCAGCAGGGAGCGGATCTCGCTCCGAATCCGCTCGGGCAGGCAGGTCGAGATCCAGTCCTTGCCGCGGATCTCTTCGAGCCGGTAGCCGGACAGTTCCTCGAAATAGCTGTTCACCCGCTGGATGGCACCGTCGGGCGAGAGCAGGAGCACGATGGCCGGCACGGAATCGATGAGCGCGTTGGCGAAGGCTCGCTCGCCGGCCAGCATCGCCGCGTCAGAGGCGGCGTAGGGAAGGTCGGGCTGGGGAAGGTCGGGCTGGTCGAGCGCGGTGAAGACGATGCTGGCGCCCCAGATCGACCCGTCGTCGCCGCGCTGCGGGACGCATTCCACCCGGACCCGCCGCGCCACGGCATCGGCGAAACGCAGATCGCACCGATGGCTGGACGGTGACCCGGCGAGAGCCTGGGACAGGGCGGCCGCCAGACCGTCATGGTCCGCGGTGGCTGGCAAGAGGTCGGCGAAATCACGCCCCAGAACGCGATCCGATGCAACACCTGACCAATCGGCCAGTGTTCGATTGAGATAAAGGAGCCGCGCCCCGGCGTCGACGAGTGCGACACCGCCGGGAAGGGAATCCAATATGCCGGTCAGCGCGGACGCGGGCAGCGTATCCTGAATCATGACGCGAGATTAGAATCGCATGCCTTAAATATAGTTAAACCGACGGTCGGCAGGATGCGACGATCCAGACCCCGCCAATGGTCCTATTATATTGATCCAGATCAGGACGACGAGCCGCGGCGGGCCGCGTAACAATCATCCGGAGCCGCGCGAACACTTCATACAGCCCATCGCTGTCACCGATGGCGACCGGCTGCTGCAACCATCAGGTTGGCAACAACACAAAGCACTTAGGGAGAGTTTTCATGAGCAACATGCGCAAAGTCACCACCGCCACCATGGCGGCGGCAGCCATGGCCCTGCTGGCCGGCGGCGCCATCAGCCTGACCACCCAGCCGGCCCAGGCCGACGCGGTGAAATGCTCCGGCATCAACGCCTGCAAGGGCCAGAGCGCCTGCAAGACCGCCAGCAACGAATGCAAGGGGCTCAACTCCTGCAAGGGTCATGGCTGGATCGAAGAGAGCAGCGCCGAAGCCTGCACCAGCGCCGGCGGCACCGTGCTGGACAGCTGATCCGAACCCATCCACTGACCATCCCTGCGTGGCGGATGCCGGTTGCCCCGAACCGGTATCCGCCGATCGCGCCGTCATGAAGGATCCAGCGATGCTCGGTTTCGGACTCGGACTGCGCCCGGCGCATTACCCCGCCATCCTGGCGGGCGCGGGCGGCGTCGACTGGTTCGAGATCATCTCGGAGAATTTCATGGTGGCCGGTGGGCCGCCCTGGCGTCATCTCAACGCCATCCGGGCGCGCTATCCCATCGTCATGCACGGTGTCTCGCTCTCGATCGGTTCGACGGCACCCCTCGACCAGGCCTATCTTGCCGATCTCAAGGCTCTTGCCACACGCATCGAGCCGGCATGGATCTCCGATCACCTGTGCTGGACCGGCACCGCCGGGCTCAACATGCACGATCTGCTGCCGCTGCCCTTCACCGAGGAGGCGCTCGATCATGTCGCCGCCCGGGTCGATGCCGTGCAAACCTACCTTGGCCGGCCGATCCTGCTGGAGAACACCTCCAGCTACGTCACCTATGCCGCCTCGGCGCTCAGCGAATGGGAGTTCCTTGCCGAACTGGTGCGCCGCACGGGTTGCGAATTGCTGCTCGACGTCAACAACGTCTATGTCAACGCCTTCAATCACGGTTTCGATCCGCTGGAGTTCCTTGCCGGCCTGCCGCCGGCCGCCCTGCGCCAGATTCACCTGGCCGGACATGAGAACAACGGCACCCATATCGTCGACACCCACGACCACCCGGTCATCGATGCGGTCTGGGATCTCTATGCCGCCGCCATCGCCCGTTTCGGGCCCGTTTCCACCATGATCGAGCGCGACGACAACATCCCGCCCCTGGCGGAACTGGTGACCGAGCTGGACCGTGCCCGCGACATCGCCGCGCAAAGCGCCACCCAATGCGCTGCCGGCGCGCAACGGATCGGGCGCGTGGCATGACCGGGCTCGCCGAGATCGAACGCGCCTTCCAGGCCTATCTGCTCACGGGCGATGCCGCGATCCTCCCCCATCTGCGCGGCAATGCGCGGCTGGGCGCGCCGGATTTGCTCGCCGTCTACGGCCATGCCTACAGGACCCGCCTGATGGAGGCGCTGGCCAACGACTTTCCCGGCCTGCACGGCCTCCTTGGTGCCGACGATTTCGCGGCACTGGCCGGGGACTACCTGGCAGCGCATCCCTCGCACTTCCCCTCGCTGCGCTGGCTCGGCCGGGACTTGCCGGAATTTCTCGACCGGCATCCCCATCCGGCCTATCCGCTCGCCGCCGACATGGCGCGTTTCGACTGGGCGGTGGCCCATGCCTTCGACGCCCGCGATCAGGTCCCGGTCGCGCTGGCCGACCTGGTCAACCTGCCCGCCGCGGCCTGGGAGTCCTTTCGTCTGGTCTTCGCGGATTCGGTCGTGACCTTTCCGGCCGATGCCGCCACTGGCGATTGTCGGCAGGCGATCCTGCGCGATCGTGCCGACCGCCCCGCGGCGGCGGGCACCGGTGTCGCCTGGCTGGTCTGGCGCCAGGACGACCAAATCCAGTTCCGACCCTGCGAAGCGGACGAAATGGCTTGCTTCGATCACATGCGCGCGGGCGGCGGTTTCGGCACGATGTGCGAAATCCTGGCGGGGACACCGGCGGCGAGCGATCCTGTCCCACGCAGCGCCGGATTCATCAAGGACTGGATCGAACGCGGCCTGGTGGTCGGCATCGAGCACGATGCGGCCGCCTCGAGCTGACGGGGCACTGATCGCAACAATCCTGCTGGCGACCCTGGCGGGTACCGGTACCGCGTCGGGCCAGGCCGCGCCAGTCCTCTGCCGCCACGACATCACGGTACTGGGCGCCGCTGCGACGACGCTCGAGATCGCGGTCGCCTGCGACGACGGCACCCTGGCGGGCGATCTGCTGCCCGCCGACCCGGCCGCCGCCGCCTTTATCACGGCCCAGGGCGTGGTCGACGGCCGGGCCCGGTTCGAGGTGGATCTCGCTGCCTTCGCGACGGCGGCGGCGGATTACGACCGGGCATTGCGGGTGGGTGGCTCGGTCCTGGCATCGCCGGCGGCGATTCTGCCGGTTCCATTCGATCGCCGCCGCGCGGTCGAGCTTGCGATCACCGTCACCGCGCGCGATGGCGCCGGAATCGCCATCGCCCTGCCGCGTGGGGCCGACGGCAGCTATCGCCTCTCCGCCCGGCGCATCCGCGACGCCGGCGAATGGGTGTTCGGCAAGTTCACCCGGCTCGGGATCGCCCAAGAAGGCGACATGGCCGTGGTCATCCTGGATGGGCCGCTGGCCGAGAGCGCCGCGAATCTGCAGCGCTGGATCGCGGATGTGGCGGCGAGCAACCGGCGCTTCTGGCGACGGGTCCCGGTGGTGCCTGCCATGACCGTGATCCTGCCGGTCGCCGGTCGCGACGGGATCGTGTTCGGCCGCGTCATGGCCGCCGAGGGTGCCGTCATCCTGTTGCTGCTGGGCGAGAAGGCGCGGCTGCCCGATCTCTATGAAGAGTGGGTGCTGGTGCACGAGTTCCTGCATCTCGGATCGCCGGTGATGCGCGATACCGGTATCTGGTTCAACGAGGGCATCGCCACCTATTTCGAACCGATCCTGCGCGCCCGCGCCGGCTGGAAGACCGAGGAGGCGGTGTGGCGGGAATGGCTCGGGCACATGACGCGCGGGGTGCCGGCGCTGACCCGCTCGGGCCTGGCCAGGACGCGCCAGGGCTATTGGGGCGGGGCGCTCTTCCTGTTGCTGGCGGATGTCGAACTGCGCCGCCGCAGCGCGGGCCGGGTCGGTGTCGAGGATTGTCTCGCCGCGGCGCTGCGCGCGGGCGGACATATCGGCGTGCGCTGGGCCACAAGGCGGATGCTGGACGTGTGCGAAGGGGCAACCGGCGGGCTGGGCGTGGTCGACGACCTCGCCGCGCGTTACCTGTTGCAGGGCGGCGCCTTCGACCTCGATGCGCTGTGGCGCGATCTCGGTGTGGGCGTCGATGCCGATGGCTCGATCCGCTACGAGGACGCGGCGCCCCTGGCCTGGGTCAGGCGGAGCATCGTCTGGGGCGGAACCGGGCGCGCCTGGGCGCCGATCGGAACCTATCGCACCCCCTGATGATCGCGCCCTATAGATCGCGGGCGAGGCGGAAGCCGATGATGTTCTCGCGGCCGTCCGGCGGCACCGCATAGCGGCGCGCGAGACGCATGTCCCAGGGGTTCTCCAGCCAGGAGCCGCCGCGGGCGACGCGGCTCTCGCAGCCGGCACCCACCTGCGCGCTGCCATCCGCCGCGGCGCCCGCATAGCCGGGCGCGTAGCAATCCACCACCCATTCCCAGACATTGCCCAGCATGTCGTGGAGCTTGAAGCCGTTGGCGGCGAAGCTGCCGACGGGTGCCGTGAAGGCCACGCCGTCCTCGCAGGCGCTGGCGCCGTTGCCGGGATTCTCCCGGTCGCCGGTGACGTCGAGGCCGTTGGCGAAGGAACAGCCGCCATCGGGGTTGTCGTCGCCCCAGGGCCAGGTCGTGGCCCGGCCGGCCCGCGCCGCATATTCCCATTCCGCTTCCGTGGGCAGGCCGTAGGCAAAGCCGGTGCGGTCGCTGAGCCAGGCGGCATAGGCGACGGCATCCTCCCAGCTGACACAGACGGCGGGGTGGTCGTCTGACTGTGCAAAGCCGGCGTCCCTGAAATCGCCTTCCGGCGCCATGCGGCCCTCATCGCCATCGGCGAACCAGCAATCCTTGACCGACCGGGCGGTGGCCTTGATGAAGGCCGCGAACTCGCCGCGCGTCACTTCCCGTGTGGCCAGGGCGAAGGGGGCGGGGATGGTCACCTCATGCGCGGGTCCCTCATCGTCCTGGCGCACCTCGTTGCCGTCGGGCGTCCCCATGACGAATCGGCCAGCGGGGATCGCCGCCATCTCGGGGCAGTCCGGGCAGTCGCGGAAGATTTCGCCCGGCTGCGGCGGGCGCTGCTCCTGGCTGCGGCCGGTGGAAGCCGGTTCCTGCGTGGCGGTCGGCGGCGCAGAGGGGGCAGCGGCGACCTGCGGCGCGCCAGCCCCGTCCTGGAAATAGAACGCGCCGGTAAGGGAGGAGGAATCCCACGGCACCTGCTGCCGGCCGGTGGCCTCCATCACCGCCACCCGGACATTGCGGAACATCTCCTCGACGGGCACGCGCGGGCCGGTGATGGCCGCGGCCAGCGCCCGCGTATAGGGCGAATTGCCGCCGCTGCCGTCGCGCGCCACCTCGCCCGGCGCCGTGGCATAGGCGATGAAGCTGCCGGTGGGCGCGTCCATGCGGGCCAAGCCCTGGACCACGCTGCGGAGGCCGCGGGCGAGCGGGTTGTTGCGGCAAGCATCCAGCACCACGATGTTGACCCGGTTGCCGGCGAACTCCATCTGCCGCAGCACCCAATCGGCGTTGACCGTCTCCATCTCGGCATCCGCTTCGCTCAGCACCTGGGCGCCCAGGGGCAGCAGGTAATTGACCCCGCCGATCTGCAGGCCATGGCCAGCGTAAAAAAAGAGTCCGGTGGCCGTGGGCCCCGCCGCCACCAGCTCCCGGCCGAAGGCCGAGATGGCACGCTTCATCGTGGTGAGATCGGCATCGACCAGCATCTGCACCTGGAAGCCGACCGCCTCCAGGGCCTCGGCGATGAGGGCGGCGTCGCCGGGCGGGTTGGCAAGGGCCCCGGTCTCGGGTCCATAGCCGCCGTTGCCGATCACCAGGGCAATGCGCGGCTCGGTTTCAGCCTTGGCCCCGGCCCCGGACTCGGCCAAAGCGGGGCCGGGGCCGATCCAGCCCAGCATCACGAGAAGGAGGATCCCAAGGCGCATCGCTTGTCCGCTCCGACCGGGTTCGGCATCCGAAGGCTAGTCATGGCCGGGCGACTCTGACAAGACCAGTGGCTGGCAGGGCACCGGGTGACCCTGTAGAATCTGCTGCGGGCGACACCCGCCCTGGGGCGCGCAATAAAATGACGGAATCCCGACCTATACAGTCAGGATTCACCGTCGAAGGCCAGAACTGGTGGGTGGCGGCCCGCCGGACCCCATCGTATGGTAGTCATGCGTGCGGCGCGGGATATGAGTTAAGTTGTTGAAAAAGATTGATTTCACCCGGGATTCTTCTGCTTGACCGGGGGTACCCGAATCAATATAGTCCGCCCGCCTTTAAGGGGGCTGGTGGTAGATAAACCGGTGCGAGAGCGCCCTTCAGTCTAGACGCTGTCCCGACTTAAGCATCTGAACGACATATGGCTCCTCTACCTGACGGTATGAGCAATCTGGCGTTTTTTACGACCGCATCGAGCCGCTTTGCGAAAGCATACAGGCATCGGTGAGGTCGCTTTTGCATATGGCAACCATTTGCAAGCGGCAAATCTGCGCCAATGGGCCCGGCCCGGACGCGCAACGAGGTGAGGAAGAAGAATGCCAACGATTAACCAGCTGATCCGCGGTGGTCGCGAGCCCTTGAAGGCGCGCAACAAGGTCCCGGCGCTTGAGGCGAGCCCGCAGAAGCGTGGCGTGTGTACCCGCGTCTATACGACGACGCCGAAGAAGCCGAACTCCGCGCTGCGCAAGGTCGCGCGCGTGCGGCTGACCAACGGATTCGAAGTCACCTCATATATCCCGGGCGAAGGCCATAACCTGCAGGAGCACTCGGTCGTCATGATCCGCGGTGGCCGCGTCAAGGATTTGCCCGGTGTCCGCTATCACATCATCCGCGGCACGCTCGATACCCAGGGCGTGAAGGACCGCAAGCAGCGTCGTTCGAAATACGGCGCCAAGCGGCCGAAGTAAGGAGATCACGAGATGTCGCGTCGCCACGCAGCTGAAAAGCGCGAAGTTCTGCCGGATGCCAAGTTCGGTGACATCGTGCTCACCAAGTTCATGAACAGCCTCATGTATGCCGGCAAGAAGTCGACGGCGGAGACCATCGTCTATGGCGCTCTCGCCAATGTCGAGAAGAAGGCCAAGTCCGACCCGGTCAAGCTGTTCCACGAAGCCCTTGCCAATGTGAAGCCGCACCTCGAAGTGCGCTCGCGGCGTGTCGGCGGCGCCACCTATCAGGTGCCGGTCGAGGTTCGTCCCGACCGCGCCCAGGCGCTTGCCATCCGCTGGATCATCACCGTGGCGCGCGGCCGTTCCGAGCAGACCATGACCGACCGCCTCGCGGCCGAGATCCTCGATGCCGCCAACAACCGCGGCTCCTCGGTCAAGAAGCGCGAAGACACCCACCGCATGGCGGAGGCCAACAAGGCCTTCTCGCATTATCGCTGGTAAGGGCGGAAGGACCTAACATCATGGCGCGCACGACTCCGCTCGATCGCTACCGAAACATCGGCATCATGGCCCACATCGATGCCGGCAAGACCACCACGACCGAGCGCATCCTCTATTACACCGGCAAGTCCTACAAGATCGGCGAAGTGCATGAAGGCACCGCCACCATGGACTGGATGGAGCAGGAGCAGGAACGCGGCATTACGATCACGTCGGCCGCCACCACCTGCTTCTGGAACGATCACCGCATCAACATCATCGACACACCGGGCCACGTCGACTTCACCATCGAAGTCGAGCGTTCGCTGCGTGTGCTCGACGGTGCCGTGACCGTGTTCGATTCGGTGGCCGGCGTCGAGCCGCAGTCCGAGACCGTGTGGCGCCAGGCCGACAAGTACGGCGTGCCGCGCATCTGCTTTGTCAACAAGATGGATCGCATCGGCGCCGACTTCTATCGCTGCGTCGACATGATCGTGGACCGCCTGGGCGCCAAGCCCCTGGTCATTCACCTGCCGATCGGTTCCGAGAGCGAGTTCGTGGGCCTGGTCGACCTCGTGGCCATGAAGGCGATCATCTGGAAAGAAGAGACCCTGGGCGCCGAGTTCGTCATCACCGACATTCCGGCCGATTTCAAGGAAAAGGCCGAGGAATACCACGCGCGCCTGGTCGAAATGGCCGTCGAACTCGACGATACCGCCATGGAAGCCTACCTCGAAGGCAAGGCGCCCGACGTCGACACCCTCAAGAAGCTCATTCGCAAGGGCACCATCGCCAGCACCTTCGTGCCGGTCCTCTGCGGCTCGGCCTTCAAGAACAAGGGCGTGCAGCCGATGCTGGACGCCGTGGTCGATTTCCTGCCCTCGCCGCTCGACGTGCCGGACATGAAGGGCGTTGCCGTCGACGGCGATGCGGAGCTGACCCGCAAGAGCTCGGATGACGAGCCGTTCTCGGGCCTCGCCTTCAAGATCATGACCGATCCGTTTGTCGGATCCATCACCTTCGTGCGCGTCTATTCCGGTGTGCTCAACACGTCCACCTCCGTGATGAACACGGTGAAGGAAGAGAAAGAGCGCGTCGGCCGCATGCTCCTGATGCATGCCAACAGCCGCGAAGACATCAAGGAAGCCCGCGCCGGCGACATCGTCGCCATCTGCGGCCTGAAGAACACCACCACCGGCGACACCCTGTGCGATCCCGCGCACCCGATCATCCTCGAGCGCATGGAATTCCCGGAGCCGGTGATCGAGGTCGCGGTCGAACCGAAATCCAAGGCCGACCAGGAAAAGATGGGCGTGGCATTGAACCGCCTCGCCCAGGAAGACCCCAGCTTCCGCGTCAATTCCGATCCGGAAAGCGGCCAGACGATCATCAAGGGGATGGGCGAACTCCATCTCGAAATTCTCGTCGACCGCATGAAGCGCGAGTTCAAGGTCGAGGCCAACGTGGGTGCGCCGCAGGTGGCGTATCGCGAAAGCATCACCAAGAAGGTCGAGCACGACTACACCCACAAGAAGCAGACCGGCGGTTCGGGCCAGTTCGCCCGCGTCAAGATCCGCTTCGAGCCGCTGGAGCCGGGTTCGGGCTTCGTCTTCGAGAACGCCATCGTCGGCGGTTCGGTGCCGCGTGAATACGTGCCGGGCGTCGAAAAGGGCCTGAAGCTGGCCAAGGAAACCGGTGTCATCGCCGGCTTCCCGCTGATCGATTTCAAGGCGACCCTGATCGACGGCGCCTATCACGACGTCGATTCGAACGTGCTCACTTTCGACATCGCCGCGCGCGCCTGTTTCCGCGAGGGCATTCCCAAGGCCGGTCCGAAGCTGCTTGAGCCGATGATGAAGGTCGAGGTCGTGACGCCCGAGGATTACATGGGCGACGTGATCGGCGATCTCAACTCCCGGCGCGGCCAGGTTCAGGGCATGGACAGCCGCGGCAACGCCCGTGTCATCACGGCGATGGTGCCGCTCGCGAACATGTTCGGCTACGTCAACACCCTGCGCTCGATGAGCCAGGGCCGGGCCCAATACACCATGACTTTCGATCACTACGAGCAGGTCCCTCAGGCGGTCGCGGACGAAGTCCGCGCCAAGATGGCCTAAGTACGAGAACCTGAGCGGAACCAGCGAACTGACGGAGTAAGAAAATGGCGAAGGCTAAATTTGAGCGTAACAAGCCGCACTGCAACATTGGCACGATCGGCCACGTTGACCACGGCAAGACGTCGCTGACGGCGGCGATCACGAAGACGCTGGCGAAGACGGGCGGTGCGACGTTCA
>JAEUKV010000315.1 GCA_016794165.1 Rhodospirillaceae bacterium
GGCCCCACCTTCTCCTCGGTCGGCACGAATTCGGTGATCATGAAGCGCCCCTTGCCCCGCACGAACTTGTCGATGTGCATGGTGGGGGTGCCGTCGGGGGCGGCGTCGTTGCAGGGCCACTGGATCGAGCCCATCTCCTCCAGCTTCTGGTAGGAGACGTTCTTGAAGGTGGGGGTGAGCGCTGCGATCTCGTCCATGATCTCGGAGGGATGGCTGTAGCTCATCGGATAGCCGAGCGCATTGGAGAGCATCATGGTCACTTCCCAATCGGCATAGCCCGGGGCCGGCGGCACCGCCCTGCGCACGCGGTTGATGCGCCGCTCGGCATTAGTGAAGGTGCCGTCCTTCTCGAGGAAAGTGGTGCCGGGCAGGAAGACATGGGCGTAGTTCGCCGTCTCGTTGAGGAAGATGTCCTGCACCACCACGCATTCCATCGCCTCAAGTCCGGCCGTCACGTGCTTGGTATTGGGATCGGACTGGGCGATGTCCTCACCCTGGATGTAGATCCCCATGAAGGTCCCGTCCACGGCCGCGTCCAGCATGTTGGGGATGCGCAGGCCCGGTTCCGGATCGAGGGTCACACCCCAGGCCTGATTGAACTGGTTGCGCACATCGTCCATGGAGATGTGGCGATAGCCCGGGAGCTCGTGCGGGAACGAACCCATGTCGCAGGAGCCCTGGACGTTGTTCTGCCCGCGCAGGGGATTCACGCCGGCGCCGACATGGCCGACATTGCCGGTCGCCATGGCGATGTTGGCCATGCCCATGACCATGGTGGAGCCCTGGCTGTGCTCGGTGACGCCAAGGCCGTAATAGATCGCGGCATTCCCGCCGGTGGCATAGAGCCTGGCGGCGGCGCGCACATCGGCGGCCTTCACGCCGGTATACTGCTCCATCGCTTCCGGCGAATTGCGTTCCTCGGCCACGAAGGCGCGCCAGCGGTCGAACTCCATCATGTCGCAGCGCTCGCGCACATAGTCTTCGTTGACCAGGCCTTCGGTCACGATGACATGCGCGAGGGCATTGATCATGGCGACGTTCGTGCCGGGTCGAAGCGCCAGATGATGATCGGCCGTGATATGGGCCGACTTCACCAGATCGATGCGGCGGGGATCGATGACGATCAGCTTGGCGCCCTGGCGCAGGCGCCGCTTCATCTGGCTGCCGAACACGGGATGCGCGTCGGTCGGATTGGCGCCAATCACCATCATGACGTCGGCTTCGCGCACGGAATCGAAATTCTGCGTGCCGGCCGAGGTGCCGAAGGTCTGGGAGAGGCCGTAGCCGGTAGGCGAATGGCAGACGCGGGCGCAGGTATCCACATTGTTCACGCCGAAGGCGGCGCGGACCAGTTTCTGCACCAGATAGGTTTCCTCGTTGGTGCAGCGCGAGGAGGTGATGCCGCCCACCGCACCCTTGCCGTAGGTCTTCTGGATGCGCTTGAACTCGTTGGCGGCGTGGCCGATCGCCTCTTCCCAGCTCACTTCCCGCCAGGGGTCGGTGATCTTGGCGCGGATCATCGGCTTGGTGATGCGATCCTTGTGAGTGGCATAGCCCCAGGCGAAGCGGCCCTTGACGCAGGAATGGCCGTGATTTGCCTCGCCGTCCTTGTAGGGCGCCATGCGCACCACCTCGGTGCCGCGCATCTCGGCCTTGAAAGAACAACCCACCCCGCAATAGGCGCAGGTGGTGACGACCGAATGCTCCGGCTGGCCGGCCTCGATCACGGTCTTCTCCATCAGTGTCGCCGTTGGACAGGCCTGCACGCAGGCACCGCAGGAGACGCATTCGGAGCCGAGGAAGTCTTCCTTCTGCCCGGCCGAGACGGTGGAGGCGAAACCGCGGGAATCGATGGTGAGGGCGAAGGTGCCCTGCACTTCCTCGCAGGCGCGCACGCAGCGCGAGCAGACGATGCACTTCGAGGCATCGAAGGTGAAATAGGGATTGCTCTCGTCCTTGGCCGAATCAAGGTGGTTCTCGCCGTCGAAGCCGTAGCGCACCTCACGGAGACCCACGGCACCCGCCATGTCCTGCAATTCGCAGTCGCCATTGGCGGCACAGGTCAGGCAGTCGAGCGGATGGTCGGAGATATAGAGCTCCATGATATTGCGGCGGAGCTTGGCAAGCTTGCCGGTCTGGGTCCAGACCTTGAGGCCGTTCTCGGCCGGCGTCGTGCAGGAAGCGGGCGTTCCCTTGCGGCCCTCGATCTCGACCGCGCAGAGGCGGCAGGAGCCGAAGGCTTCCAGGCTGTCGGTGGCGCAGAGCTTGGGGATCTTGGTACCGAGCTCCATCGCCGCGCGCATGATCGAGGTGCCTTCCGGCACGGTGATCTCCTCGCCGTCGATCGAGAGCGTCACCGTCCTGGTGGAGAGCCGGATCGGGGTGCCGAAATCGGTTTCTTTGATCAGGGTCATGGGTCGTTCCTCCGTCACTCAGCCGCTGCTTTGGCGGATGGGCGGTTGAAATCTTCCGGGAAGTGGCGGACGGCACTCTGCACCGGGAAGGGGGTGAGGCCACCCAGCGCGCAGAGCGAGCCATCGAGCATGGTGTCGCAGAGATCGGCCAGCAGCACCTTGTTCTTCTCCGGCTCGATCCCGTCGCGGATGCGGTCGATCACCTCGACGCCGCGCGTAGAGCCGATGCGGCAGGGCGTGCACTTGCCGCAGGATTCAATGGCGCAGAATTCCATGGCGAAACGCGCCTGCAGCGACATGTCGACGGAATCGTCGAACACCACGATGCCGCCATGGCCGAGCATGCCCTTGGCGGCCGCCATCGCCTCGTAATCGAGCGGCGTGTCGAGCAGGGCATCGGGGAAATAGGCACCCAGCGGTCCGCCCACCTGCACGGCGCGGAGCGGCCTGCCGCTCGCCGTGCCGCCGCCGAAATCGTAGATCGCTTCACGCAGCGTGATGCCGAAGGCCTTCTCCACCAGGCCGCCGAACTTGACGTTGCCGGCGAGCTGCAGCGGCATCGTCCCGCGCGAGCGGCCCATGCCGTAGTTCTGGTAGAAGGCCGCCCCCTTGTCGAGGATCGTGGGCACCGCCGCCAGCGAGAGCACGTTGTTGATCACCGTGGGCTGGCCGAAGAGGCCCCTGAGCGCCGGCAGCGGCGGCTTTGCGCGCACCATGCCGCGCTTGCCTTCGAGGGATTCCAGGAGCGAGGTCTCCTCGCCGCAGATATAGGCACCGGCCCCCATCCTGGCTTCGAGGTTGAAGGCGCGGCCGGAACGCAGGATGTCGGGGCCGAGGAAACCCGCGCGGTTGGCGGCCACGATCGCGTCCTGCAGGCGGCGGAAGGCGTCCGGGTACTCACTGCGGACATAGATGAAGCCCCGGCTGGCACCCACCGCCATGCCGGCGATGGTCATGCCCTCGATCAGCAGGAAGGGATCGCCCTCCATGATCATGCGGTCGGCGAAGGTGCCGCTGTCGCCTTCGTCGGCATTGCAGACGATGTATTTCTGCGTCGCCTGTGCGCCCAGCACGGTCTTCCACTTGATGCCGGTGGGGAAGCCGGCGCCGCCACGGCCCCTGAGGCCCGACTGCGTCACTTCCTCGACAATCGCTTCCGGCGTCATGGTGACCGCGCGGCGCAGGCCGCGATAGCCGTCATACGCTTCATAATCGGCGAGGCTCAGGGGATCGATGATGCCGCAGCGGGCGAAGGTCAGGCGCTCCTGCTTCTTCAGGTAATCCATCTCCTCCGGCCGGCCGAGATGGAGGCGGTGCCCGGCCTGGCCGATCAGCAATCCGGCATCCAGCAGGCCCGCCACATCCTCGGCCGCGACCGGGCCATAGGCGATGCGGCCCTGCTCGGTCGCCACTTCGATCATCGGCTCCAGCCAGAACAGGCCGCGGCTGCCATTGCGCACGATCTCGATCTCGAGCCCGCGCGCGGTCGCCTCGGCGCGCAGCGCGCGTACCACCCGCTCGGCGCCCAGCGCCAGGGCGGCGGAATCGTTGGGGACGTAAATCCGGGTCGACATCAGCGCTTCCCTCCCGCGACGTCAGCCATGATCTGGTCGAAGCGCGCGGGCGAGACGCGCGCATGCAGTTCGCCGTCCACCATGATGGCCGGCGAGCAGGCACACAGGCCCAGACAATAGACCGCGTCCAGGGTGTAGACATGATCCGGGCTGGTGGCGCCGAACTCGGTCTTGAGGCGCTGCCGGATATGCTCTTCCAGCTTGCGGCCGTCCATCGACTGGCAGGCCTCGGCGCGGCACACCTTCACCACATGGCGCCCGGCCGGTTCCTTGCGGAAATCGTGATAGAAGCTGATCACGCCATGAACTTCGGCGCGGCTGAGATTGAGCTCGTCGGCAATGATCGGCACGGCGCCGGCATCGACATAGCCGAAATGATCGTTGAGGGCGTGGAGGATGGGCAGCATGGCCCCGTCCAGATTGCGGTGTTCCTGGACGATGCCGCGGGCGGCATCCTCGTTCCAGGGATTGCCAGCGGACTGGCTGGGGGACCTCGCGGCGGCTATTCCCGACATGGCTCTTTCATCTCCCGGCGGCCGAACCCGATAATGCCAGAGATTTAGGCCTTCAGGTCCGTTCCTGGTGTCTCAGAAACGACATGAGACCAGTAAATCCACCAATTCGACAGGGGATCAAATCGCTTTGCATTATGATTTAATAAATGAAATTTATCAAAAACCGGGGATCGGCCCATCATCCGTTGACCGGGGTTCCGAACGCCGCTGGCCAAACCGCCAGGGAAAGGACGATTTATTTCGCCTTTTCAATCGGTTAATGCCTCTGGTCGCAGCCTCGACCCCGCTGGTGGCGCGTCCCGCCGCCGCTTCCGCCTTCCGCAACCTCAATGACTAGATATAGGTTGCAGCACGCACGAACCCAAGCCGGAAATTCCATGCGCCTCGCCCTTTTCCAGAACGACTGCCATCCGGGCGACCCGGCGGGCCAATTGGGGGCACTGGCGCGGGTGGCACGGGACTGGGCCGGGCGCGCCGATCTCCTGGTGACACCGGAACTGTTCATGACCGGCTACCGGATCGGGGCCGAGGCGACGCGGCACCTTGCCGAACCGGCTTCGGGCCCTTTCGCGGATGGCGTCGCGGCGCTGGCGCGCGAAACCGGCATGGCCATCCTTTACGGCTTTCCCGAACGCGACGGCGCGCGCCTCTACAATTCGGCGCAGGTTTTCGACGGCGCCGGACAACCCCTCGCCCTCTACCGCAAGATTCATCTTCCCAATGACGAGGAACGCGCGATCTTTACCCCCGGCGACCGCATCGTCACCTTCGATCTCCTGGCTTTCCGCGTGGCGCCGCTCATCTGCTACGACGTCGAGTTTCCGGAATCGGTGCGCGCCTGCGCGGCCGCCGGCGCCGATCTGGTGCTGGCGCCCACGGCCCTGCGCCAGCACTGGCGCCAGATCGCCGAGATGATGATGCCGGTCCGCGCCCTGGAGAGCGGTGTCTATCTCGCCTATTGCAACCAGGCCGGGGTGGAGGCCGACTGGGCCTATGCCGGACTCTCCTGCATCTGCGCCCCTGACGGCAGCGTGCTGGCGCGCGCGGGCAGCGGCGCGGAAGTGATTGTGGCCACACTCGAACGCGCTGCGATTTCTGCCGCCCGGTCACGCCTGCCTTACCGCCAGGATGGCCGCTTCAGCCTGAGCGGGCCGAATTAGGACCGTTCAGGGTCCGTCGGCTTGGGCCGGCGGGGTGAGGGGGAGCCGGATCAGTTCTCGGTGTTGCGGCCGAGGCTCTTCGACATCACGAGATAGAGCTTGCCCACGTCGGCGGTGATGATGGCGGCGTTGAGCACGGCTTCCGGATCCGCCTTGGCCGATTGCGTCAGCAGATCCTCGAACTTCCGGAGATAGCGGTCGACCAGGTCGTGGAAGCGCTGGTCGCGGCTGTAGCGCTGCTCGATCGCCGGGATGATGTAGGAATCCTTGCCACGGAACAGGCGCCGCGCGAAGACCGAGCGGTCGCCGTCGCGGTAGCGCTTCCACACCTCGTCGGGAATCTCGTTGTCGAGCAGGGAGTGGATGTCGAGGGCGAG
>JAEUKV010000322.1 GCA_016794165.1 Rhodospirillaceae bacterium
CCGCATTGCGGCACGTCGAGCGCGGTCCAGGCAGCCTGCACGGCCTCGGCTTCCTTGCCGCCCACGCCTTCGATCGTGGTAATCTCGGTCCCTTCCGCGGCCGAGACCGGTGTGACGCAGGAGCGTATGGCGACGCCGTCCTGGTGCACGGTGCAGGCGCCGCATTGCGCCATGCCGCAGCCGAATTTGGTGCCGGTAAGCCCCACGATGTCGCGGATCGCCCATAAGAGCGGCATCTCGGGATCGACGTCGAGATCGTGAACCTGACCGTTGATGCTGAGTTTCATGTGAAAGCCTCCTGGCTGGATTGCAGCCTGCGTCGCGTCAGGCCAGCTTTGCTCGGGTCGTTTCGCGTTTCGGTTATGGGCTGCGACTTGTGCCGGAATCGTGACAGCGCCCGTTCGACCTATCTCTCCCTCTGGTCGAGCCGCGATGTGGAAATGGATATAAATTCCAGGCACGCCACCGCAAGTTCTGAATGGAAATAGGCAAGAAAAATAGAGCCGGCCATGTACGGGGCGCATGAAACCCGCTGGCACATGCCGGGTGCGCAGGCGCGCCTTGCCCGTTTCTCTTGCGTGGTTGCTCATTTCTGACTTTGCCAGTGATGCATTCCCATGCACTACTTGCCCTGTGAGAATTGCCCTGTGAGAATATCTGCCAGCACTGGTGCCACCCATGACCACCACCGCCATCCGCGCCTTCTTTGACGGCTATGCCCGTGCCTTCACCGCGCTGGATGCGGCGGCGATCTGCGCTCACTATCAGTTCCCGGTGCAGATCCTGTCCGAGGACACCGGCTATGTGTTCCGCGACCGGGCAGAAATGCTGGCCGACATGACCGGCTTCGTCGCCTTCTACGACAAGGTCGATTTCGCTGCGGCGCGGATCGAGCGGTTTTCCTATCAACCTCTCTCAAAAGCCTTCGGCTAGGCGCATGTCGACTGGCAGCTCATCAACAAGGCGAGCGCGCCGATCGTCACCTTTCACACCACCTATACACTCCGCATCGACGGCAAGGACCGGGCGGATGGCAGGCCCACCATCATCGGCATCCTCGCCCATTCCGAGGACAGCGCCTGGCGCGAACGCGGCGTGCCGGTGGATTGGTGACGCCGCGAACACGAAGGCGTGAGGCGACCGGGACCGCCTTGCAGACTGTGCGCGCCGTCACTGGCCACGGGGCGGAACGCGCCCATTGTCATCCCTCAGAACACGATCCCGGGCGGCGCCCAGATAGATCGAATTTGAGCGATTTCATCTGAGAGGTGGTCGTCTGGCGGGGTCGGTAACTTCGGAGAAGTGCCATGACCGTCGTATTGCGCGAATTGAGTGCCGCGCTCGCCATCCTCGCTTTCACCTTCTGCATGCCACAGATCAGCCTGGCGGAACAGCCGCTGGTCCTTGAAACCAAGCCCAAGCTGAACGTGGGTCAGTTCATCGCCAACTGCCAGACGATTGGCGGTACGGTCAGTGACGGCGGCTCGAACGGCGTTGGCGGTCGCGCGGTCAATTGCCAGAAGGATAACGGTTTGGATGTCTCGTGCGATTTCAACCCGAACCGGCCGACGACCTGCCAGGGTAGCGGCCCGCGCCCGCAGTGATCCTGCGCAGGAATGCGGCATTCAGGAAAAAGGCCGGCCCTGACAAGGGGCCGGCCTTTTTCCTTACGCCGAAACGCGACGTGAGCTATTCCGCCGCCTTTTCCTGCTTGCGTGCCACGGCCTTGGGTTCCCGGATGGCATTCACCTTGGCAACCGCGTCGAAAATCGCCGGGAAGGTCGGGCGGTTGATGTAGCGGCCGGCGCCGCGCTCCACTTTCAGCTCGCCCTTTTCATAGACGACCTTGCCGCGGCTCACTGTCGTGCTGGCATTGCCAGTGACGCTCATCCCCTCGAAGATGTTGTAATCGACCTTCTGGTGATGGGTCTTCGCCGAAATGGTGCGCGTGGCCTTGGGATCCCAGACCACGATATCGGCATCGGCGCCGATGCTGACCGAGCCCTTCCTTGGATAGATGTTGAAGATCTGCGCGGCCGCCGTCGAGGTGACGCGGACGAACTCGCTGCGCGTCAGGCGCCCGGTTCCCACGCCGTGATGCCACAGCACCGACATGCGGTCCTCGACGCCGCCGGTGCCGTTCGGGATCTTGGTGAAATCGTTACGCCCCGCCGCCTTCTGATCGGCGCAGAAGCAGCAATGATCGGTGGCCGTGGTCTGCAGATTGCCCGATTGCAGGGCCCGCCACAGGATTTCCTGGTTCTCCTTCGGGCGGAAGGGCGGGCTCATCACATGGGCGGCCGCCACGTTCCAGTCGGGATGGCGATAGACGCTGTCATCGATGAGCAGATGCCCGGCCAGCACTTCGCCATAGACGCGCTGACCCTCATTGCGCGCCCGCGTGATTGCCTCCACGGCCTCCTTGCAGGAGTTATGGACGATATAGAGCGGATTGCCGATCACCTGGGCCACCCGGATGGCCCTGTTGGCGGCCTCGCCCTCGACTTCGGGCGGGCGCGACATGGGATGGCCTTCGGGGCCGGTGATGCCCTTCTTCAGCACCTCGGCCTGGAGATGATAGACCAGCTCGCCGTTCTCTGCATGGACCGTCGGCATGGCACCCAGTTCCAGGCAGCGCGCAAAACTCTGCACCAGGTTTTCGTCCGGCACCATGATGGCGTTCTTGTAGGCCATGAAATGCTTGAACGAGTTGACCCCGCGCTCCCGGGCGAGGATGCCCATGTCCTCGCGCACCTGATCGGACCACCAGGTGACGGCGACGTGAAAGGAATAATCGGCGCAGGATTTCTCCGCCCATTCGCGCCACTGGTCATAGGCCGAGAGCAGCGAGGTCTGCGGCGCCGGGATGACAAAATCGATGATCATGGTGGTGCCGCCGGCAAGCCCCGCCGCGGTGCCGGAGAAGAAGTCCTCCGACGCCACCGTGCCCATGAAGGGCAGTTGCATGTGGGTATGGGGGTCGATCCCGCCCGG
This sequence comes from Rhodospirillaceae bacterium, assembly GCA_016794165.1. GTDB lineage: Bacteria > Pseudomonadota > Alphaproteobacteria > Dongiales > Dongiaceae > Dongia. Next base: position 2,995 of record JAEUKV010000322.1, read on the forward strand.
CATGACATATTGCCCGCCCGCATCCACCACGCGCGCATTCAGCGGCGCCTCGAGATCCGGCCCGATCGCCTTGATGAGGCCGTCCTCGCAATAGACATCGGCCCGCAACTCGCCATCGGCATTGACGATGGTGCCACCGCGAATGAGTAGAGACATGGCAAAGGCTCCCTTGGCTGGCCACCCCGCGCGCCGAAACCGCGCCGGATCCTGGCTCACTATGTCAGCTTCCCGGTTATCATTTTCTTGGCAGCAGGTTGAGTCCCACCGGTATTCCTGATCGATTGGTCAGAGATATTACGGTAAAGCCGGTCTGGAGGAAAGCGATCTTGAACGAGACGCCCGCCGGAAGGCGAAGCGATCACGCCAGTGGCCCCGCCAACGGGACATCACATAGAATATACAGTGGCAAAACCCTTCCGGCACGCTGCAACTCCTACTGGTACGGAGGCTCCCATGGACGAACGGACCAGCCAACGCGAGCAAGTCCTCCCCCGCAAGGACAGCTGGGACAAGCTTTCTGTCCTCTCCGGTTTCCTCGCGGCCGTGTTCGTGCCCATTGCTATCGCCGTGGTCGGTCATTGGTACACATCCGCGATCAAGGATCGGGAAACGGCGATCAGCGAGCGCAACCAGAAGATCCGCGAGGACACCTTCAAGCGCGAATGGGTGCAGTTGGGGCTGGAGATTCTCCGCGATGCCGACACCAGCCCCAACGTGCGAAAGTGGGGCGTACAGATCGTCAGTCACTATGCCGCGGTCGAAATGACCGACGAAGTGAAGGAAGCCCTCGCTTGGGGCGACGTGCTGCCTGAGAGCGCCAAACAACTCTATTCGATAGAACAATACATGCCCGCGCAACAGGTTGTGCAGCAAATGCCCGCACAGCCCTCGCAAACCTCGCGCGTCAGCGAAATGGACAACCTTCAGAACCGTGCGATCGAATCCCTTCTCGATCAGGATATTGACGCTGCCGTCGCCGCCTATGACGACGCCTATCTTCTTTGGCCGACCTTTCGGAATGTAGACGAAATCCGCCGGTTGCTGAAGGAGCACGCCAGCGCTGACCGACCGCTGGTCGACTGGACGTCGATCTATCGGAGCATGGTCGGTATGGACCTGCGGGGCGTCAGTCCGGATCTGCTCGATCGACTGCGAACGAAGGCAGCCGACAATTGATACGGAAAACTTGATCAATTACGACATTGCCGGATTACCCCGGACTGTGCAGACTGCGCGCCCAATGGATTGGGGTCGTTACATGCCGGGGCAAACTGGACCGATGTTTCTGGCGCCGCCTGATTTCTGTGCCGGGTACCGATATTGTCGATAAGCGACATTCCAGCAGACGCCGCGGCCGCCCGACCCAGCCCGCTGCGCGGCATTTTCTGCCTTTGCGGCGGCTCCTTTATTTTCTCCCTGCAGGATCTGGTGATCAAGCTGATGAGCGACGGCTATCCGCTGTCGCAGGTTCTGATCACGCGCTGCCTGGTAGCCCTGATTCCGCTCTATCTGCTGCTGCGGTTCGGCGGCGGAGGCTTGCGGGCGCTGAGGTCGCGGCGCTATGGGCTGCTGCTCTTTCGTGCTGGCCTGCTGCTGGGTGCCTACACCACCTATTACCTGGCGATGGCGACCCTACCCCTGGCCGTCGTCGTGGCGCTCTTTTTCGCGGCACCGCTTTTCATCGTCGTTCTGTCGGGGCCGATGCTCGGCGAACGTGTAGGTTTCGCCCGGACCGTTGCCGCGGTCATCGGCTTCGTCGGCGTGGTCGTCATCTGCTTCGCGCCGGTCGGCTCGGAGGCGCCGACGCTCGGCCTACTTGGCGGGCTGCGCGATCCGGCCGCCCTGTTGGCGGTTGTCTCCGCCCTGTTCTATGGCCTCGCGGCCCTGCTGATCCGCAAGATGGCGGCCACTGAAAGCGGCGCCGTGATGGCGAGCTATCAGAACGTCGTCTTTCTGATGGGTGCGGCGCTCATCGCCATCGTCACCAATCTCGGCACCGATCTCAGCGCCGAGATCGACCATCAGAGCCTCGATTTTCTGCTGCGGCCCTGGGTCGTGCCGACCGAGCGCGACTTCCTGCTGATGGCTTCGACCGGAATCGTCGGCGCCGTCGGCAGTTTCCTGCTCACCCAGGCCTACCGCCTGGCAGAGGCGAACGTTGTGGCGCCGTTCGAATACACGGCCATTCTCCTGGCCGTCGTGTTCGGCTGGATGCTCTGGGGCGAAGTCCCTGTGCCGCAGACATTTCTGGGCATAGCCATGATCATCGGCGCCGGGCTTTACGTGCTGCGGGAGAAACGGGATGATGGGCCATGCGTGGCACGAAAAACGGGTTCGGTGACCGGCAATGACTGATTTCTGGCGTCTTTCCGCACTCGAAGCGGTAACTCTCCTGAAGAAGGAGAAGGTCTCGCCGTTGGAATTGATCGATAGCGCCCTCGGCCGAATCGAAAAGGTGGGACCTCGCGTCAACGCAATGGTGACGCTGTGCCCGGAACGGGCGCGCGATCATGCCAGGCGGCTGATGGCCAGACCGCTCGACCAGCGCGGCCTGCTGGCGGGCCTGCCCTTCGGGGTCAAGGACCTCAACGACGTGGCCGGGGTGCGCACCACCTACGGCTCGCCGATTTTCGCCGACAACGTGCCCGCGAAATCCGACATCATGGTGGAGCGGATCGAGGAAAACGGCGGCATCGTGCTCGGCATGACCAATTCGCCGGAATTCGGCGCCGGCGCCAATACCTTCAATGAGGTGCACGGCGAAACCTACAACCCCTGGAACACCAGACTGAATGCCGGTGGCTCGTCGGGCGGTGCCGCCGTGGCGCTCGCCACCGGCCAGGTTTGGCTGGCGACGGGCTCCGATCTCGGCGGCTCCCTGCGCACGCCGGCCGCCTTCTGCTCCGTGGTGGGCCTCAGGCCGTCGCCCGGCCGCGTGCCCTCGGGACCCGGCGAGCTGCGCTTCGACACGCTTGCGGTCGACGGGCCGATGGCACGGAACATCACCGACACGGCGCTGATGCTGGACGCCATGGCCGGCTGGCACATCGACATCCCGATCTCCTACCCGGTGCCGGCGGAATCCTTTCTCGCCACCGCCCAGCGCCGCACCCGGCCGCAGCGCATTGCCTTCTGCCTCGATCCGGCGGGCCTGCCGATCGAGCCAGGGGTCAAGGATGTCTGCCGCCAGGCGCTGGACGCGCTGGCCAAGGCCGGCCTTCCCATCGAGGAAGCGAGTCCCGATTTCGGAGGTGTCGGCGAGGCTTTCCAGACCCTGCGCGCAGCGGACTACGCCGCCACCATGCGCCCGCTGCTCAACCGGCACCGCGACAAGCTCAAGGCGGAAGTGATCTGGAACGCCGAAAAGGGGCTGAAACTTACCGGCGAGGAGATCGGCCGGGCGCATATCCGCCGCTCGCGGCTCTATGCCGACATGGTGGCTTTCTTCAAGACCTACGACCTCCTGGTCCTGCCGGCGGCACCCATCCTGCCGCGCGACATCAAGGAGCGCTGGCCGCGCGAGATCAATGGCGAACCGCTCGACAATTACGTCGAATGGCTGAAGCTCGCGGCCCTCATCACCATGACCGCCTGCCCCGTCCTGTCGCTGCCCTGCGGCTTCGCCCCCGACGGGCGGCCGATGGGCCTGCAACTGGTCGGTCGCCCGCGCGGTGAGGGCGCCTTGCTGTCCCATGCCCTGGTCTGCGAGGAGATCCTGGGCGTCAGGGACCTGGTTCCCATCGACCCGAAGGGCTGAAACCCGGGATCATTTCCGGCATTTCCCCGCAATATTCGGTCGCTGCGCGTCCTTGAGACGGCGGGTCGCGGTCGCTATAGTGCCGCGCGATTTGTGCGGTGCAATGCTGCCGGGCCGGACTGGCCGGGTGCTGCCAGAGGGGACGAGCGAATGAGTGCCGGATACGCGGATGAGTTGCGCGGCAAATACGTCGATGAAATCGACACGGGTATGACCGCGGTCTTTTCGAAGACCGTGAGCGAAGCCGACATCGTCCTCTTCGCCGGCATCTCCGGTGACACCAACCCGGTCCATCTCGACGAGGAATTCGCCAAACCCACCATGTTCAAGGGTCGCATCGCCCACGGCATGCTGACGGCGGGCTTCATCTCCGCCGTTTTCGGCACCAAGCTGCCGGGGCCGGGCTGCATCTATCTCTCGCAATCGCTCAAGTTCAAGGCGCCGGTGCGGATCGGCGACACGGTCGTCGCCCGCTGCACCGCGACCGCTGTCGACAAGGAGAAGGGCCGCGTCACTTTCGCCACCACGGCAAGTGTCGGCGATGTCGTCGTGCTGGAAGGCGAAGCCATGTTGCTGGTGCCGAAGCGACCGGCGTGAATGAGATCATGATGCTGGCATTCGTCGGTCTCGCCCCCCCACCCCAGCCCTTCCCCTCAAGGAGGGGGGGTGTGCTCCATGGTGCCCGACCATGCGCCTGATCCGACATCTGGCCGATGTGCCGCCCGAGGGCCGCGGTGCCGTCCTGGCACTGGGCAATTTCGATGGCGTGCATCTGGGCCACCAGGCGGTGATCCGGCAGGCGGCCGAGATCGCCGCGGCGCATGCGGTCCCGCACAGCAAGACACCCTTGGGCGTCCTCACTTTCGAGCCGCATCCACGTTCCTTTTTCCGGCCGCAGGATCCGGCCTTCCGCCTGACGCCTTTCCGCATCAAGACGCGGCATTTGCAGGCGCTCGGCGTCGATTACCTCTTCGAGCTGGTGTTCGATGCCGAGATGGCGGCTCGCAGCGCCGAGAATTTCGTCGAGGAAATCCTGGTCGCGGGCCTCGGCGTCGCCCATGTCGTGGTCGGCTATGATTTCTGTTTCGGCAAGGGCCGCGCCGGCAATGCCAGCCTGCTCACCCAGTTCGGCGGCCGGCTCGGCTTCGGCGTCACCTCCGTCGCAGCCGCCAAGGCAGGCGACGGACCGGCCTATTCCTCGACCCTGGTGCGCGAGCAGTTGAAGGACGGCAACCCGGCCGCCGCCGCCGCGACCCTGGGCCGGCCCTGGGAGATCGAGGGACGGGTCGAGCATGGCGATGCGCGCGGTCGGCAATTGGGCTTTCCCACCGCCAATGTGGCGCTGGGCGAGTTCATGGAACCGAAGCTCGGTGTCTATGCGGTGATGGCGGCGGACGATTCCCGCGACTCGCCCGAATGGATCCACGGCGTTGCCAATCTCGGCCGCCGGCCAACCGTGGGCGGCACGCGGGTACAGCTCGAAGTGCATCTCTTCGACTTTGCCGGCGATCTTTACGGCAAGCATCTGCGCGTGGCGCTGATCGACTTCATCCGGCCCGAGAAGAAATTCGATGGGCTTGAGGCCCTCAAGGCACAGATCGCGAGCGACAGCGCCGAGGCGCGCCAGCGGCTGAAAACCTATCGGGGGCCGCCGCCCGGCCAGCAGGCGCGACACCAGCAAACCCATTCCGGATAGTGATCATGAGCGGCGACAGCCAGACCGACTACAAGAACACCGTCTTCCTGCCGAAGACGGACTTTCCCATGCGCGGCGATCTGCCGAAGAAGGAACCCGCGATCCTCGATTCCTGGGTGGCCGGCGACCTCTGGGGCAAGATGCGTCGGGCATCCAGGGGGCGGCCGCCCTTCGTGCTGCATGACGGCCCGCCCTATGCCAACGGCAACATCCATATCGGCCATGCGCTCAACAAGATCCTGAAGGATGTGGTCAACCGCTCGCAGCAGATGCTGGGCAAGGACGCGCGCTATGTGCCCGGCTGGGACTGCCATGGCCTGCCCATCGAGTGGATGATCGAGGAACAATACCGGAAATCCGGCCGGAACAAGGACGAGGTCGAGATCAACGAGTTTCGCCGCCAGTGCCGCGACTTCGCCGCCAAGTGGATCGACGTGCAGCGCGAGGAATTCAAGCGCCTCGGCGTCTTCGGCGATTGGGACCATCCCTATCTCACCATGAGCTATGCCGCTGAGGCGCAGATCGTGCGCGAGATCGGCAAGTTTCTGATGAATGGCGGCCTCTATCGCGGCTCCAAGCCGGTGATGTGGTCGGTGGTGGAGAAGACCGCGCTCGCCGAAGCCGAGGTCGAGTACCACGACCATGTCAGCAACACGATCTGGGTGAAGTTCCCGATCGGCAACGGGCCGGCGGAGCTGGCCGGTGCCGCGATCGTCATCTGGACGACGACGCCCTGGACCATCCCGGGCAACCGCGCCATCGCTTTCGGCAATGAGATCGACTATGTCGGCATCGAGGTGACGGCAACCGGTGAGGGCGCGCATGTGAAGGCCGGCGACCGCCTGGTCGTGGCGGCCGATCTGCGCGCCGCATTCGAGGAAAAGGCCGCCATCACGGCGGCGAAGGTGATCTGGTCCGGCTCGGGCGCGGCGCTCGCCGGCACGGTCGCGCGGCATCCCTTCCACGGCGCCGGCTACGACTTTGCCGTCACCGCCCATGCCGGCGACTTCGTCTCGACCGAGGCCGGCACCGGCTTCGTGCACATCGCCCCGGGCCATGGCGCGGACGACTATGAGCTCGGCCTCGCCAACGGCATCGAGGTGCCGCAGACCGTGGGGCCGGACGGGACCTATTACGACCATGTGCCCCTGTTCGCCGGCAAGCGCGTCCTCACCCCCTACGGCAAGAAGGGCGACGCCGACGATGCCGTGATCGCGGCCTTGAGCGAACGCGGCATGTTGGTGGCATCGGACAAGATCACTCACTCATATCCGCATTCCTGGCGCTCCAAGGCGCCGATCATCTTCCGCAATACGCCGCAATGGTTCATCTCGATGGAGAAGAACAACCTTCGCAAGACAGCGCTCTCCGAGATTGAGAAGACCCGCTTCGTGCCGGCGGGCGGCAAGACTCGCCTTTATTCCATGATCGAGAACCGGCCCGACTGGTGCATCAGCCGCCAGCGCGCCTGGGGCGTTCCCATCGCAGTCTTCGTCAACAAGAAGACCCAGGAACCCTTGCGCGACCAGAAGGTGATCGACCGCATCGCCGAGGCCTTCATGCAGGAGGGTGCCGATGCCTGGTACTCAAGCCCGCCCTCGCGCTTTCTCGGCAACGACTACAACGCGGACGATTTCGAGCAGGTGAAAGACATCGTCGATGTCTGGTTCGATTCCGGCTCGACCCATGCCTTCGTGCTGGAGCCGGAGAACCGTGCCGATCCCAGCTGGGACATGGTCGGCCCCGCCGATCTCTATCTCGAGGGTTCCGACCAGCACCGGGGCTGGTTCCATTCCTCGCTGCTGGAAAGCGTCGGTACGCGCGGACGGGCACCCTACAAGGGCGTGCTCACCCACGGCTTCACGCTCGACGAGCAGGGCCGCAAGATGTCGAAATCGCTCGGCAACGTGATCGCCCCGCAGAAGGTGATGGAGCAATACGGCGCCGACATCCTCAGGCTCTGGGTGGTTTCGACCGATTACGCCGACGACCAGCGCATCGGCAACGAGATCCTGAAGCACTCGGCCGAAGCCTATCGGCGGCTGCGCAACACCTTCCGCTATGTGCTGGGGGCACTCGACGGCTGGAGTGAATCCGAGCGCCTCGATGCCGCGGAGATGCCGGAGCTCGATCGCTGGGTGCTGCACCGCCTCGCCGATCTCGACCCCAAGGTGCGCCGTGCCATCGACGATTACGAATTCCACGGCCTCTTTACCGAGCTCCACAATTTCTGTGCGGTCGACCTCTCGGCCTTCTATTTCGACATCCGCAAGGATGCGCTCTATTGCGACCGACCGGATACCCTTCGCCGCCGCGCCACGCGAACGGTGCTGTACGAGGTGTTTTCCTGCCTCACCGCCTGGCTGGCCCCGATCCTCTGCTTCACCGCCGAGGAAGCCTGGCGCGCGCGGCCCTGGGCCGGCGAGGGCGAGGAGAGCGTGCATCTGCGGGTCATGCCGACCATCCCGGCCGCATGGCGGGACGAGGCGCTGGCGGCGAAATGGGCGCGGCTGCGCGAGACGCGCCGCGCCGTCACCGGCGCCCTGGAACTGGCCCGCGCCGAAAAGAAGATCGGCGCCAGCCTGCAGGCGCACCCCATTGTCTATCTGTCGCCGGAGCGCCTGGCCGACCTCGCGGGTCTCGACCTCAGGGAGATCGCGATCACCTCGGGAATTACCCTTGATTCCGGCGCGGCGCCGGGGGAGGCCATCACGATGCCCGATGTCGCGGGGGTCGCCGTCCTGGTCAATCTCGCCGAAGGCGGCAAATGCGAGCGCTGCTGGCAGATCCTGCCCGAAGTCGGACAGGATGCGGCACACCCCACCCTCTGCCATCGCTGCGCTGGCGCGGTCGCTACGGCATGAACCTGCACCTCGCCGCGCCCGCGCTCTTCCGCAAGGCGGTGATTCTGGCCGGGCTGATCGTGGTCGCCGACCAGTTCACCAAATGGTGGGTGATGGTCGAAGTGATGCAGCCGCCCCGGGTGATTGAAATCCTGCCCTCGCTCAATATCGTCATGGCCTGGAACACCGGGGTCAGTTTCAGCATGCTGCGCGACACCGGCCCCTGGCTGCTGGCGGGCCTCGCCATTGCCGTCAGCCTGGGCCTGCTGGCCTGGCTGGTCCG
>JAEUKV010000323.1 GCA_016794165.1 Rhodospirillaceae bacterium
CCGCGCAGGCGCGGGTCGAATTCCAGGATGTGCCCAGCCAGCAGCAGCGCGCGGTCGCGCAGATCGCGCGGCGCCAGCGGATTGCCCTCAAGCACCCGCATCACGTCGCGTGCCTCCAGCACTGGGCCAACACCGTTGCCCACCGGCTGCGAGCCGTCGGTGATCTCGACCGCGACGGTAAGGCCGAGCTGGTCGCCGACATATTCGAACAACTTCCTGAGGCGGATGGCGTCGGCATGATTGCGCACCTTGGCGGTCGGCCCCATCGGAATGTCGATGACAAGATGGGTCGAGCCGGCGGAGAGCTTCTTGGAGAGGATCGAGGCCACAAGCTGCTCGCGCGTGTCGATGCCGAGGGGGCGCTCGACCGAGATCAGAATATCGTCGGCAGGCGCCAGATTGACGTGGCCGCCCCAGACGATGCAGCCATTGGCGCGGCCGACGATCTCGCGCATCTCGTCGATGTCGATCTCGACCCGCGCCAGCACTTCCATCGTGTCCGCGGTCCCGGCCGGCGAGGTGATCGAGCGCGACGAGGTCTTGGGGATGGTAAGGCCGTGGGCCGCCACGATCGGCACCACGATCATCGAGGTGCGGTTGCCGGGAATGCCACCGATGCAATGCTTGTCGACGATGAGCGAGTTGCGCCAGGTGAGCCGGCTGCCAACGGCGGCCATCGCGCGGGTGAGACTCAGCACCTCGTCGGTGGTGAGGAAGCTTGCCGAGGCGATCAGGAAGGCCGCGATCTCCATCTTGGAATAGCGGTTGGCAGCGATGTCGCGGATGATTGCTTCGTAGTCCGCGGCGCTGAGGCTCTGTCCCAGCACCTTGGCGCGAATGGCCTCGCGGCTTGCCGGCGGACTCGCCTGGGCGACCTTCACCACCTCGCCCACCGGGAGACCGAGCTGTCGAAATCCGGATTCCGAGAGGCCGAGTTCGTCCGAGCCCAGCAAGGCGGCATCGTCGACGATGTTGAGCACCGCGAGGATCGAGCGCCCGTTCTTCGAGACCTCGATCTTGGCGAGGCCCTGGAACTTCTCGGCGCGATAGAGCGGGCAGTCGCGCGACAGATAGGCGACGTTCTCCCGATAGGTGTCGATCGCCATGCGTTTCAGCTTGAGCAAGAAGTGTCCTCCGGTAACGCCGTCACAGTGGCCAAGGGTGGCAACAAGCGAGGCGCAATGACTTGATCCATATCAATTCCATGGGTCGCCAGGCATTGTATGCAGGAATCGTGAACGCAGGGAGGCTGATCCGGTGGCAAACCCCATCCGCAAAGGGCGCTTGTTCTACGTCATGGGCGCCTCCGGCGTCGGCAAGGATAGCGTGCTGGCCTGGGCCCGGGGCCGAATCGGCGGCTCCCGCGACGTCGTCTTCGCCCATCGCTATGTGACCCGGCCGGCGGAGCTCGGTCACGAGAACTATGTCTCGCTCAGTGCCGGGGAGTTCGCGCTGCGACAGGAAAAGGGCCTGTTCAAATTCGCCTGGCAGGCGCACGGACTCACTTACGGCATCGGCATCGAAATCGACCTCTGGCGCGAGGCCGGGCTTGCCGTGGTGGTGAGCGGCTCTCGTCAGCACTTCGCGGGTTTGGGCGAGGGGGTTGGGGAGGTCGTGCCGATCCTGATCGAGGCACCGGCGGAAATCCTGCGGCAAAGACTGCTGGCCCGCGGTCGCGAGAGCGCCGCGGAGATCGACGAACGACTGGCGCGCAGCGCGGGACCGGAGATCGATCATCCTGCCCTGCGCCGGATCGACAATGGCGGCGCGCTGGCGGCGGCCGGCGAGCGGCTGGTCGCGATCCTTACCGGGGCCGCCTAGCGAGCGCCGGACCGGGCCAACTCGTCCCGCCATTGCCCGAGGATGCCGACGACCTCGGCGTCGCTCACCTGTGGAAAGCTCCGATAGAAAGCGCCGACCGCGCCGAAATCGTCTTCCTCCCGAAGGCAGACCAGTTCGTCGACCTCCGCGCGCAACGCCATCGCCACCTCGCGCGGCGCCACCGGCACCGCCAGGATCAGCCGCCGCGGGTTCTGCCGCCGCAGGGCGCGCAGGGCGGCGCGCGCCGTCGCACCGGTCGCCAGACCGTCATCCACCACGATCACATTGCGGCCGGTCGCTTGTTCCTGGTGATGCCCACAGAGATAAACCTTGTGCCGTCGCCGGATTTCCTCAAGTTCCCGTGCCGCCGCGGCCTCGATGATCTCCGCGCTCGATTCAAGGCGATCGACGATATCCTGGTTAAGAACGATCTCCGGCTTCTCGCCGTCGACGACGGCGCCCAGGGCAAGCTCCGGATTGAACGGGGCGCAGAGTTTGCGCACCAGGATGACATCCAGCGGTGCGCGCAGGGCGCGGGCCACTTCCAGCGCCACCGGCAGGCCGCCGCGCGGCAGGCCATAGACGATGCAATCGGCATCCCGGAGATGACCGAGCGCCGCAGCAAGCTGACGGCCGGCATCTTCCCGATCCTGAAATCGCATGTCGACCCTCTCCGATTACGTTGCGGTTAGCGAAGCAATGATAGGCCGATCACCCCAAGCGGCCTTGATCTGGATCAAGCGAGACATGCCCCGGATCATCCCTTGTTTTCCTGAATGATATTGCCGCCATCCACCACCAGCATCTGGCCCGTGATGTAGGAGGCGTCGGCGCTGGCAAGGAAGGCGGCGGCAGCGGCCACCTCGTCAGGGCGCCCGGGCCGGCCGACCGGGGTGTGGCTGCCGGCCACGATCTCGCTCCTGGCGGAGGAGGCAGTCTCGATCCAGCCCGGACCAACCGCGTTGACGGTGACACCCTTGCCGGCAACCTCGATCGCCAGGGCGCGCGTCAGACCCATCATCGCCGCCTTCGCCGTCGAGTAGCCGGCGCTGCGCGGATTGGTTACCAGGGGCCCCGTGACCGAGGAGATGTTGACGATGCGGCCATACTGCCGGCGCAGCATCTGCGGCAGCACCGCGCGACAGACGTAGAAACAGGTGTTGAGGTTGATGTCGAGGCTGCGCAGCCAGTCCGCCGTGCCGATCTTGTGGAAGAGATCGGCGCGTTCGCGCCTGCCGGTCTGGATCATGCCGGCATTGTTGACCAGGACATCGATCTTGCCGAGCTTGGCATTGACCTCGCCGATCAGTTTCTCGACCGCCGCCTCGTCGGTCAGGTCGGCAATGAAGGCAGCGTGCCGCGGTGCATCGCCCAGTTCGTGCAGCCGGGTGCGAATGCGTTTTGTGGTCGAGGTCAGGGCCACCCGGGCCCCGGCCAGCGCCAGCCGCCGCGCGGTCGCAAAGCCGATACCGTCGGCGCTGCCGGCGCCGGTGACCAGCGCCACGCGTCCCTGGAAATCCATCATCTTTTCACTTCCTTCCCTGTTGGTGTCGCCCACCCGGCCATATGGCTCAAGGGGTTAGGGCACCGCCACGCCACCCCCTTGCTTATCCTGGGTGGCAGTCGCTATCAATGACGCCCTCAAGAACAGCGAAAGGGGCAAGTGCACGCATCATGGCATCACTGGAAGCCGGCCTGCCGGTAAAGCAGGTCGACGCGATGATCAAACGGGAGACCGACCGCTACATCCAGTCAAATCCAATTTCCCAGAAGCTGGGCATTGAGGCCCGCCGCAATTGGGTCAAAGGGGTGCCCCATCACTGGATGCTGGATTGGTCGACGCCCTTCCCGCTTTTTGTCGCCGATGCCGTGGGTGCCACCCTCACCGATGTCGACGGCCACACCTATGACGATTTCTGCCTGGGCGATACCGGATCGATGTTCGGCCATTCGCCGGCACCCGTCGCCCGGGCGATCGCCGCGCAGGCCGGCCATGGCCTTACCTACATGCTGCCCACCGAGGACATCATCGCGGTGGGTACGGCGCTGGAGCGCATGTTCGGCCTGCCCTTCTGGCAGGTGACGACGACCGCGACCGACGCCAACCGTTTCGTGCTGCGCTGGTGCCGCGCCATCACGCGGCGGCCCAAGATCTTGGTGTTTCATGGTGCCTATCACGGTGCCGTCGACGATACCTTCGTGCGCCTCAAGGACGGCCAGCCCATACATCGGCCCGGCCTGATCGGGCAGGTCTACGATCTCACCACGCAGACAAAGGTGGTGGAGTTCAACGACGTGCCGGCGCTGGCTGCCGCCCTCAGGGACCGCGACGTCGCCTGCGTGATCACTGAACCTGCCCTCACGAATATCGGCATGGTGCTGCCGCAGCCCGGCTTCCTCGATGACCTGCAGCGCCTCTGCCGCGAGACCGAAACGCTGCTCGTGATCGACGAAACCCATACCATTTCGACCGGCTATGGCGGCTATACCCGCACCCACGGCCTGAAACCGGACTTCCTCACCCTGGGCAAGCCCGTGGCCGGCGGACTGCCGACGGCGGTCTTCGGCTGCAGCGCAGAGATGGCCGAGCGGATGCGTGCGGCGGAGGCGGAAGCCGGACCCGGCTACAGCGGCATGGGCACCACGCTCTCCGCCAACGCATTGCAGTTCAAGGCGATGCGCGCCAATCTTGAAGAGGTGATGACGCCGGCCGCCTACGATCACATGCTGCCGCTCTCGGAAAAGCTGGCGCGCGGCATCGAGCAGGAGATCCGGCAACGCAACATCCCCTGGCACGTCTCCAATGTCGGCGCCCGCGCAGAATTCGTCTGCGCGCCAGAGCGGCCGCGCAACGGCAGCGAGGCGCAGGCAGCGATGCATGGACCGGTCGAATTGGCGGTGCACCTCTATCTGCTCAATCGCGGCCTGTTGATTGCGCCCTTCCATAACATGACCCTGGTCAGCCCCGCCACCAGCGAGGCGCAGGTCGCCCGGTTGGTGACGACGATCGGCCAATGCCTCGATGAACTGGCAGCCTGAAACGGCGCCACAGCAATTTTCCTGGGAGATATCATGACGATTCGAATTGCCGATACCGGCGAGTGCGATGCGTTTCTAGCGCAACATCCCGAGGTGAAGTTCGTCCAGATCTTCTTCACCAACCAATCCGGCGTCCCGCGCGGCAAGAACCTGCTGCGCCACGACATCAGGCCGATCTACGAGTACGCGCGCTTTCTGCCCGGCACGATGTTGGCGCTCGACATCACCGGCATGGATGTCGAGGAATCCGGCTTGGTCTGGACCGATGGCGATGCCGATCGGCTGGGCAAGCCGGCGCCGGGTGGCCTTACTCTTGCCCCCTGGCTGGGCCCGGATTTCGCCCAACTGATGCTAAGCGTCTACGAGATCGACGGCAGCCCCTGCGACGTCGATCCGCGACATGTCCTCCAGGGTGTCATCGACCGGTTCAAGGATTTTGACCTCACCCCGGTGATCGCCTGCGAGATGGAGTTCTACCTGATCGACCGGGAAGTTCTGCCGGATGGCACAAGGCAGCCGCCGAGATCGCCGATCACCGGGCATCGGCCCTGGGACATCCAGGTCTATGGCCTGCGGGAAATCGACGATTTCGAGCCATTCTTCCGGGATGTCTATGCCATGGGCGAGCAGCTTGGCCTGCCCCTCGAATCCGCAATCTCGGAATACGCGCCGGGCCAGCTGGAACTCGGCCTGCGCCACCGGGCCGACGCGCTCCAGGCCTGCGACGAGGCGATCAAGTACAAGCGGCTGGTGAAGGGGGTCGCGACCCGCCACGGCTTCGAGGCCACGTTCATGGCCAAGCCGCATAGCGACATCGCGGGCTCCGGCATGCATCTCCATGTCAGCCTTGCCAACCCGGACGGCAGCAATGCCTTTGCCAGCGACGATCCCGCGGGCAGTCCGCTGCTCCGCCAGGCGATCGGCGGGATGCAGGCGATGCTCAATGAATCCATGGCCGTGTTTGCACCCAATGCGAACTCCTACCGCCGTTTCCGCGCCAACTCCTATGCCCCGGTGGCGCCGACCTGGGGTGTCAACAACCGGACCGTCAGTTTCCGCGTGCCGGCGGGTCCGCCCAAGTCGCGCCACATCGAGCACCGCATCTGTGGTGCCGATGCCAATCCCTATCTGGCCGTGGCGGCCATGCTGGCGGCGATCCATGCCGGATTGAAGGGAAAGCTTGATCCCGGACCCGCTGTCGAGGGCAATGGCTATGCCCGGGCGCAGGAAATGGGCCTCACCTTGCCGACGGACTGGCAGGCGGCCATTGATCTCTTCAACCGTTCGCAGCGGATGAAGGAATACTTCGGCACCCGCTTCCATCATGTCTATGGCGCGGTCAAGCAAGCTGAATATGACCGATTCAATGCCCGTGTGACGGAACTGGACCACGCCTGGTACCTGCGCAATGCTTAGGAATGGAAGGGGTGTTCGCAGTCAACCGGGCTGTAGGAAATCCGTGACCTTGTTCGGCCCGCCCCTAGGTGCTAACTTCCCGTCCGAATCAAGGTCATAGCTGCACGATGTCTGGTTGTCGTCTCGCACGGGACACCAGCGCCGGTCGTCGGGCTCGCCGTGTTCCTTGTCAACAGATGCTGCCAGATGAGCGCTGCCCATGGGCCTGTTCAGTTCCAAGAAAGATACCCGCGTCACTGTCGGCTCGCGTTACAAATCCGCCGATACGAACCTGATTACCTGGGAGGTGGCGTCGATCTTCAATGGTATCGATGGTACCCCCTACGCACATATCTTCTGCCTGCAGGACCAGTCGCGCCGCAAGACCGTGGCGCAGAGTTCGCTGGAATCCGGCAGCCAGTACATCCGCGTGCCCAATAAACCGGCCTGACCGACCGGAGCAAGAGTTAGGGGCATGAGCACGTCGCACCTGCAGATCACCGACCAGCTCAGCCGCTATCTGCTGGAAGTCGGGTTTCGTGACGATCCGCTGCTCCAGGAACTGCGCGCCGAAACCGCCCGGTTGCCCAATGCCGTGATGCAGATCGCCCCGGATCAGGGCCAGTTCATGGCCCTGCTGGTACAGATCGCTGGCGTGCGCAAAGCCTTGGAAATCGGCACTTTTACCGGCTATTCGAGCCTCAGCGTCGCGCGTGCCCTGCCCGGCGATGGGCGACTGATCTGCTGCGACGTCTCGCGGGAATACACCGACGTGGCCCGGCGGTACTGGGACCGCGCCGGTGTCGCCGGCAAGATTGAACTGCGCCTCGGCCCGGCGCTTGAGACCCTGGAAAACCTGCGCCAATCCGAGCCCGGCACCTTCGATATGGTCTTCATCGACGCCGACAAGGGCAATTATCCGAACTACTACGAGGCGAGCCTGGATCTGCTCCGCGCCGGCGGCATCCTGTTGATCGACAACGTTCTGTGGAGCGGCGACGTCGCCGACCCGGCCGTCACGGATGCCGATACCACAACGCTCCGCCGGATCAACAGCCTGATCAGGGACGACAAACGCGTTGATTTCTGCCTGCTGCCGATTGCCGACGGGTTGACCCTCGCGCGCAAACGCTAGCTACAGGATCAGGGCAGCGGCGAGGCATCTCGCGGCGGCCATACCACCCGGTCGCCCGGCTTGATCCCGAGCTGCGCGGCAAGGCCTCCAAGGATTTCCAGGACTGCCTGCGCCGGAACCCCGGAATTGATCGGTGTCTCGTCGAACGGTACGGCGGCCGGGGCGATATGCACCACCTCGCCACCCTCCGCCAGAAAGATAATGTCCAGGGAAAGGGGCGTGTTCTTCATCCAGAAGGTCCGGGGCCGTTCATCGGGATAGAGGAACAGCATGCCGGCATTGGCCGCCAGATCTTCCCGATACATGAGGCCCCGGGAGCGCTCGGCAGGATCGTCGGCAATCTCCGCTTCGAAGTGGTATGTGCTACCGCCGACATGGATCAGGAGCGGGACTGATTCCGCCGCCCGGGCCGGGGCCGGCAAGGTCAGCAGGATCAGAAGCAGCCATGGCCAACAGCGTCGCATCGTCGTCTCGGAACCCTTCATCGGGAATGCCCGACATTGGCTGGCGTACGCCCCAAGGTCAAGAAAGGTCGATCCGGTTGACAAGGTGTAGCGTACTCGCCTCTATGAAATGCAAAGCGTTTGCCAGCCAAGCAGGAGCAGATCCGATGGATATGACGGGTGAGTATACGATCAAGGCGCCGCGGGAGCAGGTTTGGGCGGCTCTCAATGACCCCGAAGCCCTGAAGCAGGCGATCAGCGGTTGCGAGGAATTGACCAGGGATGGGGATGGCTTCACGGCAACGGTCGTGGCCAAGGTCGGCCCGGTGAAGGCCAAATTCGGCGGACGCGTTACGCTCTCGGAACTGGATCCGCCAAACGGATACACGATCAGTGGCGAGGGCCAGGGTGGCGCCGCGGGGTTTGCCAGGGGCGGCGCCAAGGTGCGCCTGGAGGATGATGGAGCCGGAGGGACCGTGCTCAGATACACGGCGTCCGCGCAGATCGGCGGCAAGCTCGCGCAGATCGGGTCGCGCCTGATCGACGGCGCCGCCAAGAAAATGGCCGACGACTTCTTCAGCGCCTTCTCTGCCAATGTCGAAAGCCGCGCCGGCGTCGCGCCGGATACCGGCGCCGCAACGTCGGAAGAGACTGCGCCGGCACCCGCGACGGCCCCGATAGCGGCGCCCGCCGGCCCGCCTGCAAAGGGTCTGCACCCCGCGATCTGGATTGCGGGCTTGGTGGTCGTCCTGGGCGCGATACTCTACTTCTTCACTCAACGCTGATCGGGAAATTGCGGGGCAGCACGATGCGCATATCGCGTGAAGTCAACCTGGCGCTGAACTGGGTGCTGAACGAGCTTGTACCGCCCTATATCCGAGACCGCCGCTGGTTCGGATGGCTGATCACCAAGGCTTTATACCGCGACAAGGCGGTGCACTTCATGAATTTCCACGCCCGCGTCTACGACATGAGCGAAGCGGAGTATCGCAGTGTCTACGGCGCGACGAGGTCGGTTGCGATCGAGCGCGAGAGCGACCTCAACAATGCCTGCTTGAAACTGATCGAACAGAACGCGATCGGCCCGAAAGTGCTCGAAGTCGGCTGCGGCGGCGGGTTTCTGTCCCGACGCCTTGCGCAGAGATTCGACGTAACGGCGACCGATATTGTGATCGACCCGCAACTGCGCGCCGCCAATCCGACGATCGCCTTTCAGGATGCCAGCGCCGAAAGCCTACCCTATCCAGATGCCAGTTTCGACACGGTGGTGACCACCCATGTACTGGAGCATGTGCGCGACATCGCTGGGGCCATCGCGGAACTGCGCCGCGTGGCCCGCCAGCGCCTGATCGTCGTGGTTCCGAAGGAACGGCCGCACTTCTACACCCCCAACCTGCACCTGCATTTCTTTCCCTATCCATTCTCCTTCTATGCTGTCTTCGGCCATCGCGCCGGCCATCAACTGATCAATGCCGATGGCGACTGGTTCTATGTCGAGGACCAGCCCGGCCGTGACGCATCGCAGCAATGATCATTAATTAGGCAATCGCCCCGGCGCATTGGACGCGGCGCGCCGTGACGCAGCCTTCAACGCTGAATTCATCGAATCAAATCTTGACATTCCCTCGGGGCCGTCAGCTTAATTCTTTCATGCGACGTTGACCGCCGACATTTGCTTTATCTGCGGTCGGTTAGCGTGCCAGGCAGCTAGTGGCGCCAAGCCACGGCAACTCAGGGAGGATCGGAATGCCCACCGTGAAGATGACGGTGAACGGAAAGGCCGTGTCGGCGGATGTCGAGGCGCGTACTTTGCTCGTTCATTTTCTGCGCGACGCGCTCTCGCTTACCGGAACCCATGTCGGTTGCGACACCGGACAATGTGGCGCCTGCACCGTGCATGTGAACGGCAAGGCGGTGAAGTCCTGCAATGCGCTGGCGCTGCAGCTGGATGGCGCCGAGATCACCACGATTGAGGGTCTCGCCACGGGCGACACCTTGCATCCGATGCAGGAAGCTTTCCGCGACAATCACGGCCTGCAATGCGGCTTCTGCACGCCCGGCATGGTGATGAGTGCCATCGACCTGGCCAACAAGAAGTCTGACCTCAGCGATTCTGAGATCCGCGCCGGCCTCGATGGCAACATCTGCCGTTGCACGGGCTATCACAACATCGTCAAGTCGGTGAAAGCCGGCGCCGCGGCGATGCGTTCCGGTCAGGGGAGGTAGTCATGGCTGAGTCAGCACAGGCAACGGGTATCGGCGCCTCGCCCAAGCGCAAGGAAGATTTTCGCTTCCTCACCGGCCGCGGCACCTATACCGACGACATCAACCGTCCGGGCCAGACCTACGCCTACATTCTCCGCTCGCCCCACGCCCATGCCGAGATCGTCAAGATCGACACGGCCAAGGCGAAAGGCATGTCGGGCGTGGTGGGAATCTTCACCGGCGCCGATTATGACAAGGGCGGGGTCCCCTGCGGCTGGCAGATCCA
>JAEUKV010000325.1 GCA_016794165.1 Rhodospirillaceae bacterium
GACGATCCCGTCATCAGGGTACCAATCCCACCTGGATCTAGGGCCAGCAAGGCGCCGACGGCCACGATCGCCACGGCAAAGCCGATGGCGACATGTCGCAACATGAAGATCACCAGCTTGGGCATCTGAACCTCGCTCTCACCGCCTCGGTAAAAAGGCAATATCTCACGATCGCAATCGCAGAAAACGGCGGCAATTAGCCGCTCCGATGCCGGACAATCCAGCTTGCCCGCCGGCACAGTTCCTGCTTGCTAGTCCTGCTTCCTGGGCACCCGGCCTAGCGATAGCGTGTCTGGGGTTCATCGTCCCGGAACAGATAGACGCAGGCCGACTGCGCCTTTGTTTCGCAGGCCTTCCTGGCCTTCTCGCGCGACTGATAGGTTGAGCCTGCAGCTATGTCGCCGCGGGGGCAATCGCCATCTTCCGCGGCTTCGGCCCGGCAGCGGAAGCTACCCGCATGCCGGCCGTCTTCCGAGACATAGAAGAATGCGAATTTCTTCTGACCATAGACCGACGGCATGGTCGCGACCGCTGCCAGATAGCGCTCGAGCTCGGCCCTGACGGTGGATGACAGCACGATGGTGCCGTCAGGAAGCGGCGATTCGGGCGCCGCCTCGTCCGCTTCCGGAACCGTCATGGCAGCCACCTCATCCGGCGCAGCCTCGGCTGGCGCCGCCTGTGCTGGCGCCGCGCTGGTTTCCGCCGTTCCAACGGCACCAGCTCCCTGCGCCTGCTGCCCGCCGAGATCCCGCAATCTTGCCTGGGCGAGCGGGACAAAGTCGCCCTCCGGAAATGCCCGCAGATAGGCTGCATACTCCGCGGGATTGCTGCTGTTCTTGATGCTGTCCCAGAAAACCACATCCGGCGACGCCGCCGATGTCGGTGCCCTGGCGCCCGCGAAATAGAACGGCGTCACCATGGACGAGCTGTCCCACGGCACCTGTTTCTTCTCCGTCGCCGTCATGACCTGGGCGCGGACATTGCGGAAGGTTTCCTCGATCGCCTGATCCGGCCGGGTCATCTCGACGGCCAGCGCCTGGGCGAAGGGCGAGTTCTTCCCGTCCCCGTCAGCCGCGACATCCCCGGGCGCGGTCGAGTAGGCGACAAAGGACCCGTTCGGCGCATCCATGCGGGCAAGGCCGCGACTGGCCGAACGGAAGCTGCGTGCCAGCGGGTTGTTGCGACAGGCATCGAGAATGACGATGCTGGTGGCGATGCCGGCATATTCCATTTGCTTTAGCACGGTGTCGGCGGCGACGGATTCCAGATCCACGTCCGCCTCGCGGGCGATCTCGGCCGAGACCGGCACCAGATAGTTGATGCCATCGACCTGCAGGCCATGACCGGCGTAGTAGAAGAGGCCGGTGGCATCGGGGCCGGCGCGTTCGAGCGCCACGCCAAAATCGGCGATGGCCCGCTTCATGTCCTTCTGCGAACCGTTGTCCAGTCGCAGGACCTCGAAGCCGACGGCCTCCAGCGATTTTGCGATCAGTCTCGCATCGTTGACCGGATTGCTCAGCGGTGAGAGGTCGCCCTTGTACTTGCCATTGGCGATGACCAGCGCAATACGCGGCTCCGCCCAGACCGGCGGTGCGCCCGCCAGCCACAGCAGGCAGGCACCAAGCAGCACTGCGATCCAGGCTCTAGACACAGGCATTTTCCCAAAATCTCGGCATTCGTCGCGAATGCTACGGTACCGAGGCAATGCTCGCAAGCACCAGCGCCATCGACGCGACTCGAAACCTCCCGCTACTGTGCGCCTCGTCACAGGGTCCCGATCGCGTTGGAGCATTTCATGGGCATATCAACCCGTTTTGGCCATCGTCCCGCCACCATGGCAGCGGCCGGGCTGCTGTTGCTGCTGGCACCCACCCTTCCAGCGCGGGCCGATCTCGCCGCGGCGGAAGCGGACATTGCCGCAAGGCAATACGAGGCCGCCATCGGCGAACTGCAACCGATGGCCGATGCCGGCGACAGCTATGCCATGTGGCGCCTGGCCGAGATCTATCTCGCCGGGCATGGCGGATCGCTGGCGGAAGGGATGGCCCTGCTGCAACAGGCCGCCACGGCGGGCGAGCCCGATGCGCAGGCACGTCTCGGCGTCATGCTCGCCAAGGGCGACGGTGTCGCCGCGGACAATCTCGCTGCCTACAAATGGCTGTCGCTGGCCGCGCGAGGCGCCGCCCCCGGAACCGCGCGCACCCTCGCC
Organism: Rhodospirillaceae bacterium; assembly: GCA_016794165.1. Lineage (GTDB taxonomy): Bacteria > Pseudomonadota > Alphaproteobacteria > Dongiales > Dongiaceae > Dongia. The sequence continues at coordinate 2,210 of JAEUKV010000325.1, forward strand.
GAAACCAATCTCAGCGTGGTCGGCCAACGCCTCTCGCCCGAAGAACGCGCGGCTGCGAAATCGGAGACGATGGCGGCGGTCGACTCCTATCAGGCCCCGGCCCCGGCCGCACCAAGCACAGAGCCTGCACCAGCTGCGGTGGAAACCCCTCCCGAGCCGGCAGCAACGGCGTCCCTTGCGGTATCATATCGGGTGCAGCTGGCGTCGATCCCCAATGAAGAGGACGTGCCGGCGGAATGGGAGCGCCTGCGTAAACGCATCGGCGCGCCAGTGGCAACACTCGACCTGCATGTCGAACGCGCCGACCTAGGTGCACAAGGGGTTTTCTATCGCCTGCAGGCAGGACCTTTTGCGACCCAGGCCGAAGCCACCGCGACCTGCACCGAGATTCGCGCGAGCGGCAGCGATTGCCTGGTCGTGGCTCCCTGACTCTTGGCCTGACTCTCAGAAATCACGCGCCACGCGGAAGCCGTAGTTGAAATAGGCGGTCGGCGCATTGTTGCCCTCGCGATAAGCCAGACGCGCGATCTGGGATGGCGAATCCCAGGCGCTGCCGCGCACCGCGCGCATGCTGCATTTGCCCGAGCGCCGCACCTTTGCGGTCGGCCCGATGCCATCGAGATCGTCATTCCAGCAATCGGCGGTCCATTCCTTCACATTCCCCAGCATGTCGTGGATGCCGAAGGCATTGGGGTCGTAGCTGCCGGCTGGTGCCGTGTAGACCTCCCCGTCATCGCAACCGACACCGCTCCAGCCGGAAAATTTGCGGATGGCGGCGGCGTCCGTGATATTGCCGAAATCGCAATAATCGTCGATGTCGTCACCCCAGTGATAGGCACCGTCCGCGCCGGCGCGCGCCGCGTATTCCCACTCCGCCTCCGAGGGCAGGCGGTAGCTCTTGCCGGTCGCCCCGCTCAGCCACTGCACATAGGCCTCGGCATCCTCGGCCGTGACGCAGACCACCGGGTCCTGATCGCTCTGGCTGAAGCCGGGATCCTGCCAGTCCCGGCCATCGATGAAATCGTACTTGCCGTTGCGCTCCGACCAGCAGGATCCGGCCGGGCGATGGCCGCTCGCATCAACGAAGGCCGCGAATTCGCCGCGCGTCACCTCGTATCTGCCGATGGCGAAGGCGCCCACATCGATAGTGGCCTGCGGTCGCTCGGCATCGCTCGAGCCGCGCTCGCTGTTCGGCGCCCCCATGCGATAGCGGCCGGGAGCGATCGCCACCAGTTCCGGACAGCTTGGGCAATCCCTGATCGCTTGGCCCTGCGTGACACCGCCAGGCAGTGCCTTGGTGGTCGCCGCCGGCTCGACCGCCGCGACGTGGGCCGCCGGCTGCGCGGGCGCGGTGGCGGCGGCCGGCGCCGGGCCTTGCTGGAAAAAGAAAGCACCGGTCAGCGACGAGGATTCCCAGGGCACCTGCTTCTCGCCCGTGGCTTTCAGGACATCGACCCGGGTGTTGCGAAAGGTCTCCTCGATGGCGATGCCCGGCTGCAGCATCGCCCTGGCCAGCGCCTGGGTATAGGGACTGTTCTTGCCGTCGCCATCGGCGGCGACATCGCCCGGCGCGGTCGAATAGGCGATGAAGCTTCCCTTGGGCGCGTCCATCCGTGCCAGCCCACGCGAGGCCGAGCGCATGGAACGCGCCATGGGGTTGTTGCGGCAGGCATCCAGGATCACGATGTTGAGGCGATTGCCGGCATATTCCATCTGCTTCAGGATCCAGTTCGCCGGCACGGCCTCAAGCTCGGCATCGGCTTCCTTCTCGATTCTGGCCGCAAGGGGAATGAGATAGTTCTCCCCCGCGATCTGCACACCGTGCCCGGCGAAGAAAAAGAGTCCGGCCGCATCCGGCCCGGCGGCGATCAGCGCCGATCCGAAATCGGAAATGGCCCGCTTCATCTGCTTCTGGTCGGCATCGACCAGCTTGGTCACCTGGAAGCCAAGCTTGCCCAGGGTCGCCGCCATCAGCTCGGCATCATTGGCAGGGTTCGGCAGGCGGCCGAGCTCCTGTCCATACTTGGAATTGCCGATCACCAGCGCCAGCCGCGGTTCCGCAGTGGCGAGTTGGGACGAGAGGCCAAGGATTATCAGCAAGGCGAGGATCAAGCGGGGCATCGCTGGTTCCTGTCTGGGTGTTTCCGGCTGGGGCTCAAGCCTAGCCGATCCGGACGAAACCCGCTAGATTGCGGCTGTCATGCCCTATGAATCCCTGCGCGATTTCATCCAGAAGCTCGAGAGCACCGGCCGCCTGAAGCGCGTCGCGGCACCGGTCGACCCGCATCTGGAAATGACCGAGATCCAGACCCGGCTGCTCGCCGAGGGCGGCCCCGCCGTGATCTTCGAGAACCCGGTCTCGCGCGCCACCGGCAAGCGCTACGCCATGCCAGTCCTGGTCAATCTGTTCGGCACGGTGGAACGGGTCGCCTGGGGCATGGACCGGGAGCCCGCCGAACTGCGCGCCCTCGGTGAGACGCTGGCCTTCCTGAAGCAGCCGGAACCACCCGGCGGGTTCCGGGAAGCCTGGGAGATGCTGCCGCTGCTGAAGACGGCACTCGCCATGAAACCGAAGCAATCCGGCTATGGCCCTGTCCAGGATGTCGTTCTCACCGGCGACCAGATCGATCTCGGCGAACTGCCGGTCCAGGGCTGCTGGCCGGGCGAGCCGGCGCCGCTCATCACCTGGCCGCTGGTCGTCACCAAAGGCCCAGGCAAGGGCAAATCCGACGATTTCAACCTCGGCATCTATCGCATGCAGGTGCTCAATCGGAACCAGACCCTGATGCGCTGGCTGAAGCATCGCGGCGGCGCGCAGCATCATGCGCGCTGGGGCGCGGCGAAGCGCGAGCCCTTCCCCGCCGCCGTCGTGATCGGCGCCGATCCGGGCACCATCCTCGCCGCGGTGAC
>JAEUKV010000211.1 GCA_016794165.1 Rhodospirillaceae bacterium
GGCCGCAAGTCTGGCCGCAGGTCAGGTTCCGGCGGGCGCACCCGTTCCGTGGGCAGCGCGCCCTCCGCCGCTGGGGCAGGCGCGGCACGCGGCGCGGCAGAGTCGCCGATTCTCGGTTCCGAATCCACGTCCATCTCCCCCGGTTTTGCGGGAGAAAGCCTAGCTCAACTCGCATGCCTTGGCCAGCGTGGGAGGGCGCCACTTTGGGCAACGACCTGCTGCCGCCGGCCGGCGATGCGGGGTCACCGGTAGGAACTGCTTCAAGGGCCGAATCCGCTGCCCACTCCCAGGTCTCGTACTCTTAAAATACCGTAATGATCTCGACTTCCGAGGAACTCGATCTCTATATCGCCTGTCTCCAATGCTGACCCAGACGCCAATGCGATTTGGAGGAATTCTTCATGGTCAGGTCACCGGCAATAGAAGGCAGGGCAATCGCTCGATATTGTCCACCGTTAGACTTTAGCCAGACAATCGTTGTTGGAGGTCTTGAAGAAAAGAGGCTGAGGTTCGTTTTTGCTCCACCCATTTTGTTGTGCAATTGAATCTGCTGGGCTGGAGCACACAAAAAAAGGCGGGCCGAAGCCCGCCTATCTTTGTTCTGACGATCCGAGGAGTGTGCTTACGCAAACTCCCCGATCAGCTTTTCGTCGATCGCCTGTTTCCGGATCGAGCGCTGGATCTTGTCGAAGGCGCGCACCTCGATCTGGCGCACGCGTTCGCGGCTGATGCCGAATTCGGTGGAGAGGTCCTCGAGCGTCGTGGGCTCGTCCTTGAGGCGGCGCTCGATCAGGATCTTGCGCTCGCGCGGGGTGAGGCCCAGCATCGCCTTGTCGAGCAGCTTCTTCCTGCGGCCGAATTCCTGTTCGTCGGCGACGCGGGTTTCCTGGCTCTCGGTCTCGTCCACCAGCCAGTCCTGCCACTCGCCCTCGCCGTCGATGCGCAGGGGGGCGTTGAGGGAATGGTCCTGGCTCATCAGGCGCCGGTTCATGTCGACGACGTCGGTCTCGCTCACATTGAGGCGGGTGGCGATCTCGGTCACGTTCTCCGGCGTCATGTCGCCTTCCTCCAGCGCCTTGATCTGGCCCTTGACGCGGCGGAGGTTGAAGAACAGCTTTTTCTGCGAGGCGGTGGTGCCGATCTTCACCAGCGACCAGCTGTGCAGGATGTATTCCTGGATGGCGGCGCGGATCCACCACATGGCATAGGTGGCGAGGCGGAAGCCCTTGTCCGGGTCGAAGCGCTTCACCGCCTGCATCAGGCCGACATTGCCTTCCGAGATGACTTCGGACATGGGCAGGCCATAGCCGCGATAGCCCATGGCGATCTTGGCCACGAGGCGGAGATGGCTGGTCACCATGCGGTGGGCGGCTTCCGGGTCCTGGTGCTCCTGCCAGCTCTTGGCCAGCATGAATTCCTCATTGGGCTCCAGCATCGGAAACTTGCGGATCTCCGAGAGATAGCGGCCGAGCGAGTTCTCGCCCACCAATGCCGGTAAAGTCGTCGTTCCACTTGCCATTCTACTAGTCCCCACTTCGCTGTCTCGGGGCCCATCTTGGTCCGCCAATCTTGTCACTTTCGTGGCAGGAGATGGGCAAAAACCGAGTATCGGCCTCGGATATCATCTTAGTTAAGATAAGTTAACGCATCGGAACTTCAAGGGGTCCCAATTACCTCAACCGATCAACAGGTTATTTGGTTCCGAGCGCCGCCGCCAAGGTGACGAAATCTCGCGGCAGCGGCGCCCGCCATGAGATGAATACGCCGGTCCGGGGGTGATGGATGCCCAGAATCGCCGCGTGCAGCGCCTGGCGGGGGAAGGCCCTGGCGGCCTCCCGGGCGGCATCGGGGAGCTGGGCGCGGCGGGCCTGGGTGGCCCTGCCATAGACCGGGTCGCCGATGATCGGGTGCCCGATATGGGCCATGTGGACGCGGATCTGGTGGGTGCGCCCGGTCTCCAGCCGGCACTCGACCAGCGCGGCGCCGAGGCCGAAGACCTGCTGCACCTGGTAATGGGTCACCGCTTCCTTGCCGTTGCGGGTCACCACCGCCATTTTCTGCCGGTGGGTCGGGTGCCGGCCGATCAGGGTGGCGATGGTGCCGGCCTTGGGGCTGGGCAGGCCCCAGACCAGGCATTGATAGGCGCGCTCGATGTCATGGGCGGCGAAGGCCGCGGAGAGGGCGTGATGCGCGGCGTCGTTCTTGGCGGCGATGAGGAGGCCGCTGGTCTCCTTGTCGATCCGGTGCACGATGCCCGGCCGCTTCACCCCGCCGATGCCCGAGAGACTGTCGCCGCAATGGGCGATGAGGGCGTTGACCAGGGTCTTGTCCGGATTGCCCGGGGCGGGATGCACCACCATGCCGGCCGGCTTGTCGACCACGATGATGTCGGCATCCTCGTAGACCACGTCGAGCGGGATCGCCTGGCCTTCGGGGACGGCCCGTTCCGGCGCGGGCACGGTCAGGTGGAAGACCTCCCCCGGTTTGACCCGGTGCGCCGGCTCGGTTATCGTCCCGCCCGCCGGACCTTGCAGATTTCCGCTTTCGATCAAGGCCTTGAGGCGCGAGCGCGACATGTCCGGCAGGCGCTGGGCCAGTACCCGGTCGAGGCGCTGGCCGGCTTCCTCGGGCTCGATTTCGAAACGATGGGGGCGGTGGGTCATGGGTAATCCAGTGGATGCGGGCCCCGGGGAAGTACCCCGGCAGGCCCGCTTACTCAAGCGCCTGGTGATCGGCTTTGCCCTGCTGCTGGTGCTCGCAGCCCTGTTCCTGGTGGCGGTGGGGGTGAGCCGGCTGGATGGAACGGAGGGTTTTGGCACCGCGACCCTGCCCATTCCGCCCGGCTGCGAGGTAGTGGAGATGACCGCCGAGGGCGACCGGCTGGTGCTCGCTTTGCGCGGTCTCGGCGATTGCCCCGGCGTGGTGATCGCGGATATGAAGAGCGGCCGCCTGCTCGGGCGCTTCGACTTCCGCCAGCCGTGAACGCCCGCCCTGACCACCCGCCAGCCCTGATTTCCGCCGCCCCACGCTCTCATGGAATCCGCAATGAACTTCTGCAGTGACAACGTTGCCGGGATCGCGCCCGAAATCCTCGCCGCCCTCGCCGCCGCCAATGACGGCGCCGCCGGCGCCTATGGCAATGATGCCCTCACGGCCCGGGTCGAGGCGAAGCTGTCCGACATTTTCGAGCGCAAGGTGCGCGCCTTTCCGGTGGTGACCGGCACGGCCGCCAATGCCCTGGCGCTGGCCACCCTGACGCCGCCCTACGGCGCCATCTATTGCCACCCGGAAGCCCATGTCATGGTCGACGAATGCGGCGCGCCGGAAATGTATACCGGTGGCGCCAAGCTGATCGGGATCGCCGGCGATCACGGCAAGCTCACCGCCGCTGGCGTGGCCGCGGCCCTCGACAACGCCCGGGCCGGCGACGTCCATCACGTGCAGCCGGCGGCGATCAGCCTCACCCAGGCCAGCGAATGCGGCACCGTCTACACCGCGTCCGAAGTGGCGGCGATCGGCGAGATTGCCCGGCGCCACAAGGTCAGGCTGCACATGGACGGCGCCCGCTTCGCCAATGCCCTGGTGCACATGAACGCCAGCCCCGCCGCCATCACCTGGCAGGCGGGCGTCGACGTGCTCTCCTTCGGTGCCACCAAGAACGGGGCGCTCGCCGCCGAGGCGGTGGTGTTCTTCGACGAGGCCCTCGCCGAGAGCTTCGCCTTCCGCCGCAAGCGCGCGGGGCACCTCATCTCCAAGATGCGTTTCGTCTCGGCCCAGCTCGATGCCTATCTCGACGGCGATCTCTGGCTCGGCCTCGCGCGCCACGCCAATGCCCAGGCGGCGCGCCTGGCCGAGGGATTGAAGGCCTTGCCCGGGGCCCACCTGCTGCACCCGGTCGAGGCCAATGAGATCTTCATCCGCCTGCCGCTTGCCATGGTGGCTGGCCTGCGCGCAGCCGGGTTCGATTTCTACGACTGGCCCGGTGCTGCGCCCGGCACCATCCGCCTCGTCACCAGCTTCCGCACCAGGGCGGAGGATGTGGGCGCCTTCATCGAGGCAGCCAAAAACCTTTCCACCGCAGCCGGTTAGAGGGCCCTTGATCGGGCGGCGGCAATCCTCTAAGAGTTCGGCCGCTTCGCCGGCCCAAACGTCCCCATCGTCTAGTGGCCTAGGACACCAGCCTCTCACGTTGGTAACACGGGTTCAAATCCCGTTGGGGACGCCATTCACGCGCGGCCGCCAGGCTCCTCCCTTCGATCTCCATACCGTCTTTCTGCCCAGCGCGCGGGGGTGGCCGTCCCGAGCGATGCCACGCCGATCCGTACATCGCTAGTTTCCTGGTAGCTCGGTTTTTCCGATCTCTGGCTTTTGTGTTTCGTTATTGGCAGGTGCGGGGGCCCCTGTTAAGCGTCCTCATGCCGCCGATGGGCGGAAGGCGCGACGTCGCCGATAGGGTCCGCCGATACGTTCTTCCGCGGATCTTCACTTGACCGAGGGATCGCTCATGCCGGTTGAAAAGGTGGATACGCTCGTCGTCGGTGGCGGCCAGGCCGGTCTGGCGATGAGCGAGCAGCTGAGTGCCTGCGGCATGCCGCATCTGGTCCTGGAACGGCACCGGATTGCCGAACGCTGGCGCTCGGAGCGATGGGATTCGCTGGTTGCCAACGGACCCGCCTGGCATGATCGGTTCCCGGGCATGGAGTTTTCAAAGACCGGGCCCGACGGTTTCCCGCCCAAGGAAGAGGTGGCCGACTATTTCGCCGCCTATGCCAAGAAGATCGCGGCACCCATTCGCTGCGGCGTCGAAGTGAGACTGGTCGAGAAGAACCCCCACGGGCCGGGCTTCCGGGTGGAAACCTCGCAGGGCGTGTTCGAAGCGAACAACGTTGTCGCGGCCACCGGCCCGTTCCAGGTGCCGATCATCCCGGCGGTCGTGCCGGCGGATGCGGGCATCCTGCAGATCCACTCCAGTGCCTATCGCAATCCCGGCCAGATGCCGGCCGGTTCCGTGCTGGTGGTCGGTGCCGGGTCCTCCGGCGTGCAGATTGCCGATGAACTCCTGCGCGCCGGGCGGCGCGTCTATCTCTCGGTCGGTCCGCATGACCGGCCGCCACGGGCCTATCGCGGGCGTGATTTCTGCTGGTGGCTGGGGGTGCTCGGCAAATGGGACCTCGATACGCCCGGGCCCGGCACCGAACATGTAACGATCGCGGTGAGCGGTGCCCATGGCGGTTCGACCATCGACTTTCGCCGCCTCGCCGAACAGGGCATGACGCTCGTCGGCCGGACCGAATCCTGTCGCGACGGTGTGATGGCGTTCGCCTCCGATCTGGCCGCCAATGTCGCGCGCGGCGATGCCAATTACCTGTCGCTGCTGGACGAGGCCGATGCCTTCGTTGCAGAGAATGGCATCGACCTGCCGCTGGAGCCGGAGGCCCGCCGCATCGGGCCGGATCCGGCGTGTGTCGCCAATCCGATCCTGCATCTGAACCTGGCGGAGGCCCGGATCAAATCGATCATCTGGGCGACCGGGTTTGCCGTCGACTACAGCTGGATGAAGGTTGACAGCTTCGATGCGAAGGGCCGGCCCCGGCATGTGCGCGGTGTCTCGGCGGTGCCCGGGATCTATTTCCTCGGGCTGCCCT
>JAEUKV010000102.1 GCA_016794165.1 Rhodospirillaceae bacterium
CGACCCGCAGGCCCGCGTCCATGGCATCGACGCCCTGCGCGTGGTCGACGCCTCGATCATGCCCTCGATCGTCAGCGGCAATCTCAACGCCCCCACCATCATGATGGCGGAAAAATGCAGCGACATGATCCTCGGCAAGGACCCGCTGCCGCCGGCCAATGCACCGGTCTGGGTCTCGCCTAACTGGCAGACCTCACAACGCTGAGGCGCCACGAGCCTCATCCGCCAGGACGGCATTGACGATCTCGGCCTGGCGGCGGAGATCATGCTCCGGCATGCCGGGATAGCACGGCAGGATCACCGTCTCCTTCAAGGCATCGCGGGCGGCGACGGGCTCCAGCTCCGGCCGATCCGGGGGTGCAGCCACCGATTGCGAGCGCGGCAGGTCAGCAGCGTCGAAGCCGGCCTGGCGCAGGGCTTGGATCAGGCGGCGCGGATTGCGCGCCAGGACCGGAAAGACCCAATAGCTGTGGCGCGCGGCCGCCGCACCCGGGCAGCGGACCTGCGACCCCAGCATGGCCTGCAGGCGGCGGCCGACAGCACGCCGTTCATCAAGCCCACCTTCGCGCCATTGGGTGAGGCGTCTTTCCAGCAGCGCCAGCATGCCGGACGCCGGCCGTTGCCGCAGCTTCTTCTTGGAGCCGAGACTGGCGACGTTGCGCACGGCATCGCTCAGCGGATCCTCGTAATCCTTCCCCGTGGATTTGGCGATCCGGCCGACCAGGCCAAGGACCGGGCGCGTGGTCACCAGCTTCAGGAGCGCGAATTTGAGGCAGCGCTTGAGATAGGCGCCGTTGCTCTGGATCGGATAGCCGGCCTGCCGCTCCCGCATTCTCGCCAGCAGCGTCGCATCCTTGACCGTCAGGATGGCCCCGCCCAGCACGGTCGCGGTCTTGAGCGGGCCGAAGGAGAACATGCAGACATCGGATTGCGGATGACCGCGATAGGCGCGGCCGTCGAAGACCTGGGCGCAATCCTCGATGAACAGGATGCCGTGGCGCCTTGCAATGGCGATAATCGGATCGAGGTCGATCAGCGTGCCATAGAGGTGAGCGACCACAATGGCGCGGGTGCGCGGTGTGATCGCGGCCTCGAGCTTTGTCAGAAGCGGCGTCATCCGGTCGATGTCGAGGTCGACCGGCACGGGAACGAAACCCTGCCGCGCGGCAATACGGATCATGCCCTTGACGTTAAGGGCGGAGAAAATGATTTCGTCTCCCGGCGAAAGATTGAGCGACCGCAACAGCAGATCGAACCCGCTGCGGACAGAAAAGCAGACCAGGGCATCGTTCTTGTCAGACCAAAACCCCTCGATGCGTTGCTGCAGTTTGGCGCGGTCCTGCGGCAACAAGCTGCGATAGACACCGAATGCCAGATCGCCCCACCCGATCTTCAATTGTGTGCGCGCCCACATGCGAACTCCTACGTCCCGACGTCTATTCGTTAATAAATATGCCTAACCAATGACTTGCCAGCAACGCGCGATCATCTGAGAATATGTTCGTACGGCGTGCCGAGGTTCAAGACTAACACCCATCGCCAAGGGGAACCACACGCCGAGGAGCAGGACGGGCGACAATCGGTGAGCCATTCCGGGTCGGTATGGGCCACCGGACGCCTGCCAGGGGGGAGACGATGGCTGAGTCCCGTCGCGGGAATCCCGCCTCGTTCAAGCGGCGGCGGCGGCGCTGGATCAAACAGCAGGGAAAGCGCCTGATCCGCGCCCTGTGGGATTTTTTCGGCCAACAATCACTGATCGGCGCGCCCTCGGTCTGGCCCAGCGATGTCTTCCCTTCCGTGCGGCCACTGGAAGAAAACTGGCACCTCATCCGCCGCGAACTCGATGCCCTGCTGGTGCAACGCGACCTGCTGCCGCCGTTCCAGACCATATCGCGCGACCAGCGCAGGATCGCCAAGGGCGACCGCTGGAAGACCTTCATCCTGGTCGGCTTTGGCAGCTGGTCGCTCCGAAGCGTCAGGCGATGCCCGGAGACGGCAAGATTGCTGGCCGGCATTCCGGATCTGCAGACGGCGTTCTTTTCAATCCTGGCCCCCGGCTATCATATCCCGCCGCATCGCGGCATCACCCGCGGCCTTGTCCGTGTCCATCTGGCCGTGAAGGTGCCCACCGATGGGCAGAAATGCCGCATTCGCATCGACCGGGACGAACACCACTGGCAGGAAGGAAAGTGCCTGGTTTTCGACGATACCTTCGAACATGAAGTCTGGAACGAGACGGACGAGGAGCGCGTCGTCCTGCTGCTCGACATCAAGCGGCCGATGCGCTGGCCGGGGCGCCTGGTCAACGAGATATTTCTCTGGGGCATCCGGCGCAGTGCCTATTTCACGCGCGCGCAAATCCGCCAGGGTCGGTGGGAAGATCGGTTCGAGGCCGCGGTCACCCGAGCCGACAACTACCATCTCGACGCCTGACAGGTCTGCTGGATCGTTCGGCCTGCTTCAACGGTCCCCGGGATCTTCGTCGCTGTAGTAGAATTCCGGCAAGGGGTCGGTGCGCGGATCGAGCGCGTTGGCGATGGCCGAGGTGGTCTGCATGGAGACGTAATTGGTCTGCTCGGCTGCCGGCAGGGCCTGGCGGCGCAGCATCCGATAGCCGGTGAAGGCAACCAGGGCCCCGGCCACCACGGCAAGATAGACGAATAGGGCCGACGGGCCGAAGCGCCCCATGAAGAACGATGCGACCAGGGGCCCCACTGTGGCGCCGATCGCCCAGACCAGGAGCAATCCGCCGGAGGCGCCGACCATGTCGCTGCGATCGACATAGTCATAGGCCTGGGCGACGGCGAGCGGATAGATTGTCGCCAAGGCACCACCGAGGAACACCGCCGCCACCAGCAGCGTCGTCAGGGACGCACCGCCGAAACCGAAGAAGCTGAGCACGATACTGGCGACCACGCACATCACCAAGACGAACAGGAGCACGGTACGGCGATCGTAGTGATCGGAAAGCCGCCCGATCGGCCATTGCAGCACCATCCCCCCAAAGATCGGCACACTCATGAACAGTGAGATCTGCAGTACGCTGAGGTCGAGGCTGTCGGCATAGATCGCTCCCAGGGCATAGAAGGCACCGGAGAGCATGCCCGCCCCCCAGGTGGCGATCACGCCGAGCGGCGAGGCCTTGTAGAGCACGCGCAGGCCGAGGCGCTTGACGGCACCCAGCTCCGGTCCAGCCACCCGCGTCAACACGACCGGGACCAGAGAGAGCGCCATCAGGACGGCACCGAGGCAGAACAGGCCCAATCCGTCGACTTCATATGTATTCACCGCGAGCTGCCCCAGCAAGGAGGCGAGATAGCTGGTGATCAGATAGATCGACAGGACCTGGCCACGATGCTCGTTGCTGCTCTTGACGTTGAGCCAGCTTTCGATGACGGCATAGAGTGCCGCGATACAGAAGCCGGAAACGGCACGCAGGATCGCCCAGACGGCAACGTCGAACACCAGCGCATGGATCAGGGAAGTCGCCGTGGCAATCGCGGCGAAGGCGGCAAAGGCACGGATGTGACCGACGCGGCGGATGATCCCCTGCCCAGCAATGCTCCCCATCATGAAACCGAGATAGAAGGCGGACATGACCAGGCCGGAAAGATCCGCCGACACCTGCTCCACGCCGAGACGGATCGGCAGCAGGATGCCGATCAGGCCATTGCCCAGAATCAGCAGTCCAGCGCCGAAGAGAAGCGAGAAGATCGATCTGACGGCCATGATCACGGAGCGGCTACCTGCGTGTTCGGTTTGGCTGGGCGGACCACCAGCAGCAACCCGACGAGGGTAAGTATTCCGGCCACGATCTCAAGCCCCGAAAGTTTCTCGCCCAGAACCAGCGCCGAGGTAGCGATGCCGAATACCGGCACCAGCAACGAGAATGGCGCCACGATACTGGCCGAATAGAGCCGCAGCAGATAGACCCAAAGCGAGAAACCGACGATGGTGGAGGCCCAGGCGATATAGAGAACCGACAGGATGCCGGGCCAAGCGAGGCCGGTCAACGTGGCCATAACCCGGTCCGGTCCCTCGAACAGCAGCGAAGCGATGGCCATCGGCAGCGGCGGGACCACCGAGATCCATACCACCAGATTGAGCATGTTGGGTGCCCGCGCCTGTTTCATCAAGATATTGGCATAGCCCCAGGCGCCAGCCGCCGCGATGACCAGCAGGAGGCCGATCAGACTCGTGGACTGCGCCCGCTCGGCCCCAATGAGCACCAGGCCGCCGGCGGCCAGGGCGATTCCGGCCAGTTGCAGGGGCCGCAGCCGTTCGCCAAGCAACAGGACGGCGAACAGCACGGTGAAAGGCGCCTGCGCCTGCAACACCAGCGAGGAAAGCCCGGCCGGCATGCCGAGATCCATGCCCAGGAACAATAACCCGAACTTCACCACGCCGAAGACCAGACCGATGCCGAAAATCCAGCCCCAACCGACACAGGGTCGGCCGACGAAGAAAATTACCGGCACGATCACTGCGGCAAAGCGCAGGGCGGAGAGCAGGAACGGCGGAAAGCTGCCGAGGCCGAACTTGATGGCAACGAAATTGGCGCCCCACAAGGCGGCAACCAGAAGCGCCAGGGCGACATGCGCGGGTTTCATCTGATGTGACTCAGGACAGGGTGAGATGCGCTACCATGCCCCAGTTCCGGATTCGGGGACAAGTGAGCCAGCAGGGGAGATTTTCGCATGTCGTCAGACCCATTCAGCCTGCACCCGCAACTGGCGGCGGACTGCCTGGTCATCGGCGATTGGCCGCTATGCCGGGTCTTGCGCATGAACGACCGCACCTTTCCCTGGCTGATCCTGGTGCCGCGCCGGGCAGGCATGCGGGATATCATCGACCTTGGCGAGGCCGACCAGATGGGTCTCATGCGCGAAATCGGGCTGGCCAGCCAGGGCCTGCGCCGGCAATTGTCACCAGACAAGCTCAACGTGGCGGCGCTCGGCAATGCTGTGCCGCAACTTCATGTCCATGTCATCGCCCGATTTGTCGGGGATCCTGCCTGGCCAAAGCCGGTCTGGGGGGTGACTCCGGCGGTACAATTTGATCCGCCGGCTTCGGTCGAAGAAGCCGCACATTGGCGGCAGGCGCTCGGCCCGTTTCAGTAACCGGCACGACCCTGCAACGGGTGACCGGTGAGCAGCGAGACCAGATGCGCCGCCATGACGAAGAACGTGGCGGCGGCCAGGAACTGCAGCGCGAACCAGGGAACACCATGGACACGTTTCTCATAGGGTCGCCGCAATTGCCAGGTGGCGATCGCCGCGACGAGGAATGCCGCCACGATGACGCCCAGGCTGACGGTCAGCCCTGGTCCACCTGTCACGGTCGGCACCCAGCCACGATCACAGCTCTCGCACGATGCGGCGCAGGACCAGCGCGGCGCCCGGTGCCACGGCGGCCACGAAGCGTGGAAAGTCGAGATGGCTGTCGACCCCGGCGAGATCGCTGAGACAGCGGACGACCACCACGGGAAGCCCAAGCAGGGCGCCGGCCTGAGCCACCGCGGCGCCCTCCATCTCGACCGCATGTGCGGCGAAGTCGCGGTGCAGGCGCCGGCGCTCGATATCGCTGTTGATGAATTGATCGCCACTCAGGACCCGCCCCATGACGACCCGACGGCGGCGCCAGGCCTTTGGCGCCGATTGCGGCAGCAGGCCGGCCGGCAGATCGGGAAGATCGATGTCCGCAGCGATCGCCTGCAGCCGCTCGACCAGATCCGGCGCCACGGAAAAAACGATGTCCTGACGGTCGGGGCCCAGGGGCGGCACGCCCGGGCGGAAGGATTTGAGACCCGAATCCTGCAACTGCCCGTAATCGTGCTGCACCAGGGAATGGGCGATGACCGTGTCGCCGATATGGAGCTCGGGGTCGAGGCCGCCAGCAACGCCGCTTACCACCAGGCCGCGGCAGCCAAACTCTCGGCTGAGCAAGGTTGCGGTCACCGCGGCCGCCACCTTGCCGATGCCGCTCTCCGCCACCACGACGTCATGGTCTTCCAGCCGGCCAAGCGTGACGTCCCGGCCGAGGAACCGGCGCGTCTCGAGATCGGTCATTAGCTCCCGGAGCGCCGCCTTCTCTTCCGGCATGGCACAGATGACAGCAAGCGGCGCGGATTGACTGGACATGGCGCGGAAGCCTAATCAAGCCGCCAAGGCCTGTCCAGCGCGCGGCGGGCGTGGGTCACGGGTGATCCCCTTCGGCGCTATCTGCGTAGCAACTAAACATAGCTCATTGGAACCATGCCCCCTGCCCCGCCCCATATAGTCTGGCTGCGCCGCGACTTGCGTCTGGCCGACAACCCCGCCCTTGCCGCAGCGGCGGCCAGTGGCGCGCCTGTTGTTCCCGTCTTCGTGTTGGAAGCGGAGGACGAAATCGGCGGTGCCGCGCGCTGGTGGCGCGGCCGATCGCTGGCGGCCCTCGACTCGGCCCTGCGTGACCTTGGTTCCCGATTGATCCTGCGCCAGGGCGCGGCACTCGACCAGATCATGGGTCTCGCGGCACAGAGCGGCGCGCGACATCTTCATTTCAATCGCCGGTTCGATCCTCAGGGCCTGCGCCGCGACGCCGCCATCGTCACTGAGGCGCGCCGATTGGGGATAGAGGTGCATGAGCATGCCGGCAACCGCCTCCACGAACCCTGGGCGCTAAAGACCCAGAAGGGCGATCCCTTTCGCGTCTTCACCCCCTTCTGGCGCCGCCTCGCCGAGCAGTATCGTGCACCGCGCCTCTCGGCACGGCCGCATCGATTGGCGGCACCCGCGATCTGGCCCGAAAGCCTCACCCTTGAATCCATTGCCGAGAATGCCGCCTGGACCGCGGGCATCACGGCGCAGTGGCAACCCGGCGAGCAGGGTGCCGCGAAGCGGCTCTCATCGCTGGACGGCAAACTCCCTTCCTATGCCGAGGCGCGTGACCTGCCGGCCTTGGAAGGCACTTCGCGTCTCAGCCCGCATCTTGCCTGGGGCGAGATCAGCGTGCATGCAATCTGGCGCGGGTTGGCGGGCGACGCACCGGCTGCGAACGGATTTCTCCGCGAACTTGGCTGGCGCGATTTCAACACCCATCTGCTCTATCACTTCCCGGACCTGGCTACGGAAAGCTGGAATGCCAGGTTCCGGGATTTCCCTTGGGAGAATGGGTCTGGCCCGCTGCACAGGTGGCAAAAGGGGCTGACCGGCTACCCCATCGTCGATGCCGGCATGCGCCAGCTCTGGCAGACCGGCTGGATGCACAATCGGGTCCGCATGATCGTGGCATCCTTCCTCATCAAGGATCTGCTGATCGACTGGCGCCAGGGGGCAGATTGGTTCTGGGACACCCTGGTCGATGCCGATCTCGCGCAGAATGCCGCCAACTGGCAATGGGTTGCCGGCTCGGGGGCCGACGCCGCCCCCTATTTCCGCATCTTCAACCCGACCTCGCAGGGTGAAAGATTCGATCCGGACGGGCTCTATGTGCGCCGTTTCGTGCCGGAGATCGGCGGTCTTCCGGCACGTTACATCCACACACCAGCGGAAGCACCGACGAATATCCTACAAGCAGCTGGCATCACCCTCGGCACCACCTATCCCAGACCCATTGTCGACCATGCCGCAGCCCGACGACGCGCTCTCGATCTCTATCGCGGCCTTGGCAAAGAGACGACAGTTCCCGGCAACACCCTCTGAAACCAGGGTCTCGTCGGACTAATCTGACTTTCTAGAAAACAACGTTCCCTGCTTCATTGACCTGAATCAATGGAGGCCCATCCGCGCGCTCGTGACACGCGGCATTCCGCCGGACTGACATTTCCCCGGATGAAGCGCAGATAACATGTCCGATGGAAGCGCCGGTATGGCGCAAACGTCGGATTGGGATACATTCGGGGACAGACATGATCAAGATCAAGACACTTGTGACCGCCGGCATGATGGCTGTTCTGCTCGGTCTTTCCGCTGGCAACTCCGTGGCTCAGCAGGCTCCTGGAAAATATGCCGGTGACATCATGATCCGCCTGCGCGGCATCGGTGTCATCCCGGCCGACAATGCCGATATCGACCCCATCGGCGGCGATACGGAATTGTCCAACACGGGCATGCCGGAAATCGACTTCACCTATTTCGTGACGGACAACATTGCTTTCGAGTTGATCGCCGCGACCACGCACCACGAAGTTTCCGCGCGCAGTACCGCCGCGGGTGACATCGACCTCGGCGATGTCTGGCTGCTGCCACCGACCCTGCTGGCGCAATACCACTTCTTCACCAAAGAGCGCTTCAGCCCCTATGTCGGCGCCGGCATCAACTACACAATCTTCTACGGCGTGGACGAAGCCAAGAACAGCATCGCCCAGGATGTCGACTATGAGAACAGCATCGGCTGGGCCCTGCAGATTGGTATCGATTATCGGATGAACGAGAACTGGTACATCAACGCCGACGTCAAGCGCCTGTTCCTGAATTCCGATGTCAGCATCAACAATGGCGCCGTCGACGCCGATGTCGATGTCGATCCGTGGATATTCGGCATGGGCATCGGCTACAAGTTCTGACCGAAAGGCGCCCGGGACGTCATGCCCTGGTCAAGCCGGGGCATGACGTCATCATTCGGTTCAGGCAGCGACCGCCTTGCGCTGGTGCCGTAATTGGAGCGCGGTCGCCCGCTCGTCGCCGGTCGGCTGATAGAAGACGCTGAACTCGCGCAACGCTTCGGCGTAACCCTCCACGCGTTTCTCGACGGGCGGCTCGATCGTGTCGATGCCGCAGCGAAGCATGAAGACATACTGATCGCGCAGGACCTGCCCCACGGCGCGGATTTCGCCTTTGTAACCGAGTCGGTCCCGCAGGATACGCGCATAGGAGAAAGCGCGGCCATCAGTGAACTTCGGAAACTCCAACGCCACCAGCGAGAGTCGGTGGAGGTCGTCCGCGATGAGCAGCGGCGACTGGTCGCTTTTCAAGAAGACGCCGAGAGCACCATTGAGCTGGCGCAGTCTTTCGCCCTCGCTCCGCCAGCGCTCGACGGAGACGATCACCTTCGCGTTCTCGGGCAGCGGCTGATCGTCCGCCACCCGGATCCACTCATTCGGCTGCGGAACGCCGTTCCTTAAGACTGCCATAGACCTTCTCCTTGAAGGGATCGATGCCGGTGCGACGATAGGTGTCGATGAAGCGTTCCGCCGGCCCGGTGCGCAGATCGAGGTACGTGTCGACCACCGCTTCCACCGCGTCGGTGATCTCGTCATACGAAAAGGCGGGGCCGAGGATCTTGCCCAGCGAGATGTCCTCCGCCGAGGAACCACCCAGGGTAACCTGGTAAAACTCCTCGCCCTTCTTGTCGACGCCGAGGATGCCGATATGGCCGACATGGTGATGGCCGCAGGCATTGATGCAGCCGGAGATGTTGAGCCTGAGCTCACCGATCTCGGCCTGGCGTTTCGGATCGCTGAAGCGGCGCGAGATCCGCTGTGCCACGGGGATCGACCGGGCGTTGGCGAGATTGCAGTAGTCGAGGCCGGGACAGGCGATGATGTCGCCGACGAAATCGATATTGGGCTCGGCCAGTTTGACACCCTGCAGCTTCTGCCACATCTCGAACAGATCCTGCTGCCGCACATGGGGCAGGATCAGGTTCTGCCGGTGCGTGGCCCGGATCTCACCGAAGCTGTAGGTGTCTGCAAGGTCGGCCACCAGATCCATCTGGTCGGCGGTGATGTCACCTGGTGCGGCACCCACCGGCTTCAGCGAGATGCTGACGATGCGGTAGCCGTCGACCTTGTGATCATGGGTGTTGGCACGGATCCAGCGCGCGAAATCGGGATCGCTGAGCTTCTTGTCCTCAAAGCTCTCGACATAGACCGGCAGTTTCTCGTAGTCGGGCGGGGCGAAATAGCGGCGGATACGCGCCACCTCTGCTTCCGGCAGCTTGAGGACGCTGTCCTTGATCCGCAGCCATTCCTCGTCCACTTGGCGGGTGAATTCCTCGGCACCCAGGGCCTGGACAAGAATTTTGATGCGTGCCTTGTAGATGTTGTCGCGCCGGCCGTGCATGTTGTAGACGCGCAAGGTGGCATCGAGGTAGGAGAGCAGATCCTCCTGTGCCACGAAGTCCTTCACCAGCGGACCGATGATCGGCGTACGGCCCTGGCCACCGCCGGTGTAGAAGGCAAAGCCCAGTTCGCCCTTCGCGTTGCGCACGATGCGGAGGCCAATGTCATGGGTGCGCATGGCCGCGCGGTCATGTTCCGAGGCGATCAAGCAGATCTTGAACTTGCGGGGCAGATAGCTGAACTCCGGATGCAGGGTCGACCACTGGCGGATCACCTCGGCCCAAATGCGCGGATCCTCGACTTCATCGGCGGCGATGCCGGCGAAGTGATCGGCCGTCACATTGCGGATGCAGTTGCCGCTGGTCTGGATGGCGTGCATCTCGACCTCGGCCAGATGGGCGAGGATCGCCGGCACGTCGTCGAGGCGCGGCCAGTTGTACTGGATGTTCTGGCGCGTGGTGAAATGGCCGTAGCCCTTGTCGTAGCGGCGCGCGATATAGGCGAGCTTGCGCATCTGCTGCGACGACAACTCGCCATAGGGAATCGCAACCCGCAGCATATAGGCATGGAGCTGCAGATAGAGGCCGTTCTTCAGGCGCAGCGGCCGGAACTCCTCCTCGGTCAGCTCACCGGCCAGGCGGCGGGCCACCTGGCCGCTGAACTGCGCGGTGCGCTCGCGGACGAAGGTGGCGTCGAACTGGTCATAGCGGTACATGCGCCGGTACTTTCCTGAATCTCAATCCGCGATCCGGCCCGACCAGGAACCATGATCGATCGCGAAGGTGGCGTTGTGCGCGGCGCGGATGCGTTCGCGCGCGCTGGTCGGCTGGGGACCAGTGGCATCCATCTCGACCTCGATCAGATAGGGACCGACAATCTTGCGCTGCTTGACGAAGGCATCGGCCTCGGCCAGGGCCGCATCGGCCGCGGCCTGATCCGCATAGACCTTGCCCTCGGCAAAGGACTCCGACCAGGCGCTGCCGGTCCAGTAGATGGATTCGCCGCCCAGCAGCCACTGTGCCGTAACCATCTGGTGGACAGTGCGATCGTTCGCCATTTCATGACCTCGCTTGCATGGCGCGCAGCACGGCGCCTTCGTGTGCCCGGACGCGCACGACGTGGCGGCCAGCGGCAATGGCCGCGGCCTGAAGCGCGTCGCCGGCCTCGTCCCAAACCGCGCGACGCGCATCGCGCCGCGAAAGATCGACGATCTCGCGCGCGATGCCGGAATCGAACAACACCAGATCCGCCTGCTGCAGCGTGCGCAGATCGCGCAGGGTAAGGAGGTCCGGCGTCGTCGGATCGACGAGGAGCTCGGTCAGCTGGCCGATGGCGCCACCGTCCACATCCTTGCCATTGATGGCGCGGATGATTTCGCGTGCAGCCAGCCGCTCCTGCCCCGCCAGCACCGCAGCGGCAATGGGGCCGTCAAAGAACCCGGACCAGAAACGACGGCGGCCGTCATGGCCCTCGATCCGATGATGCACGGCACTGCGGAAACGGCGCGCGAACGCAACCAGCTTTTCGATGCCATGGGGGATTGCGGCCTCGATCGCGGCGCGCACACGCTGCGCCAGCACCGGCGAGGCGCCGTTGGTGGAGATGGCAACCACGATCTCGCCGCGGTCGACCACCGCCGGCATGACGAGATCGGAAAGCCCGGGCCGGTCGACCACATTCACAAGGATGCCTGCGGCGCGGGCAGCCGCCGAGACGGCGGCATCGCCCGCTTCGTCCTCAAGAGCACTGAAGACCAGTGCGTGACCGGTAAGGTCCGCTGCGCGAAAGGTGCGCGCGATCCAGGCGACCTTGCCATCGAGCAACGCCCGCAGATCGGCAGACAGATCCGGCGCCACCAGGGTGACAGTGGCATCGGCTGAGAGCAGCAGGCGCAGCTTCGCCGCCGCCATTGCGCCGCCGCCCACCAGAAGCACGCGGCGGTTCTCGAGCCGGACGAAAAGTGGAAACGCGTGCATCAGGGACCTATTCACACTGGTGAAGTGGGTTTTATCGCAGCCACGTAACCAGCTGCTAAAGGCTGATATATACCCACCGATCAGTCAGTCAACGCTTATTTACACTGTGAAATTATAATTCACACTTAGTTGAGATATTTTAACAAGGGGACCGGCTGCGCGGGAATGGCTATACTGGCGCCACTGCGAGTCACCAGACGTTGATATCATGAACAAATCTGCGATACGGGCGACCGCGCCCCACGACCATACCCACTGCCAGAGCGAGGCGCTGAGCCGTGCCGAGAGCCTGTGCGAGGAGCGCGGTGTCCGCCTGACGCCAATCCGCCGCAAGGTGCTGGAACTGATCTGGAACAGCCACCGGCCGGTCGGTGCCTATGCCATCCTCGACCATCTGCGGGAAGGTGACCGCGGGGCGGCACCACCCACGGTCTACCGCGCCCTCGATTTCCTGCTGGAGAACGGCCTCATCCACAAGCTGGAGAGTCTCAACGCCTTCATCGGCTGCGACCATCCGGAAGACCGCCATGTCAGCCAATTCCTGATCTGCACCAAATGCGGCGCGGCGGTCGAGATCCAGGACCCCGCCATCGCCAATGCCGTGAAGAAAAGCGCGGGGTCGGCCGGGTTCACGGTCGGCCGCCTCACCATCGAACTGCAGGGCCTCTGCCCGAATTGCAGCAAGGCCTAATCCGCCGCGCAGGCCTCGACATATTTCTCGAAATGCGCCAGGTCCGGCACATCCCAGCCCGGGATCTTACCCTCGTCGTCCCAGCGGCGCAGCTGGATGCCCTCGCGGTGATAGGGCTCCTGCTCGAAGGCCTTTACCTCAGCTTCCGACATCAGGCCACCCTGCAGCTTCAGTGACAGGAGCGAGGCTTCGGAGAGCAATTCGTGGTAACCCTTCTCCTTCGTGGCGAGATAGCGCTTGGCCGGGACGTGCAGGCGCACGGGCTCGGAGACTTCGGGGCCGAAATACTGCGACAGCCAGGCCGAGCCCAGGCTCTCATGCTGGGTGTCGACGCCGTGATCGGCGATGTCCTCCGGCAGATCATGCAGCATGTGGCCGATGTCGTGCAGCAAGGTGGCCACGATCAGCGGCGCCTGAGCCCCGTCGCGCTCGGCGCAATAGGCGCATTGCAGCGCATGCTCCAGCTGGCTCACTCCCTCGCCATAACTCTCCAGACCGCGCTTGTCGAACGCCCGGCGAATTTCGCGCATCACTTTCATGCCGCCACTTCCCTCTTCTCACCCAATTGCCGGCGCAGCACCCGCGCCCGGCTTTCCAGCCCGTCCTTGTCGACATAGGCGCCCTGGAGATGCCGGCTGCCTTTGGTCGGATCGAAGGCGGTGCGGCCATGAAGGGCCCGGTCGTTCTGCATGACCACGCAATCGCCGGGTTCCAGGCGGAAGATCAGTTCGCCTTCCGGCCGGTGCAGGATCTCGGCCAATTTGCGATAGGCTGCGAACCAGGACCCGACGATCTCCGCCGGCGCATCCAGCCAGTCGAGCGAGCGGTTGTTGAAATGCACGCCGACGATCTCGCCATCCTCGTCGACCGAGATGAGGGTCTGCCGCGCCATCAGATCGGCATCCGCCGATTGGAAGCGGAAATTGACCGGAATGCGCGTCAGCAGGTCGAAGGCACCCCCGTCTTCGCGGCGCAAGATCTCCGCAGCATGAAAGCCGTCGACCAGCAATGTGTCGCCCCCGGGCGCGGTCGATTCCAGGCAGTGCAGCAACTGGATGCCTGGCGTCGGGTCGCGGTAGGGATTGTCGGAATGCACGCCGAGGCCGATCGGCGTGTAGGCAAGATTGGTCGGGTTCGCGACCGACCTCACATCGAACAAGGCGCCGTAATTCGTGACGCGCACGAAGCCCAGCCGATTGCCGATCTCCAGCACCGTGCCGGGCGCGGTCGGGGAGTTGCGGATGAGACCGAAGCCGTGGGCGTGATAGGCGTCGAGGAAGGTGAGCTCGGCGCGCGGATCGGCGAGGATCTGGCGCCAATCGCCGACCGGCATGGCGCCGTCGATGGATTTCGTCCAATGGGTGATGTGGCGCTTGCGCGCCCGCCGCGCCGCCGGGGCGAGGTCGTGATCGGCCAGCCAGGCAGCCGCGAAGTGGGAAACATGACCGCCCGGGGACCAGGTGATCCGTACCCGACCGTCTTCCAGCACCGCCCCGGCAATCGCGATGTCGGCGGGAAGATCGGTGATTTCATAAAGGCGCTGGCCATTGCCCGGATGGCGGCACTCGGCGCAGCGGCAATTGTCGCGCAGCCAGATGGCAGGAAAGTCCGACTGGCCACCGGCCGTCCAGGAAATTGCGAGCGTCGCTCCGGAAGATGACAGGCTGCGGATCATGTCGACCTCAATCGATTGGAGGTTCCTAGAAAAATCGAGCACGGAACAGGTTCATGGGTCCAAGGCAGAAAGACGCGCCAGACGGCGATGTCGGGCGCGTTCCTGTTTGATCGCGGGTGATCGAACGCATACGTCACCAGGGCAGCGAGTAGGTCTTCACATTGGTGAAGCACTTCATCGCCTCGATGACACCTTCCTTGTAGCCGAGGCCGGAATCCTTGATGCCGCCGAAGGGCGACATCTCGATGCGGTAGCCCGGCACCTCGCGCACATTGACCGTACCCACCTCAAGCTCCTTGACGAAACGGGTGACGTAGTCGAGCCGGTTGGTGCAGACGCCCGACGAAAGGCCGTAGGCCGTAGAGTTGGAGACGCGGATCGCCTCGTCGATATCCTTGACCCGGATGACCGGCGAAACCGGACCGAATGTCTCCACCCGCACCAGGTCGCAGTCATAAGGTACATGATCGACCACGGTGGGCGAATAAAGTGCCCCCTTGCGGATGTTGCCGTAGAGCAGCTTGGCGCCGTGCGTCACGGCGTCGTTGACCTTGTCTTCGCAGTATTTGGCCGACGCCTCGTCGATCACCGTGCCCATGTCGGTCTCGGGGTCCATGGGATCGCCGTATTTGATCTTCTTCGTCTTTTCGAGCAGTAGCTCGACAAAACGGTCAGCCACCTTCTCCACCACGATCATGCGCTTCACCGCCGTGCAGCGCTGGCCGGAATTCTTGTAGGAGCCGGCTACCGCCAGCGTCGCTGCTTCCTCGAGATCGGCGTCCTCCATCACGATCAGCGGATCGTTGCCGCCCAGTTCCAGGACGGCGCGCCGATAGCCCATGGTTTGCGAGATGTACTTGCCGACCGAGACGCCGCCGGTGAAGGTGATGAGATCGACATTGGGATCGGTCAGCATGGCATCGGCGATCTCGCGCGGATCGCCCGTCACCACCTGGAACATCTCCCTGGGCAGGCCGGCCTCGTAGAGCACATCGGCGAGGACCAGCGCCGTGAGCGGCGTCTTCTCCGAGGGCTTCAGCACCATGCGGCTGTTGGTGGCGATGGCGGGTGCCACCTTGTGCGCTACCTGATTGAGCGGATGGTTGAAGGGCGTGATCGCGGAAATGGCGCCCAGCAGCGGATCGCGCTGGGTATAGATGCGCCGCTTCTTGCCATGGGGCGTGATATCGCAGGAGAAGATCTCGCCATCGTCCCTGATGACGATGGTGGAGGCGAGATGGAAGACGTCATAGGCGCGGCCAACCTCATAGGTCGAATCCTTGAGGCAGAGACCGGATTCCGCGGTGATCAGTTCTGCGATCTCCTGGCGCCGGCTGACCAGGATGTCCGCCGTCTTCCTGAGAATCTGGCTGCGTTCGGCCCGGCTCAGCGCCGCTTTGAACTCCTTGGCGGTCCTGAAGGCCGCCGCGATGTCATCGAGGCTGGCTTTCGGGCAGGTGCCGATCACTTCGTTGGTGTAGGGATTGAACACCTCGAAATGGCGGTCGCCGGCCGTGGTGGCGCTGACAGTCCGCATCTTTTCTTTACGCAGGATACCCATGACGCTGATCCTTCAGATGGCTTTCCGCTGCGGCGTGGCCGCGGGAATGGCGTAGTTGCAGGCAAGATCGAAGGCGCTGAAATTCCGCAGGCGATAGCCGGCCGGAAGCGCCTTCAGCTTGCGATTGACGATCACCGGCACCTGCTGCTCGGTCATGCCGCCATGTGAGCGCAGCGGCACGGTGAGGCCGGAAAGGTCGTGCTTCGAGACCGAGGTGCCGATGGCGAAGTTCCTGGTCGAAACCGCGATCAAATCGCCGACGCGGTCCTCCGGCAGTTCGAAGCGGCGGCAGCCCTCGACACGGGTGACCACCAGCTCCATACCGGGAAGTGCTGCCATGCGGGCAATGAGCGCCGCCTGGTCGACATCGTCGGGCAGGTAGATGGTGGCAAAGGAGCCAAGCGCGCCATGATGAACGACGTAAGGATCGGTGATGGGCAGGATGACCCGTGCCCTGGCCTGCCCGATCCACTCATCGAGCAGGTCCTGGAGATAGATCACCTGGGGCTGGCCGTCGGCGCCGTGCTTGTCGTTCATGCCGTGATCGGCGGTAAAGACGATGGTGCAGCCCATGGCCTCCAGCTCGCCGAGATACCCGTCCATCATGCGGTAGAAATCGTTGGCGACCGGGGTGCCCGGCGCATGCTTGTGCTGGATGTAGTCGGTGGTCGAGAGATACATGATGTCAGGATGTTCGGTCGCCATCAGCTTGACACCGGCAGCGAAGACGAATTCCGAGAGATCCGCGCTGTAGACCGAAGGCAGCGGCCGCCCGACGAAGGCCAGCGCGTTGTCGATGCCGTGTTCGGCCTTGGTGGTCTGGTCGGCCTTTTCGGCCGAGAAGCAGATGCCCTTGAGGCCCTTGCCCAGCAGCAGGCGCAGCTTGTCCTTGGCGGTCACCACCGCGACCTTGGCACCTTCCCTGGCAAATGCCGCGAGGATGGTTTCGGCGCGCAGGAACTTCGGATCGTTCATCATCACCTCCTGCCCGCTTTCGCGGTCATAGAGGTAGTTGCCGCAGATGCCGTGGACCGAGGGGGGTGCGCCGGTGACGATGGAAAGATTGTTGGGGTTGGTGAAGCTCGGCACCACGCAGTCGCCGATGAGATTGGCACCCTGGGCGATGGCACCCTGCAGCCAGGGCATCGCCCCGGCCTTGAGGGCCTCCTCGAGATAAGCTGGCTCGCACCCGTCGACACAGACCACAACGATGGGCTCCTGCGGCGCGGCATAGGTCCTGCCGTTGACCGAAACGGATTTCATCAATTCTCTCCTTACTCGGCCGCTTTGCGCGCAGGCGCACCGCTGGCCACATTCATTTCCTTGAGAACAGCC
>JAEUKV010000118.1 GCA_016794165.1 Rhodospirillaceae bacterium
CCGTCGAGCTTCCCGACCGCTACGTGATCGAGCCGGTCTTTGCCTATTGGGCCCGCCGTTCCTTCGCCCAGGACGGCGCCCCCGCCGTCCCGGACGGCTTCCGCTTCGCCAGCGACAGCAACTCGCAATGGCTCGACGCCATTTCCCTCCAGAAAATGATCTGAGGTCGCCACCATGCGCTATTGCACCGTCTGTCTCTATCCGGAGACCAAGCCGGATCTCTCTTTCGATGCGCATGGCGTTTGCAATGCCTGCCTGAACTATCAGTATCGGGCCGAGGTCGACTGGGATCAGCGCAAGGACGAGTTCCTGCGCGTGGTCGAGACCTATCGCAGCAAGAACGGCGACAATTACGATTGCCTGGTGCCGGTCTCCGGCGGCAAGGACAGCACCTATCAGCTGTTGCGCCTGCTCGAGGTCGGCATGAACCCGCTTTGCGTGACTGCCACCACGGACGATCTTTCCGATATCGGCCGGCGCAACATCGAGAATATCAAACAGCTCGGCGTCGACTATATCGAGGTCACGACGAATCCGGTGGTGCGCCGGCGCATCAACCGCTTCACCCTCGAAACGGTGGGCGACATTTCCTGGCCGGAACATGTCACCATCTTCACGATCCCGGTGCGGGTCGCCGTGCAGCACAACATCCGCCTCATCGTCTGGGGCGAGAACCCGCAGCACGAATATGGCGGACCGGCCGCCTCGACGCAGAAGAACGTGCTCGACCGGCGCTGGCTGGAGGAATTCGGCGGGTTGCTCGGCCTGCGCGTCTCGGACATTGTCGGCCAGATCGGCGTCACCCAGCGCGACATGATCCAGTACACCTATCCTTCGGACGACGAACTGGCCCGGGTCGGCGTCACCGGCATCTTCCTCGGCTACTATTTCCCCTGGGACGGCTACCGCAACGCATTGTTCGCCCAGGGCTATGGCTTCGAGACCTTCCCCACCATGGTGGAGGGCGCGTTGGCCAATTACGAGAATCTGGACAACCACCAGATGGGCCTGCACGATTATTTCAAGTTCCTGAAATACGGTTTCGGCCGCGCCACCGATATCGCCTGCAATCATATCCGTCGCGGCCGGCTGACGCGCCGCGACGGGCTCGAACTGGTCAAGCGCCACGACGGCAAGTTCCCCTGGACCTATCTCGGCAAGAAGATCGATGACATTCTCGCCCCGCTCGACATGCCGGTCGAGGAGTTCATCGAGATCTGCGACCGCTGGACCAACAAGAAGCTGTTCAAGTGCGATAACCAGGGCAAACTGATCAAGGACCGCTTCGGCAATCTGCAGAAGCTGCATATCGACAACGGCTGATCCACGAGGGGGAGACCGACCGAGCGATGTCCGGCGTCGTCATCGTCAATTCCGGTGTCTGCAATCTCGATTCGATCCGGCGCGCGGTCGAGGATTGCGGCGGCAAGCCGAATGTCACCGACGATCCGCGCGTGGTCGAGGAAGCCGATCGGGTGATCCTGCCGGGTGTCGGGTCGTTCGCGGCGGCGATGCAGGCAATGAACGAAAAGGGTCTCGTGGCGGGGCTGCGCAACCTGCTGGCCCGGCGTCAGATTCCGTTTCTCGGCATTTGCCTCGGCATGCAGTTGATGGCCTCGCGCAGCCATGAATTCGGCATGACCGAGGGCCTCGATCTTATCCCCGGCGAAATCGCGCCGCTGAAATCGACCCAGGCCGGCGAGCGGATTCCGCATATGGGCTGGAACGAGACCCATCCCAGGGCCGGCGCCGCGCTATGGCGCAACCTGCCGGACGGCGCCGACTTCTATTTCGTGCACTCCTATTTCTACGACTGCGCGCCGGCCGATATCCTGGCGACCTGTCCCTCTTACGGCGGCTTTGCCGCGGCGGTGCAGCGCGATCACCTGATGGGGGTGCAATTCCATCCGGAAAAGAGCCAGAAGGCCGGCTTCCAGCTGCTGCGCAATTTCCTGGCGATCTGACGAGGGGCCCCGCGAGTATGACCGTCAAGATCCGCGTCATGCCGACCCTGCTGTTCCGCGATGTGGGACTGGTCAAGGGCGTCGGCTTCGATTCCTGGCGCCGGACCGGCAGCGCCCTGCAGGCGATCAAGGTCTACAACATGCGCGAGGTGGACGAACTGGTCTTCCTCGACATTCGCGCCACCCCCGATGGCCGTGCGCCGGATTTCGCCCAGGTGGACGAACTGGCCGACGAATGCTTCATGCCGATGACGGTGGGTGGCGGCGTGCGCAACCCGGATCATATCGGCGAATTGCTGGCCGTCGGCGCCGACAAGGTCGCGGTCAACACGGCGGCGCTGGCGCGGCCGGAACTGATCCGCGACGGCGCCTTGCGCTATGGCTCGCAATGCATCGTTGTTTCGATCGACGTCCTGCGCCATGCGGATGGCAGGGCCGAGGTGATGAGCCATTGCGGCAAGCAACCCACCGGACGCGAGCCGGTCGAATGGGCGAAGGAAGCCGAGGCCATGGGGGCGGGCGAAATCCTGCTGACCTCGGTCGATCGCGACGGCACCTTCACCGGCTACGATATTCCCCTCACGCGCGCAGTGGTGGATGCGGTCAGGATTCCGGTGATCGCCTCGGGCGGTTGTGGCAGCTACCAGCACATGGCCGACGTGCTGCGCGACGGCAAGGCCGATGCGATCGCCGCCGCCAGCATCTTCCACTTCACCGAACAGACCCCCAAGGAAGCCAAGCGCTACTTGAAGCAGCAGGGCTTCCACGTCCGCGTCTAGGCGGCCCTTGCCTTGTGGGCCTTCTCGACATAGTGCCGCACGAAGGCTTCGGTCGCCGCCGAGGCGGTGGCGGGGCCGCCGTCGAGACCGGGAAAGTGAAGATGCGCCTGGAACAGGGCGCGCCGGTCGTCGGGCGTGCCGGTGAGCAGTCTTTCGCCCCGCGCCGCCCGCGCGAGCAGCTCGGCGAAGGCTTCCGGTGTCTCGGCGAAGGTGACGACGCGGCGTGTCAGCGGATCGTTGTAGTCGAGGAGGAGATCCTTGCGCGGTGCCCTGGTTTCGCCCCAGCAGGGCACCACCACCGGCGCATCGGTCAGCATCGCCTCGATGAGGGCCAGCGAATTGTAGCCGATGACGATGCGCGAGCGCGGATAGAGCTCGAAGAGCGGCGTGTCGTACTCGAAATGCAGCGGCGAACCGTCGAGTGAGCCGACCCGTTCCAGCACTTCGTCCCGGTCGCCCCGCTTCTTGCACTTGACCAGCCAGGTGAGGCCGGGTCGATCTTCCGCCCGCGCCACGCGCTCAAAGATCTCCGCCACTTCGAGGAAGGTGTTGGTCGCCATGTAGCCGGGATCGTTGAAGGTAATGAGGCTGAGATGGCTCTTCTCGGCATCGCTCAGCGGCGCGAGATGCAGCCAGCGGTCATAGCGCGGCGCGCCGGTGACCCAGATGTCGTCCGGGTTCTCGAAACCGGGGGCGAAGGCATCCTTGGTCGCCTGGCTGAACACGGCGAGGCCGGCGCCGTCGAAATGGAAGCGCGCCTTTTGAAGATGCTCATGCATCCAGGGCACGGTCCAGGGAATCGTGTAGTTCTCGCGGCACAGCACCAGGAAGGGAATGCCGAGCCTGCCGCAGGCGAGCTTCATGGCCTCGTCCTGCCAATAGTCGATATTGGCGGTGGCCACCGCATCGATCGGCATGTGGCGCTGCGCCTCCTCGATGAGGGCGATGGCGAACTTCTCGAGGGTTGGGCGGATATGGCTGCAGCGCGCCTCCTTGAGCCAGGTCGAGAAATAGCCCTGCTGCCGGTCGTCTTCCGGGACCCAGCGCTCCTGCGTCTGCTTCAGCTTGACGGCGTTGAGGGTGACCCAATTGAGGTCGGTGAACCGCCGCAATTCCTCGATATCCTTGATGAACTGGCTGCGCTCCAGGCACAGGACGGTGGGACGACCGGGCCTGGCGCCCGCCCAGTCGATCTTGCTGGCGAGCTTGATGCCAGCCGCCCGCGCCGGATCGATCGCCCGCAACAGCGACAGGGAAGCCCGTCGCCACAATCCTGTTCCCATGCTAACTACCTGAATTCCCGTATGTTTGAGTAAAACCCGGGCGGAGTGTGCCGATTGTGGCCAGAAGGATCAAGCGCGCTTGAGGACGCAGCGGATTCATGCCGGCCAGCGGCCTTGACCCCGTCTTGGCTAAAGGCTACTCGGCTGGCAGCGCCTAACACCGCCAGCCAGCCAAGACCGGGGACCCATGCCGACACCGACGATCCTGACCGAACGGCTCCAGGCC
>JAEUKV010000131.1 GCA_016794165.1 Rhodospirillaceae bacterium
TTCACCGAACGCTCGCGTGGGTTCCTTCAGGCTGCCCAGACGCTGGCACTGCGCTCTGGCCATCAGCGCCTTAGCCCAGAGCATCTCCTCAAGACGCTGCTCGACGACAAGGAAGGCATGGCGGCCAACCTGATGCAGGCAGCTGGCGCCGACTCGGCACGTGCCCAGGCAGCAATCGAGCGCGAGATCGCGAAGTTGCCCAAGGTCGAGGGCAGTGGCGCCGGTCAGGTCTACATGTCACCGGAACTGGCGCGAGTGTTGTCCCAGGCGGAGGAACTGGCCGGTAAGGCCGGTGACGGCTATGTCACCGTGGAGCGGCTTTTGCTGGCACTTGCCATGGCGATGGAGACGACCGCCGGCAAGGTGCTCAAGGAGGCGGGCCTGGTGCCGCAGAAGCTCAACCAGGCGATCAACGATCTTCGCAAGGGCCGCACGGCCGACAGCGCCAATGCCGAGCAGGGCTTCGATGCATTGAAGAAATATGCGCGCGATTTCACCCAGGCGGCACGCGACGGCAAGCTCGATCCGGTAATCGGTCGCGACGAGGAGATTCGGCGCACGATCCAGGTGCTGTCCCGCCGCACCAAGAACAACCCGGTTCTCATCGGCGAACCCGGCGTCGGCAAGACGGCGATCATCGAAGGGCTCGCCCTCCGCATCGCCAATGGCGACGTGCCGGAAGGGCTCAAGAATCGCAAGCTGATGTCGCTCGATCTCGGGGCGCTGATCGCCGGCGCGAAGTATCGCGGCGAGTTCGAAGAGCGCCTGAAGGCCGTCCTGCAGGAGATCGCCGCGGCTGCTGGCGAGATCATCCTTTTCATCGACGAATTGCACACGCTGGTCGGTGCCGGCAAGGCGGAAGGCACCATGGACGCCTCGAACATGCTCAAGCCGGCTTTGGCGCGCGGCGAGCTGCATTGTGTGGGTGCCACGACCCTCGACGAGTTCCGCAAACACATCGAGAAGGATGCGGCGTTGGCGCGGCGTTTCCAACCGGTCTTCGTGGCCGAGCCCAGTGTTGCCGACACGATCTCGATCCTGCGCGGCCTCAAGGAAAAGTACGAGTTGCATCACGGCGTGCGCATCACCGATGCCGCGATCGTGGCCGCGGCCACTCTCTCGAACCGCTACATCACCGACCGGTTCCTGCCCGACAAGGCCATCGACCTGGTGGATGAGGCGGCCTCGCGTCTGCGCATGGAAGTGGAGTCGAAGCCGGAAGAGATCGACGAGGTCGACCGCAAGCTCATTCAGCTGAAGGTCGAGCGCGAGGCGCTCAAAAAGGAGACCGATGCCGCTTCCAAGGAACGCCTTCAGCATCTGATCGAGGAAATCGAGTCGCTGGAAGCGAAGTCACGCTCGCTCACGACCATGTGGCGTGCAGAGAAGCAGAAGATCGACGATGCCCAGAAACTCAAGGAACAGATCGATCATGCCAAGATCGAAGTCGAGCAGGCACAGCGCGGGGGCGATTTCGCCCGCGCTGGCGAGTTGACCTACTCGATCATCCCGGAGTTGCAGCAGCGACTGGAAAAGGCCGAGGAAGCTGCCGAGAATCGCATGCTGAACGAGGTGGTGAAGGAAGAGGACATCGCCGGAGTGGTCTCGCGCTGGACCGGCATCCCGGTCGACAAGATGCTCACCGGCGAGCGCGACAAGCTTCTGAAGATGGAAGAGGCTCTGGGTGCTAGGGTGATCGGCCAGGAAGAGGCGGTGACCGCGGTTGCCAACGCGGTGCGGCGCGCCCGCGCCGGATTGCAGGATCCCAACCGGCCGATCGGTTCCTTCCTCATGCTGGGACCAACCGGTGTCGGCAAGACCGAACTCTGCAAGTCGCTGGCGAGCTTTCTGTTCGACGACGACCAGGCGATGGTTCGCATCGACATGTCGGAATTCATGGAGAAGCACGCCGTTTCGCGGCTCATCGGCGCACCTCCGGGCTATGTCGGTTATGACGAAGGCGGTGTCCTGACCGAAGCCGTGCGCCGTCGCCCCTATCAGGTGGTGCTGTTCGACGAGGTCGAGAAGGCACATCCCGATGTCTTCAACGTGCTGCTTCAGGTGCTCGATGATGGGCGCCTGACGGATGGCCAGGGACGCACGGTCGATTTCAAGAATACGATTATCATCCTCACTTCCAATCTCGGCAGCGAATACTTGGCCGGTCTGGGCGAAGACGAGGATTCGGGTGCGGTCCGCGACCAGGTGATGGCCGTGGTCCGTCAGGCCTTTCGGCCGGAGTTCCTCAACCGCCTGGATGAGGTGATTCTGTTCCATCGATTGAGCCGCCAGCACATGACCGGAATCGTCAGCATACAGTTGCAGCGCCTCGAAGCGCTGCTGGCCGAACGCAAGCTCGAGCTGCAAGTCGACGAGCCGGCGAAGGTTTGGCTGGCGGAGGCTGGCTACGACCCGGTCTATGGCGCGCGGCCGCTGAAGCGCGTTATTCAGCGCTCGCTGCAGAACCCTCTGGCGACCATGATCCTTGAGGGTCGTTTCAAGCCAGGGGAGACCATCCTCGTCTCGGCTGATAGCGACGGGCTTACTATCGGCGGCGAGAAGATCGCGAAGGTCGCGGCCTGATTTCTGTTACTCGGCGGGTGCCGGCGGTGTTGCCCGTATCGCCGGTGCCGTCGCACGGCGCGGCAGACGCTGGCCGATGAACGACAGGACGGCAAGCGCCACCACGCCCGTGGTGAATGCTGCCAGTGGAAACTCGCCAGTGCCTAACATCACCAGGATCGGCATGGCGACCGCGGGCGGGTGAAGGATGTCCAGAACCTCGAGTGCCAGCATGGCGCCGCCGGTGGCGATGGCAACGCTCCACCACTCCATTGGCAGGACCTCTTTCAGCAAGACGGCGATGACCGTGGCCACGACATAGGCGGCGATCAGCACGTTGGGTGCGGTGTTGGGGTTGCGCGGCTGGGTCAGAATGACCAGAATCGAGGGCGCGAACGGTGCCATCAGCAAGGGTTCGGACGACAGATGCGCGATGAGGGCCAGGACGCCCACAGCCAACATGACAAGGCCGGCATTGTGCAGCCGCTGCGAGATCAGCAGAAAAAGTCGTGGCATCTGAGTGGGACCTGTGCAGGTGGACCTGTGCGGGTGGGGTGAGGGCTGGATGGAGATAGTTTGTCGGACCGTATCCTAAGGATGGCCGGCGTCACGTCAAATCGAAGCGGCGGATGTCCTTATCAATTCGGCTTATCAGAGAAATGGCGGCGACCGGCGGGGCGGTGGCATGTCGACTGAGGAGCGCGTGACCTCGGATTTGTTCCCGCTCGCCCCGGCGGATGGGGTGGGGCACCGGGAGCTTGGCCCCGGAGCCATATTGTTGCGGGCGTTTGCCCTCCCGGACGAGCCCCGAATCCTTGCCGCACTGACCTTGATCACCCATGACGCCCCCTTTCGCCATATGGTCACAAGGGGCGGTTTTCGCATGTCGGTGGCGATGACCAATTGCGGCACGCTCGGCTGGGTGTCGGACCGGTCGGGTTACCGTTATGCTGCGACGGATCCCGGGAGCGGCAGGCCGTGGCCAGAGATGCCGCCGGCGTTTGCCGACCTGGCAGCCAGGGCGGCCGCGCTCGCCGGCTTTGCCGGTTTCAGCCCGGACGTCTGCCTGATCAATCGTTATGAGCCCGGCGCGCGCCTCGCCCTGCATCAGGATAGGGACGAACGCGATTTCGACGCGCCGATCGTCTCGGTGTCGTTGGGAGCGACGGCCGTCTTTCTCTTCGGTGGCCTGCGTCGCGAGGACAAGCCCCAGCGACTGCCGCTCCGTCATGGTGATGTCGTGGTTTGGGGTGGGCCGGCGCGGCTACGCTATCACGGCGTGCTGCCGTTGCGGGCGGATGCCACTTCCCCTCTGGGGGTACAGCGGATCAACCTGACCTTTCGCCGGGCGGGATAGGCCGTGCGAGCGACGTATGGCCTGGGTCAGTTCTCGCAGCCCTGATCGGTGCTGCAATCCAGTGGCGCAGCCCCCGGCGTTTCGGCGATTTCGACCACATTGCGCAGCAATTGCCGCTCGGCATCGATCGCCGCGACCAGCGCCTTGAAGGTCTTCAGATCCTTGCCGGCGAGCTTGTCGCCGCCAGTGGATTTGATCTTCTTCGGATTGATCTGAACGCCGGCTTCCAGCACTTCGAAGTGCAAATGCGGGCCGGTCGAGCGACCGGTGGTGCCGACATAGGCGATCACCTGGCCCTGCTTGACCTTATCGCCCTTCTTCAATCCCTTGGCGAACTTGCTGGCATGAGCATAGGCGGTCTGATAGGTGCCGTTATGCTTCAGCCGAATGTAATTGCCATAGGCGCCCTTCTTGCCGATTTCGACCACCGTGCCATTGCCGGCGGCATAGATCGGCGTGCCGGTGGGGGCGCCAAAATCCATCCCCTTGTGCATCTTGGTATAGCCAAGGATCGGGTGCTTGCGTTGACCGAAGCCTGAGGTGATGCGGGCGCCGTCGATCGGCGTCGCCAGCAGGTTCTTGCGGACCGCCTCGCCCTTCGGGGTGAAGAATTCGCCATCGCCGTCGCGCTCGAACCAGTAAATCGGGTGTGCTACCCCGCTGGTATTGAGCATCGCATACAGCATCTGCCCGGTGCGCGCGAGCTCGCCGTCGGCGTTCTCGAAGCGCTCGTAAACGATTTCGAAGCTGTCGCCTTCCTGGATATCGCGCTGGAAGTCGACGTCGTAGGAATAGGCCTTGATGACATCGGCGATCACCGAGCTGGGCAGGCCGGCCTTCATCGCGGCATCGTAAAGCGAATAGGTAATGATCCCGGCGGCGCGCGCGCGCGTTTCGGTGAGCGGCTTGTCGACGGCCTCGGCGACGAGGGCGCCTTGGGCATCGCGGGTGACCGTGACGTCGCGCTCGACCGATGGTTCGAGGCTGAGGCTGACGAGTTGTGCCTGGTCGGCCGCGGCGGCGGTGCCGCCAGTTGCCAGATTGAGCGTGATTTCCTGCCCGGCTTTCAGGCTGCGCGGCGAGAAAACATCGGCAAGGGCGCCAACGGCGCTGGTCGCTTCTTCCTGCGACAGGCCCGCATCGACCAGCACGCCAAAGAGCGTGTCGCCCGGCTGTACCTCGATGACCTTCTGAATTTCGCGGCTCGCAGCTTGCAGGAAGGTATCGTCCGCATCCCAATCGCGCTTGCCGGTTTCCATGCCGAACTGCGCGGCCATGTGCTCAGTCGTGATAAGCTGGTCCTGCTGCTGGAGCGCCGGGCCGGAAGTCGCTGAGAGTTGCGTGAAGCTTGGCGTGACGATGAGTTCGGTGTTGTTCGTGGGTGTCGCGATCGCGGCTTCCAGGGCGCTGCCTGGTGAGAGCGCGGCAAGAGCTGGTGCCGCCACGAGCGGCATCGGCGACACCGTTCCCTCGGCCGCCGCGACGGTGTAGGTCTGCGTGTCGGTCGGCATGCGCTGCGCCCAAACGGGCAGGGTTTCGTCGCTGCTGAGCGTGCCCAGGGAGGCGAAGCCGGCAGCGACAGCCTGTGTGCCGGAGAATTCGCTGATGAGTGCAGCCGCGTCGGCCGCCGAGATGCTGGCGGGGCGATGCGATTCGAACGCGCCAACGCCGCCCATGACGGCGATACCGGCGGTTGTATAAGTCAAATAGCGCCGGAGCGTGCCCCAAACCTGCGTGTGCGGCTTATGCAAAATTGTCACCGAAAACCTAAGCGTGATAGTGGATTCCTGATCACTGGCACCCGTCCCAATTGTCGTTTTCCCCCGGGACTCGCGATGCGCAACAATGCAAGCGATTCTGACCTTGCCTGTCTGACCGGACTCTTGTCAACTCAAAATTCCCATAGAGATCAAAAGATTATATGGTGAATCACAGGTGTCGGAAAGGTTCCGGGGCAGGTGTTGTTTCCTTGACGCCCTACAGATCGGTCCCTGCGCTGGCACCTTCCTGGCGCGGAAATCTGACCGAATTATGTCAATGAGTTCTGAAGAATGTGTGAAGCTGAGGCGTTGCGACGCGGGGAGAGGGCTGGAAACCCCTGATTTCATGTCTATATTAGTACTGTTATCGCGTCTTTGGGCGCTTTCTGCCCGATTGGCAAAAAAAGTTAAAACTGGCCGTTGACAGGGTCCGAAAGGCGGGGGTATAAGCCGCCCCCTCGACGCGGCCCACCGGCCGACGGGTCCCCTGCGGGCCCTGAACCAGCGCCGGGCCAGCTGTTTGACATTGTAGATATTCAGAAGGGATACGCGGGCGGCGGGTCTTTGGGGATTGATGCCTTGAGGATTATCGCGAAGCCGGCGTGTTTCTGTAGGGCTTGGTGTTTGGGTTGTCTGGCTTTGGCTGGATGATT